>DATNBZ010000007.1:0-10778 GCA_035607285.1 Blastocatellia bacterium | reverse complement strand
CCTTTGCCGCCTCCGATGATCCCGCCGAGGATGGCTCCCGCGGCGGCGCCAATCCCGCCCCGCACTTCGGAATCCTTTGTTCGGCTTCCGCTCTCGACGTGGCCTTCCTCGTCAACCTTCTTTACGTTTTCCGATTCGTAGACTTTTACAAGGTCCGCGTCGATCCGCCTCTGTCTTCCGTCGGGAGCAGTCAGCGTGTCGAACGCGAGCCCGACTTCGGTTTTGCCGCTCACGCGGCCCGATTTATTGAGCGTCGCAATGTGACCGTCGACGGTGAAGCTTTCGTAAGACGAAGGAGAAACGACGGTCGCTTTGAATGTGTCGCCGACTCGGCCCGTCTTGCTGCTGATCGGAGTGCTCAATCGTATTCGAAGCTCAGTGCCGTTGGGCACACTGAGCGGCCCGGACATCCTTCGATCGGAGTCGCGTTGTGGGCGGCCGCGGTCTGAAGGCTCCTGCCTTGCCGGTTCGCCAGGCTCGCGTGTTGATTGCCTCTGATCCGCAAGCGCAGCCGCTTTTGCCAGGAGCGCCCCGTTGCGAGGAACCGCCGCGTTGCGAGCCCGCCCGTAATACCCATCCGAGTACGCCAGCTCGAACCCGAGCTCGTAACCCTGACGATACTCTTCAGACGTGTTGGCGCGCTGCTGCCAGCGGTCCGATCGCCTGAAGTCACGTGGCGCACTACTGCTCCAGTCGGTTTCGCCCTGCGCAAAACCTTCGTCATAGCCTTTCTGGTAACCCTGGTTGAAAGGAGACTGCACCGCCTTCGCGGGCGTCGTGCGTTTTGCAGCCGGCGCGGGTCTCCGCTGAGCGGACTGCGCCGCCGGCGCAAAGCCAGTAATTACCATCAGGGTCATCAGCACACTTGAAACCAAAGTCCTTCGTTGCACTGCGATACTCATATCACCTCCAGATGAATCGAATGTCTCCCTGTAAGCCTTGATCAAAAGGCTGACACCATTAACTTGAAAACGCAACGCGGCGAGCGGGAGGTTCAGGCCGCCTTCAACTCAGATGTGCAGTGCGGGCATTTGATTGCCTTGATCGGAACGTCCAACGCGCAAAAAGAGCACTCCTTTGTCGAAGGCGCTATGTCGGCAGGTTTGCGTTTCATCTTGTTGATTTGCTTGACGACCAAGAAGATCACGAACGCCACGATCACGAAATCGATTACCGTTTGAATGAACGCTCCATAGTTAATCGTCGCCGCGCCCGCCTCTTTCGCAGCCTTCAGCGTGTCGTAGTGGACGCGCGAGAGATTGATAAACAGGTTGGCGAAATCCACGTTGCCGAGCACCAATCCAATCGGCGGCATCAGTATGTCGCCTACAAACGAAGTGACGATCTTGCCAAACGCCGCGCCGATGATGATGCCGATCGCAAGGTCCATCACATTCCCGCGCATCACGAATTCCTTGAACTCTTTCAGCATTTCCATTTCCTCCCCTGGGTAGTTTTGTAAGCTGGCTATCCTTTTGAGTCATGCGCCTGATACCGAATACCGAAGCCTTCGCTAAAATACTCTCTGACGGCAGGTGTATCAATCAGACTGATGCTTCGAGTACATTTGCGTTGACATCAAAAGCTATCTTTGCGTGCTTTGCGGTTCTTTGCGTCTTTGCGTTGAGAATTCCCCGCGCAAAGATGCTAAGAACCGCAAAGTACGCAAAGCGCCCGAAGCACGCGAGAGCCGATCGCCTGCGCTGCCGCCATTCTTGCCTCATGACTGTCGCGACAGATAGTATTCAAATCTGAAGTCCAACACCGATCTAACCTGAGCAAGGGGGAATTATTTTGTTGTTGAGGTCCCGCGCGACAGTCTTCGCCGCTGCGTTGGCGGCTGCGCTCTTATTAACGTCCACGAAGCTCCCGGCTCCAGCTCTCGCTCAATTTCGTCCGTCTGCAGCGCCCGGCTTTGAGATCAACGTGTTCGCCGATCCGACTAATGTTCCCGACTTTGTGAGTTGTTCGAACCCAGACACCTGTTACACCGGACCGCTTTCGATGGCGTTTGACTCGCGCGGCCGCCTGTTTGTAGGGACCGGAGCGGCGAAGATCCTGATACTGCTGGACAACAACGAGGATGGGCGAGCCGATCAGGTTAAGACCTTTGCGACCGGGCTTCCTCAGCCGTTCGGCGTTGAGTTCCGAGCCAACGGCGACTTATTCGTCACCAGCAACATAGTAGGCGGCGCAGGCCGAGTGGTCAGATTGAGAGATCTGAATGGAGACGACGTTGCCGATGAGACAACGACGATAGTTGACAATCTTCCAAGCCAGGGAGATCACCAGACCACCAGGCTCAAATTCGGCGCCGATGGTCTGCTTTACATCGGGCAGGGTTCTGCTACCGATGCCGGGACTGGCCAGTTTCCCGAAGGACCGCTCAACGCTACGATTCTTCGCGTCAATGTTGATACCGCGATTCCTCAACCTGATGTCTTCGCGACGGGGCTCCGCAACCCGTTCGGCCTGGGCTTCGATCCGGTAAGCAAACAGCTCTTTGCAACCGAAATCGGTTCGGGCGACATAAGTGATCCCCATCCTGAGGATCCGCTCGATGGAATAAGCTGGATCGTTCAGGGCGGCAAGTATGGGTTTCCAGGATGCGAAGGAGTTCCCGATACCACGAACCCTGCGTGCGCTGGAGTGCGCGGACTGGTCCAGGTGCTGCCCCAACACATTACACCAACCGCGATCGGATTCTACACCGGGCCACAAGCAGGAGGCTCCGCGAACCAAATGCTTGTGACCATCTTGAAACGACTTGGCGGTACCGGCGGAGATTTGCGTCGCTATGTGCTCGCCGGAAGTGCAGCAACTGGATTTCAAACAACCGAAGTAACTCCGCCGATCGCAGACTTCGACGTGATCGATCCTGACGACGGGCCGGTCGACGTCGCCATCGATCCAATAACCGGTGACATCTACGTTGCTCGTTTTGATCCCGTGCATCACTTCGACAGAAACGAGCACCATCATTTCATCTACCGAATACATCGAACCGGAAGCGACTCGCTGCCGTTCATCGGCCCGCCGCATCCGGCTGCGATAAAGGCAGGCTCGCCGGGCGTAACGATTTCGCTGGTGGTTCGTCATGTAAAACCGGGAGCGATTGTGTTCGATGTCACTCACAACGCGGCGCTGGTGACGCGGCCCGGTTCATCGGCGTTTGAGCTGCTCGCAGACCTGCCCGCCGGCGCATTGGCAAGCGAGGGAACGATCACGCTCGAGGTTCGAAACCCCGACAGCTCGGCTTCGAACCAGCAGGCTTTCGCGGTTACCAAGGGCGATCCGAATCCTCCGCCGCCCGACAAGATTCCCCAGATCACTTCAATGTTCGTTTACAAAAAGAAGCGAGCAAACGTCTTCGATCAGCTCTTCGCCGGGATGGCGGGCAAGAAACTGAGACTCGTAGTGGACGGGACGGATTTCGATTCCGGCGCTCAACTGTTGGTGAACGGCGTAGCGCTTACGTTGGAGAGCTCGAGCGCCACCGAGCTTGTAGGCCAAATGACAAACGCGCTGGTGGCAGCCCCCGGCACGCTGAACGTTCAGGTTCGCAACTCCACGGGAAGGACGTCGAACATTCGCACGCTCACGGTCATTCCGTAGCAGCACCTCTGTCCCGCGTGATAAGCTCTTCTACCACGTGACCAACGCCGACGGAGTCAAGCTGTGAAGACCCGCTACACGCTTACCTTAATTTGCATCGTTCAGGCGTTCCTGCTGATGGCCGGCATCGGGCCGGCAATCGCCGGGCAGAGCGATCAGGCGATCAAACTCGAAACTGACCTTGTCGCCATCGACGCGACGGTAACGGACAAAGACGGCAACTTCATACGAAAGCTCAAAGCCGAAGACTTCATCGTCTACGAAGACGGGCAACCGCAGAGGCTCGAATTTTTCGAAGCCAATGAGGAAGCCACGCTTAGCCGCCCGCTCGCCGTCGTGTTTGCCCTGGACATATCGGGCAGCATCAAGCCTGAAGAGATCGAGGAGCAACGCAAAGCGGCGATGAGCTTCGTCAAGCTCGTCCGTCCCGAGTCGCTTTTTGCGGTCATGGCCTTCAACAACGAAATTCGAGTGCTTCAGGATTTCACAAGCGATCCCGCGAAGCTGAGCCAGGGGTTTTTGCGTATAGGAAGAGCGGAAGGATCGTCACGGATCTTCGGGTCAATCGATCGCGCTGTTTCGATGCTGAAGCGAGCGCCTCATTTCCGCGGCGCGCGCAGGCTTCGAAGAGTTGTCATCGTAATCACCGACGGCTTCGACAACGTAGACTCCACCGACCAGCAAGACTTGATTCATCGCGCGAACGACGCCGAAGTGACGGTGTTCTCGATCACGCTGCCCTCTTATGTGGCCGGCCTCAGCGCGAATCAGAGGAGCATGACGCTGCTGGATGTCTCTCGCATCATCCCGATGACTGGAGGCTCCGACTTTTCGGCGGACGCTAAAGACTTCACGCCGGTCTTCAAAGCAATCGCCGAGGAAATCAGATCGGGTTACACGCTGGCCTACTACCCTCCCGAGAGCAGCCGGCGCGACGGCCGCACCCATCAGATTCGAGTCGAGGTGCGCAAGCCCGGCGCCATCGTTCGAACAAGCCGCAACGTCTACCAGGCCCCGTCAAGAGACAAGCACAAGTAAAGTTCCCCTGGTGTTCGGTTATTGGGTTGCTGACTTGTAACGTCCGGTCAGTCCTTCGCGTGCTTTGCGGTCCTTTGCGACTTTGCGCTGAGTATTGGGTCCTGCTCCTTCAATACCCAATACTCAGCGCAAAGTCGCGAAGGACCGCAAAGCACGCGAAGGTTATTAAGAAACGCAGAATCCGAACACTACCAAGGTTCCTAGTAAAAACAGGGCTCGTCCGCTAACATTATGGTTTCCGCTCAAGCGCGGATAGCTGACTGACGCTCGCAATCACCAAATGGCCGACAAAAAGAAAGTTGGAATGGTAAGCCTGGGATGTCCCAAGAACCTCGTCGATAGCGAGGTGATGATGGGATTGCTCGCGCGGCAGGGATACGAGATCACCGCCGACTCGAGCGCCGCCGACGTTCTGGTGGTGAACACCTGCGGCTTCATCGACTCCGCGCGTCAGGAATCGGTCAATACCATTCTCGAGATGGCCCAGCTCAAACAAACGGGCAACCTGAAGCGGTTGATCGTCGCCGGCTGTCTTGTTGAACGTTACAGGGAAGATCTCCAGCGAGAGATTCCCGAGATCGACGGTTGCATCGGGGTCAACCAGCTAAAGGAAATCGAATCTCTCGTCGAGCCAAACGGTCATCGTGTTTTGCCGGTCTACAGCGACGGCGCCGCGGCTCCCGAGCTTTTCCTGTACGACGAGACCACGCCGCGCCTGCGAGCTACCGCGCCGTACACCGCTTACGTGAAGATAGCGGAAGGCTGCGATCACACTTGCGCGTTCTGCATTATTCCAAAGCTGCGCGGCGTGTTTCGATCGCGCTCGCCGGAATCGATCCTCAGGGAAGTCGAGATGCTGGCGGCGCAAGGCGTAAAAGAGTTCGTGTTGATCTCGCAGGACACGACCACCTATGGCAGCGATCTCGCGCTGCCAATTGGGCTTGCGCGGCTGGTCGATTCAATCGCCGCGGTTCCGGGCGTGGAGTGGGTGCGATTCCTCTATTGTTATCCGACTGCAATCACCAACGAACTGCTCGACGTGATGGCAAGCCGCGAGAACGTCTGCAACTACTTCGACATTCCGCTTCAACACGCCAGCCGTCGTGTGCTTGGCCGAATGCGTCGTGGCGGCAATCGAGAGGCGTACGAGCGGATGATCGAGCGCATTCGGGAACGTGTTCCGGGCGTGGCTATTCGCACGACTTTCATCGTCGGGTTCCCCGGCGAACGCGAAGAGGACTTCGAGGAGTTGTTGGCCTTCGTGCGCTCAGCACAGTTCGATCGCGTCGGCGTGTTCACCTATTCGGACGAAGAGAACTCCGCAGCATTCGATCTCGATGAGAAAGTGGACCCCGCGGTTGCGAAAGTCCGCGAGCAGCGGCTGATGAAAGAGCAAGCGCGAATATCTCTGCGCAGGAATCGGAGACTGGTTGGAGCGCAGGTGAAGGTCTTGCTCGAGGGCAAGTCGAAAGAAACCGATCTGCTGCTCGAGGGCCGAATGGACTCGCAAGCTCCTGAGATCGACGGCTCGGTTCTGATCAACGACCTGCCCGAAGGTTCACACGCGAGACCCGGCGACTTCGTAACGGTCGAGATCACCGAAGCACACGAGTATGACTTGATCGGTCGCGTGGTCTGATTTGCATTCAGGTTGATCCGTCATGTAGGGGCGGCCCTCCGTGGCCGCCCCTGTTAGCAACACGGCGTTGTTTCGCCGAACAGGGGCGGCCACGGAGGGCCGCCCCTACATGTGTAATGTCATCCGCTCAACCAGCTAAGAGAAAGACGACGACCGATCGCATCGCCTACGCGCTTGCGACCGGGCTTGGAGCTGGGTTCGCGCCCATTGCTCCGGGAACCATAGGATCGGTTGAAGGTCTGGTGATCTTTCTTGCGGTTCTCGCGTTTCATCCTGGACTTGCGGCTTCGTTGGTAGTCCTCGCTTCCCTGAACATGGCAGTGTTTGCTGTAGGCGTCTGGGCGTCTACGCGCACGTGCGAGATCACCGCGCTCAAGGACCCGGGCATCGTCGTGATCGATGAAGTCAGCGGCCAGTTGATTGCGCTGACGCCGCTCGCGCTGTGGCCCTCTTTTTCAGTGGCCGCCGTGGTGGCAGGTTTTATTCTCTTTCGATTCTTTGACATCTTCAAGCCCTACCCAATTCGAAAGCTTGAACATCTCCACGCCGGATTGGGCGTGATGGCCGACGACGCGCTGGCGGGAATTTACGCGGCCGTATTGTTGTGGCTTGGTCATATCGCCCGCCTGATATAATTCGATCTGCGAATGAAGCTTGATCAAATCAGCGAGACGATCGAGCGAGTGCGTCAAAGCAGCGAGCCTCGCATTGAGGTGATAAACCGAGGCGCGACTTCGGGCGTGCGGCTCGGCGTTTTTGCATCGTCCTTTAACCCGCCTACAGTCGCGCACGTTGAGTTGCTCCGGCGAGCGAGCGAAGCTTTTTCGCTCGACGAAACTCTCGCTCTCGCGAGTCAAACCAACGCAGACAAAACCAGCTACGAATGCTCTCTTGAAGATCGAGTTGCGATGATGGAGCTCGCTTTTGCGCGTGATGCCCGCACGTCGATTGGATTGTCGTCGCACGCGTTTTACGTTGACATGGCCGATGCCCTGAGACGCGTTTATTCGCCGCAAACCGATTTGCACTTCATCGTCGGCTTCGATACATTCGAGCGCGTGGTTGATCTGGAGGATCGATACACCGAGAGGTACCACCGCAAACCAGGCGGCCGAAAAGAAGCCCTCGAGTACCTGTTTGGTCGGAGCAGTTTTATAGTGGCCGCTCGCGCTGGAATCGGGCTCGACAACCTCAAGCTGCTGGTCGAGCGCGAACCCGCGGTTCCGCGCGATCGTGTTCTCTATTTGGAGTTTCCTCCTGACCTCGGCGAGCTTTCGTCAACCGAGGTCCGCAAACGTTCCGGCGCCGGTGAATCGATCACGGGACTCGTGCCCGCCGCGGTCGAGCAATTCATAACACTGCACGGGACTTACAAGGCAAAGAAAATTAATGCTGAGAGCTGAAATAATCGCCATCGGGTCCGAACTGCTCACGCCGCATCGAACAGACACCAACTCGCTCTGGCTGACCGAGCGGTTGAACTCCGTAGGCATCGAGGTTCAGCTCAAGACCGTCGTGGGCGATGACGAAGCGATACTGGAAGAGAGCCTGCGCGACGCACTGCGGCGGTCCGCGGTCATCATCTCTACGGGAGGTCTTGGGCCTACCGAAGACGACATAACGCGGAAGGTCTTCGCGCGGGTGACCGGCCGGCACCTGAAGCTTGATTATGAAGTTCTCGCCGGCATACGACGGCGTTTCGCGAGTCGCGGTTATCAGATGACTCCCAATAACGAACGGCAGGCGCTGATCCTGGATGGAGGCAAGGTGCTGGCCAACCCGAACGGGAGCGCGCCGGGAATCAAGCTCGATCATGAAGGCAAGCTAATCGTTCTGCTTCCCGGACCGCCGCGTGAGAATCAGCCTATGTTCGACGACTACGTGATGCCCGACCTGGAACGGATGTCGCGCGGCGCGCGAATCGCAAGGCGGGTATTGAAGGTTACAGGGCTCGGCGAGTCGGCGCTTGACGACGTGATTGCGCCGATCTACAAAGAGTACACCAATCCCACGACGACCATTTTATTCACCGACTCGGAGATCGAGATTCACCTGACAGGGTCCGCCGATACGGCGGCTCGCGCCGAAGAGATAGTCGGCGAGCTGACTGACAAACTTGAAGAAAAGCTCGGCTACTATCTTTATTCGACGACCGGTGAGTCGCTTGAGGAAGTGGTTGGTCATCGGCTCAGACTGAAGCAGTTCACAATCGCAACCGCCGAAAGCTGCACCGGCGGGCTGGTGGCCGAACGCATCACTCGCGTGCCCGGTTCGAGCGACTATTTTGTTGGAAGCGTCGTCAGCTATACCAATGAAGTGAAGTCAAACTTGCTCGAGGTGCCCGAAGATATGATCGAGCGGCACGGCGCTGTGAGCGGCGAGGTAGCCGAGGCGATGGCGCGCGGCGTCAAAGCGCGAACCGGCGCGACCATCGGCGTAAGCGTAACAGGAACCGCTGGGCCCGGCGGCGGAACTGACGCGGTGCCTGTCGGAACGGTCTACGTTGGCTTGGCCGACGACGTGGTGACTTCGAACCGGAGGCTGGTATTGCCCGGTGATCGTCATCTAGTCCGTTGGAGGGCTTCAACCGCCGCGCTCGAGATGGTTCGACGACGATACCTGTTGTGATCCGGCTTACTTCATGCCCTCACTCGAATATCTTCTTTCTAAACTCGAAGAATCCAAGCGGACATTTGGCGCCGGCAAAGGCGCGCGCACAGAGAGATTGCTCTCGTTGCTGGGCCGGCGCCGGTTTCCGGATGTTGATTCCCTGATTCGATTTCACGAGGCGCTGCTGTTTGTGCGATCGCACCCGCAAAGCGCTGCAGCTTTTCGAGCGGCCGACCGCTTTCTGTCAACCTTCAACAAGCGGATCGACGAGCTTCGATCGGCTGGCGCCGATCTCACGCCGCTCGATTACATCGAGAATTCCGGCATTGCCGGGACAACGATCTCCGGTAACTTCAGCTACGACATCGTTCGCTTCTTGATTAATCGATATGCCGGCAAGGTAGACGCAGATTGGGAGGCGAGTCATAAGGCAGAACGTCTGGGGTCCACATTACCGCGCTTCCTGCCTTTGCTGTACGAAGACTCGCTGGTCGAAGCAAACATTCCCTATCTCTCCTGGCTTAGAGCTGCAAAGGGATCGAGACGTGGCGATCTAGAATGGCTGGTGAGGCGATTTGAGCAACTGGACCATTCCGAAAGACAAAAGGCGGAGCTTTTTGATTCGCTCGAGCTTCGCGTCCGGTGGAATCTCGGCAATTCGCGCGCCTCGCGGACGCTAAACAAGAGGAAAGTTCGAAAGGTGTTTTATCACACAGAAGCCCTCATTCGCCGAAGCGAGGTTTCCCTTGATAAGGAATTCGCGGGACCGCCCCTCGAGGTGGAAAAGCTTTCGAAGGCAGCCGGGTTGGCGATGCAGGACATGCTCCGCGAAACGACTACCGTCCGCTACCGTGAACTGTACGGCATCACGCGCGGGGACCCTGAAAGCGTAGTCAGGGTTTCGGCAGGTCGCGGCGTTGAGATTTTCTTATGGGGCTTGCCGCCCGAGCGTCGCCTGCCGCTGCGCGCATATCACGCGGGTTTCACCCTGAAGAATGGGGTACCCATAAACTACATCGAAGGTATCACGACCTGCGAGAGGATGGAGATCGGCTTCAACACGTTCTACACGTTTCGCGAGGGCGAGTCCGCGTGGGTGTACGCGAAGGTGCTGAAGCTGTTGCATCAAATCGCCGGCGTGAAATGCATTTCCATCGATCCATACCAACTCGGCTTCAATAACGACGAGGCCATCGAGTCGGGTGCGTTTTGGTTCTACCGCAAACTCGGGTTCAGACCGGTGCGCCCCGAGCTTGCCAGGTTGATGGCGGCAGAAGAAAAAAAGCTCGCCGCCGATCGAGGACATCGAACCTCGCAGGCGGTTCTACGGCGGCTGTCAGAAGGCAGTGTCGTTTATGAAGCTCCGGGTTCGCGGCCTGGCGACTGGGACCGGTTCGCGATTCGCAACATCGGGCTCGCGGTGCAACGTCGGATGGCGATGAAGCATGGCGGTAATGCTGAGAAGCTACGGGCAGCGTCTGTTCGTGAAGTCGCTCGATCGCTTGACCTGAGCCTCGAGCGTTTGAACACTCGAGAGCGACGTGGATTCGAAGACCTGGCGTTGGTACTGGGATTGGTCGACGGCCTGGCTGAGTGGACGAAAGCTGAAAAAAATGAAGTCGTCCGAATCATTCGCGCAAAGATGGGAATTAACGAATCAGTTTACGCGCGCTTGCTTCAGGGGCATTCAAAGCTGCGAGCGGCAATAATCAAGCTGGGGGAACAACGCACCAAAGAGTCTTAAAGGCCGTGCTTCTTTTTCAAGTTATGCACATGGACCTTGGAGACTCCAAGTTTTCGCGCGGCTCGCGTAAGGCTGTTGCTGGTCTGCCGCAGGGCGTTGCGCAACAGGAAGCCTTCGAGTGTCCGCTTGGCT
>DATNBZ010000003.1:0-13673 GCA_035607285.1 Blastocatellia bacterium | reverse complement strand
TGCCTGGCAAGTATTCGTAGCGCTGAACTGGCCGACTAAGAACGGCAAGGCCGATACACAACACATCATCGGCCAGGCCCCGCAAGCTCCTCGGGTCTGGGAATTGTTCACCGACCCGATCACTATTCTCAAGAACGAAGCCAACAATCAGGTACTGAACCTGTCAGTTCCGAACGACAGCAAACTGCTCTATCTGCCCAGGAAGAGGATCGAGAAAATAACAGGTTCCGACGACAGCGCTAACGACCCGCAGAACGACCAACAAGCCGGGTCTGCCTGGCCTTTGATCGATCAGAACAAGAACTTCGCGGTTTATGAAATCCGGATCAATGATAAGGAGACGACCTATATTACGTCGAATCATCTGACCGATTACAAACGGCTGAGGGATTATAAGAAGCCCATAATCTTCCCCGCGGGTTCTCTTGAAGTGAAAGCGGCGTGGCGCATCTTTCCTGACAACACTCCGGATCAAATCAAGCAGCGCTATCACGTCAGGAAGGCTGTGATCGCTATTACCAAAGACAATAGTTCGACGGGCGCAGCCTTTCAGATCAAAGCGATGGTCGGGCTTGTCGGGCTTCACATAGCCTACAAGACTAAGAGCCAGCCGCGATGGATTTGGGCTACATTCGAGCAGGTGGACAACTATTCTGTTCCGGCTTCATTGGGCTTCAAGCCTACGTTCAGCACAGGCGTTGGAGACCCGAACGTCGCGAACAGACAACCAACGCCGGCGCCTGCTCCGCATACAAATTATCTGTGGTCGCCTACTCAGCCTTTTGCCGCGAGCTACACACCAACGCAGGTGGCTCAATGTCCCAATGAAGTTGCGTTGCCCTCGGCAGTCAATGCGAAATGGCAAAAGCTGCTCGCGGATGTTCCGGGTGTCCAGAACTCTGCGTGGCAGTACTACCGGCTTAACGCGGTTCAGTGGTTTGACGGGCCAAAGCTTTTCCCAAAGAACCAGGATGGAATCGCGATCTCGAGGAACTCCGTATTGGAAACCTATTTGCTCGGCGATCAAACAATAGCAAGCCAGATCCCCGCGGTGGGTCCAGTCAATGCCGGCCCAACGGTGTACCCGCCAAACAGCACGCTCGCCGACACGATCGTGGCTACGATAGTGGCTGGAAAACCGACCGCGACCGACCCGATCAAAGGAACCGGGCCTAACACGTGGTCGAGTTGCGTGGTGTGTCATCAGATGGCCTTGTATCAGTGGGGGACGGACAAGGTACACGACGTAGTGATGACGGATTATAGTTTCGTGTTCAGGTCGTACTTGCCCCCGGGCGGCGAGCCTAAGAAGACCGGCCAGTAATCACTCGATCCTTGATGATCGGCACTCGCACGCTGGCAGCGCCGCGCGTCGAAGAATAAATTCATGTGGTGTCATCGTGTGTTGCTCGCTCACAATCTTTCACTCCTCAGCGTCCTCAGCGTCCTCTGCGGTTTTCTTAATCAGTGCTGGGAATCAACCGCGGAGGACGCCGAGGACGCAGAGGACTGCTTTGCCGAGCCGGATGTTGCCAGTGGAAAGAACGTAATATATATTTCTGACCTCGTGAGCGGCGACCCTCAGCAGCCGCCTCAGCATAGATGACTAAACGCATTTGATTCCGCACAGGAGGTGAACCAATGGCAACATCCAAATCACGCAAGAAAGAACAGCCACGAGCGAACGCCCCGAAAGACGATCCCCGCGCGCGGTCCGCTCGGCTTAAGCAAATCAGCAAGAGCAGCTCGCAAATCGTCAAAGACGCGGCTGGTTTGCTCGACGCAGAACTTGCGTCGGGCATTGTGGCCGCCAAGCAAGTGCAGCAGCGTTTTCAAAAGGAACGTCGCATCAATCCCGGTGATTTCAAAGATGCCCTCACCCGATTCCAAGGCGATGCGCACGACGTAGTGAACCTCCTCAACGATCAGTTCGCGGAGATGCGGTCGGAGGAAAATGCCGAACTCGTGAAACGCTTCACCGGCAACGCCCACAGCCTGCTCGACCTGGTCGTTGAACTCGTTAATACCAGCGCGGAGATCGCCGACCAACTGGCGAAATCGAATTTACAGAAGAAGCCAGGTAAGACAGATGCCTAGGCCGGCAGCTAAAGCGTCTGCGCGTCGACGGCATCAGGACCACGGAGCCTCGAGATTCTTCAAACAAACGCTGGCCCGCTATCGGAACCTCACGACTCAAGCACTGCTCGATTCTGTTCCCGGCGATGGCCCGCCTTACCTCTACGATCTGATTCCGGCTTACCCTCGCCGTTTGGGCAAAGGCTTGAGAGCTGCTCTATGTTTTGCGACCTGCGATGCCCTGGGCGGCAGTCAGCGGCAAGCGCTGAACTCGGCGGTCGCCATCGAGCTGCTTCACAACGCGTTTCTCATTCACGACGACGTGCAGGATGAAAGCGTACGCAGGCGCGGCGGACCTACGTTACACACCGAACACGGGATTGGCATTGCGGTGAATGTAGGCAATGGCACCAATCTGCTCGCGTTGCAAAGACTCATCGCTAACCGAGAAATTCTCGGCCCACAGCTCAGTTGGGAAGTCATGCTCGAGACAGAGCGAATGATGCGTCACTCGCTCGAGGGACAGGCTATCGAGCTCGGCTGGATTCGTGACAACGCTGACGATCTCGATGCGAAAGACTATCTCCAGATGTGCCTCAAGAAGACATCGTGGTATTCGTTCATCTACCCACTACGCGTGGGCGCACTGATCGCCAGGAGTGGAGCGCTGGAGCCGGATCAATTCTGCCGGCTGGGCTGGTATTTCGGCGCGGCTTTTCAGATACAAGACGACATCCTGAACCTGACGGGCAAGTACACGAAGTACGGAAAGGAAATCCGCGGCGACCTGTTCGAGGGTAAGCGAACGTTAATGCTTGTTCATCTCCTGAACGAGTGCTCACCAAAAGAGCGCCGCGAGATCAAACGCTTCCTCGGAAAGTCTCGCAGCGACCGCAACGCAACAGAAACCACGTGGTTGTTCGGGCTTATGAAACGTTATGGAAGCATAGAATTTGCGCGCCGCTCGGCGAGACAACTCGCGGGCGCAGCGCTTATGGAAGCGCTAACTGCGTTTAAGGAAGTGCCGGACTCAGACTCCAAGCGGTTCATCCTCGAGATGATTCTCTACGTGGTCCGCCGCGATAGATGAGATCGAGTATTGGCACTTCCATCGTGCAGAGTGTCACGCTCGATTTCATTGACGTTCGGACGCGGAGATCACAAAAAACTTAAGCCGGACACTCGCGAGCACCGCGGTGTTATTTTTCACACAGAATCGCTTGAACTCAGGCAGGACAGTTGCCTATACTACGCCCGCTGGTAGGCCTCGCACTTCTGTTCCTTTAGGTTTATGCCGGATAGCCGTTATATGGAATGAGCGTTCCGCATAGGACTTCGAGAATTCAGGTTAGCTTTTCTGGGCAAACTGCTAAGTGCTGAACAAATGCGTTGATCCAATAGGATGAAATGCGAATTGGTTCTGGGGATGGAATCTTCTGGATATTAGGGGTCTGCATAACTCATTGTCTTAGGCTATCGCTCAACGGGAGCAGCGATGGATAATCACAATATTTGAGGCTCCCATTCAACAAGAGGAGACAATATGTCAGAACGAATCTGTGACACATGCGGGAAAAAGAAATCGTTGTCGGGAGGCAAAACTTGTAAGAAGGGTCATTTCACCTGCAAAGAGTGCGCGTATGGCCATGAACATTGCAAGCTCTGCGGGCATACGCTCAGGTAGAAGAGCAGCGGGCGCCTTGTAATCCTGTTCCATCACTGAAATGAAAGAAGGAAATGAGATGAAACTGACACTCAATCGGACGGAAGAAGAAAAAGCAGGGATGTTTAAGAAGTCGACCGTGTACCACCTTGACGTCAACCTTGAGGTGATGCCCGAGGAAATGGCGCTAATAAAGAAGCACAAATGGGACGACCTGCCATTCTGCGAGGGCATGTTCCTAGCCAGCAGGGTAATCGACTTCAACGTTGGCAACGTGGTCGGAAAAGCTCAACGTTTTAGTTTCAAGTCCGTCAATGAGCTTGCAGCCGTCGAGCAGCAGGTCATTGAGAATTCGAAGAAACTCAAGCAGCAACTTGAGGCGGCTGGCGGCTTTACGTCGGGCGGGCCGCGCGAAATCGAACTTTAGGACCTAGCTGGAACCCGGCGTTTCGCTGTAGTTCCCGCCGGTTGTTATTTCAGACTCGAGGCTGGATTGCTTGTTGAGCGGCGTAGTGAACGCGTGGCGGCAGGTTGCGGTTGCGACTACTGCCAATTTTTCGTTAGGTACTTCGTAATCGCAATTTGGGGATATGAACACGAGCATTACGTAGTTCCCAAAGACAAACATCTCGTGTCAAGACCTGTACCAAAGGCCATTTCAGTTGCAAAGACTGCGCGTACGGCCATGGGCACTACAGCTTTGCGGACATACGCTCAGATAGTAGCGAGCGCCGACCATAAGGAGGTGCGTGATGTCAGACCCCAGACAACAGCTCGCTGAGCTCTATAAACGCGTCGTGCAAGATGAGCTTGGACTAATTGCCACAATCGACGAGCTTGGCTGTGTCCTCTTCGAGCACCCAGACATTGGCAGTTTTTTCATCGGTCTCAATGCTGCGCAAGCCCCAGAGTACATGAAGCTTACGTTGTCGGGATTCTTTGATGCGACCCAAGGTGTTGCGTTCGAGGATCTCGTGCGAACCTGCAATAAGTTGAATGTGAAAGGCAAGCTGGCCACATTGACTGTTCATGAGGATGGCTACGTCGACGCATGGGTTGGACTGGTCTTCGCCGCACCGTTCACGACTCCTGACGAAGCGCTCGTGAGAGCGGTCATTGGCAGTGCGGTTTTTGCGATCAAGAGGGTGTCAGAAAAGTTTGCGGACGAGTTACAGAAGCTCTCGACTAGTGTGCCGACCGCAACACATCCGAGACGACGGCTTGCTGAACTTTATCAACGAGTCGTGCAGGATGAGCTTGGGCTGTTAGCCACAATCGAAGAAGATGGCGACATTCTCTTCGAGCACCCGGACTTGGGCGGGTTCTTCATCTCACTCAATGCCGAGCAAGACCCTGAGTATATGAAGCTCATGTTGCCGGCCTTTTTTGACGCAACTCGCGGTGTCTCGCGTGATCATCTTGTGCAAATCTGCAATCGAATTAATTCCACAGCTAGGCTGACGTCACTGACCGTCCATGAGGATGCCGGAGGCAGCGTTAGCGCGTGGGTTGGGCTACTCTTGGCCGCTCCGGATGCGATGCCGGAGGAAGCCCTTCTCAGGGGAGTAATCGGTCGCGCGATGTCATCGATAATCGCTACGGTAAAGCTGTTCGGGGATGAGCTAGAGAAGATCGAGTAGAGCTTGATCGGTCCTAACATTCGGATCTATCGGAGCGTTAGATTAGTAAGTATTATCCCCTCTCAACATCACCGGCAGGGTCTTGAGCATAATCTTCACGTCCAACCAGGGGGACCAGTTCTCTATGTAGAACACATCAAGGCGGACCATCTCTTCAAAGTGCAATCGGTTTCTGCCGCTCACTTGCCATAAACCAGTTATGCCCGGGCGTACGTGAAACCGGGTGCGGTGCCAGTCTTTGTAGTGACGAACCTCATAAGGGATCGGTGGGCGGGGGCCGACTATGCTCATCTCTCCCATCAGCACGTTGATTACCTGGGGCAGCTCGTCTACTGAGTAACGACGCATCCAGTTTCCTATCTTAGTCAGACGCGGGTCGTCGCGAAGCTTACCGTAGATCGGCGCGTCAGGTGTTCCCTGGTTCGCGTCTTCTCCGTTGATCGTGCGGGCCATCAGGTCTCGGTGGGCCTGGTCGTCTACGCCGTCGATCATCGAGCGAAACTTGATCATCGAAAACACATTGCCGTCCATGCCCACTCGCTCTTGTTTGAGAAAGACCGGGCCTCGCGATTCCATCTTGATCAGGATCGCGAGCGCCAGCCAGAACGGCCAGGTGACCAGCAACAACGCGATCGACGCCAGTACGTCGATGCCTCGCTTGACCGCTCGTTGTGAGCCCCGCAGCGGCTCTTCGTAGAGCTTGATCATCGGGAGCGAGCCGATAGTGGCGATCTCGGTTTTGCCGGGCAGGCAATCGAAGAGGTTTGGTATGACTCGATACTTGATGTGATGGTCGCGCCCGCATTCCATCAGGACTTCGAACATCTTTCGAGGATTGATGCGTGTGTCGGTGATCAGCACTTCTTCCACGCCGTAGCGCTTGACCAGATCCGGCAAATCATCGAAGCCTCCCAGCATTCTCACATCGTAATTCGCAAGCGAAGACGAGTCTTCGTTGACTCGAGCCTTGACCGCGCCCACGAGTTTGTAACCCAAACTCCGCTTCTTCGAAATCTCGGATATGCACACCTGAGCCATCTCGCCGCAGCCGACGACCACCGTCGGGATAAGGTTTCTTTCAGCCGAGCGGTAAAAGATCTGAATCACTCGCACGACCGACCTCGCCACCCAAAATGCCGCTATCGCAAGCAACCAGTCGTAGACGAACACGAGTCGCGAGTAGGAAAAATCCAGCCAAACCAGATGACCCTCGCGGTACGCAAATCCCTGGCGGAATGAAAAAGCGATCAGCACGAGCACCAGTGAAGCAAGCGTCGAGGCGCTGATGATCTTCGCGAAGTCGTTGCCAAATGAGAACTCGCCTCGAAGTCGATACAGGCCGTACCTGCGGAGCATGTAAGTCTTCACTATCGGCGCGAAAAAGAGAAAACCCAGATAAGGTTCGAAGTCGTTCGCCACCCCGATGGGCAAAAGGGACTTTCGAGGCCTCCAGATGAAAATGTCACTGTGCTGGCGAAGCTTGTATGAGAGGGCGAACGCCGCGAGTGTGAGAACTACATCGATGAGCACCAGCGCGGTTACCGGTATCGCGGACGCGAGAGGGCTTCGCTTTCGGGCTTCGGTTTTAATTGCGTGTTTGGCGACTGCGGCTACATCAGACATTATTGCTTACCGGCATTCTGGAGAAATGTGAGCTGAGCGCGCAAAGCATCCACTGTTGGGCATTGGACATAGGCAAGCTGTGAGCGGTCATGATAGTACCCCGTTGTGCCGTCCGCAAGAAAGAATCCGTGTCATCAGCGGTCGATGGTTCGTTAGATGGACCACGGATGACACGGATTTGACGGGTTTGCACGGAGCTTTGCTTCAATCCGGCTTCAATGCGCGTCAGTCCACTTGCAAAGCGATGTTCACGTCAATGGTTTGAGGACGGAGACACTGCTGATTGTTACAAGCCTGAACAGTCAGCTTTCCCTTGAGCGTGTAACTTCCCGTCGAAAGCAATGGGAGCCCGCGCGCAGAGAACTTCAGCACCGCCTTGCCCTCAAACACAGACAGTGGCGTTTTGGAGAACTCGAACTTTTGAAGCTTGGCTTTCGGGTAAACCACCGGGGTCGTGCTGAGCCCGGCAATTCGCTCGACCTTCAGTGCGGTCGGGATGAGATATTTCTCAGCCGGGCGATTTGAGTTTATGTGATAACCATCGCTCACTTCGATCACGACGGTGATTTGAGCCGGGGCACCACGCTTGATCTTGTAGACGGATTCGCCGGCGCTCACTTTCACAACCTTACCCGAGCCTTGAGCTAGCGCGGACAGGCTCAAGGTCAAAACAACCAGCGTCATGAAAAACACTTTGAACGATTTCATTAAACCTCCCGAGAATGAAAAGCCGAATCTCAATGGCAAGAATCCGCGTGAATCCGTCCGATCAGTTTCATCCGTGGTCTATTTGCTTTCCAACAATCTGCTTTTCCACGACAGAATAGGCCGCGGATCACGCTGATTGGGCCGATATGCACCGGTACTCCGAATTCACTGACAGGCTGGTCACGCAAGCACCGAGTCCAGATCAACTGCCACCGAACTGCCGGTGTTAGTGGATTCAACCGCGGCGAGTGATGCCAGCGTAGTCGCGGCCAGCGATTCGAGGCTGATCGGCGCAACGCCACCGGCTCGCACGGCATCGAGAAAGGCTGCTATCTCGGCAGCGTGTCCCTTATCCTGCGCGCGGCCGCCAATCTTCGTCGTCTTACGATTGCGAACAAGCGTGCCGCTCTTGAAGTCGTCGATGATGGCGACACTGTTGTCACAAAATATTTCCATGTGTTCCTTCGCGACGGAAGCGTCGCCGCCCGCCGCATATATGATTGAAGAGATCGACCCGTCCGACATGCTCATCGAAATCACCGCGCTGTCATCGACCGCGCCGGCCGTGCGACGCGAAACACGCTCGGCGGTCACTCGAACAGGAAGCGCGTCAGTCAGATATTGAACGAAGTCTACAAAGTGGCAAACCTCACCCAGGATCCGCCCACCGCCTTCGTCGCTGTCGTGAGTCCAATGATCACGAGCGAGTTGACCCGCGTTCACGCGATAGACGATTGTCATCGGTCCGCCACGAGCGCCAAAGAACTTCTTGACGTCCTTCGCGATTGGCGCAAAGCGGCGATTGTAGCCAACGATCAGCAATCCGTTTGATTCGCGGGCGGCGCTCATCACTTCACGAAGACTCTCTTCGGTAATCGCCAGCGGTTTTTCGACAAACACATGCTTGCCACGTCTCAGTGCTTCGGCCGCCATCTGTGCGTGAGAATCGTGGCGTGTAGCAATAAACACAAGTTGAGATTTCTCATCGGCGAGTATCTCCCGATAGTCGGTTGTCGAGTAGGAGAAACCGAACCGTTCAGCCGTGTTCTTTGCGCTCAACCCAGTCGCGGCGCCAACGCCGGCCAGTTGGAGCGTCGCCTGTTTCTTAACAATAGGAAGCAGCACTCCTCGCGCGAAATTACCGGCTCCGATGAAGCTGACTCCGAGCTGGCCGTTTGGCAGCGGCTTGGCGGCTTTCGGCTGCTCAGCGGCGTACGCGCTGCTCGAGTGCGGGTACTCGAGCACGATGCCGCAGCATCGCTCGGCGCCGTTAATCATCAGTTCGTAGGCTTCCGGCGCGCGCGCTATCTCGAAGCGATGGCTCGTCAGCAAATCGGTGTTGACCTTTACTTCGGCAACCAGACGCAGGAAAGCCTCCATGTTGCGCTTCTCGGTCCAGCGGACGTAGCCGATGGGGTAGTCGGTTCCCTTCTCTTCGTACTCGGGGTCATACCTGCCGGGACCGTAGGAGCGCGACAATCTAAGCTCGATTTCTTTCGCGTAAAACAGATTGCGAGGAACGTCCATTCCGACGAGGCCCACTACAACGACTCGCGCCCGGTCGCGCGCAAGCTCCCCGGCCAATTCGATCGGCTCCGATGATTTCGTAGCCGCGGTAATCACGACACAGTCAGCTCCGTGCCCGTCGGTCAAAGCCGCGCAAGCGTTCGCCGCTGAGGCCGGGTCCGCCACTGCGTCCGCTCCGGATTTCCTCGCGAGTTCGCACGCAGGCTCGGCGATGTCTATCCCAAGCACGCGACAGCCCGCGGCCTTCAAAAGCTGCACGGTGAGCTGCCCTACAAGCCCCAGGCCGATGACCGCGACTGCTTCACCTAATCGCGGGTCGGCCTGGCGGATGCCTTGAAGCGCAATCGATCCGACGGTCGTGTAGCACGCAGCTTCGAGCGAAACGCCGTCTGGTAATCTGCAGCACAGATTCTTCGGAACATAAACCACTTCCGCGTGAGAGGCGTAGCCCGCTCCGGCGCATGCTACGCGGTCGCCTGTTCGAAACTCATTTGCGTTGTTGCCGACTTCGACAACAATACCGGCCACGCTGTAGCCGAGGTCCTTCGTTTGAGACAACCGCGCCTTCACTTTTTCATAAGCCGAGCTGAGTCCCTCGCGTTTGACCGTATCCAGGACTTGCCGCACAAGATCCGGTCTGCTTCGCGCCTTTCCGATCAACGAGCTTTGGGCGGTCTCGACTATCGTTCGCTCGGTGCCGGCGCTGATCAGCGAGAAAGCGGTGCGCACCAGGACGCCTCCAGGCCGAAGAGCCGGTGGCGGCAACTCCTCAACCTTCAACTGGCCGGAGCGAAAGTTTTGTACGACTTGTTTCATTGGAAGAAGGTCCGTAGTCAGTAGTCCGTAGTCCGTAGTCCGTAGTTTAACACCGTAAGTCTACATAATCGTAAAAGCTACGGACCACGGACTACTGACCACGGACTACTGACTATGGACTACTGGCCACGGACTACGGACTAAATGTGTGGATACTCGGCGCGCATCTTGTGTCTGAAATCCTGAAGAACCTTGTGGACCTGGCGAGGGCTGACCTTTGGGATCTTTCCGGCGATGCTGTAATGCAGGCCGTGTTCGGGCGGCGCCGCTGACCCGAGGTATTCGATGTACGCATCCAGGATCTGCTGCTGAGCTTCCGCCGACGGGTCAGGTACATTTGAAAACGCGCGTTGATCGTCGTGAAGCACATCGAGCCAGCGAAGCACTTGCCAACGACTTACAAACCCGAGTTGCTCGGAAATCTTCGACGGCAGCTCTGTCAATCGATAACGCCGGCGGTTCAACTCATCCCAGTAGAGCTTCTCCATTTCGAACAACTGTTGACGGCTGGGATTCGGAGTCGGAGATTTTTCATACTCCGCCATCGACCATTCGCGGATGACCTTCATCACCTGTTTGTAAGGCAGGCCGAGCGCGGAGCTGATCGCGCGGCGGCGTCCGCCGTCGGGCCGGTGGCCGCTTTCGACGAACCTCTGATACATCTCGATTGCGCGCTCTTTCAGCTCGTCGGTAAGCCCAACCTTTGACTGCGTGATCTCACGAATGACATCCGCTACAAGCTGGCGCTTCAACCACAATTTGGTTGCAATCTGGGCATGCATCTCTCGAGTTTGAACGGGGCGCGCCGCATATTCCGCTTCGTAAATCTCGACGATGCGCTGGCGCAGCTCGGGCGTCAGCGCTCCGATCTTGGGCGCTCGCAGCGATCTCTCTCGCAGCGGCTCGCCGAAAGAAGGTCTTGGTGGAATAAACGGTCGAGGCGCAACGCGGGCGACTTCGGTGCTTGCCTTTGCCTCAGAAGGGACGTGCTTTACCACGCGCTTCTTAATGCATTTCAGGCAATAGGCTGCTTTTCTGTCCGGAGAAAAAAATGTGGCGTTGCAAACCGAACAGGTTCTACGAAATTTCATTCCGCTCATAGCAGTGCCATTAGTCTAATGACCGGTTTACCAAACTTCAACCCGTCGTCGCCAATTCATCCTTAGAAGCCGGGCTACACCCATCCCTTTGATCCGGCCTTACGTCCAAACTTGATCGCGCCAGGTAAACAGACCCGCCGCAGCGCCAGCCTCTTCACCAGCATACTCATAGTGGCCAATTACAATTTGTTTGACAAGATTACAAAGCAGGCAGGTTGCCTCTGGATGTGAAACTTCGTGGTAAGTGGAGGAAGCCAACTCACAGAAGCCAACTCACAGAAGCCAAGTCACAGAAGAGCGTGCTGAACAAACTTGATTGCGACCGATTCGCGGTCCGCGCGTCTTCTGATGCTGCGCCGGCGTTCGTCGCCTTCCGGATCAATCCAGGTTATTCCGTCGACGATCACCAGAGTGCGAACATTGTAACGCATCGTACGGCGGCGCTCGACCAGCCGGCGTTCACGTTCCGATCTTCTTTCTTTTCCGCGCCAGCTCATCGATTCTTGCCGCGCCTCGCTTGTCTTGTGTTTGACTTGACTACGGGAACAGCGGTCAAAGTTTGCTTTCGCGAAACCATCCGATCGATATGCAAGTGAATGCCGGTCGCCAAAGTGTCCAGGGGGCGGCCGAGCATCATAGTGCGCGCATTATGCGCCGCGACGTTGTCCCACGTAGAGAAATCCTTGATACGCAATCCCAGCGCGGTGCCTTTAGCGATAATGAACCCGACTTGCTCCCGCGTCAGATCGCGGACGCGAATGTCATAGGCGCTGCCGCTGCCGTATAGTCTTCGGTGTTCCGCGTGATCGGCGCCCGTCAAGGTGATGTCGCGCTGATACTTTTCCTGGAATCGTTTTCGCAACTCGCCAAACCTGCTTTGAAATACCGCGGAGGTCAACGGTCCATTAGATTCAGGAAGCGTTTCAGCGACGCGCTCATCCGGCAGACGGCCCTCAAAGTCCTGCGATTTCCATAACCGCTTTCCATCGGCGACCGTGTTGGAGGTTTCCAGGCGATTGATTCGCTCGATCGTATCGCGCCAACCGGCCAACAGACGCTCGTCGCCGCGCAGATCTATTCCAGACTCCAGATACTCATCCACGGCGCCATCAAACTCGCGACGCGCGCATTCCGCATCACCGGCGGCAAGGCAAGCCTCGCCTTTGTCGATATGGCGCCTGCCGGCACTGAGGATCTCGTCCGTCTTGCCGGGCACGCGTGCCGGCGAACTCGCCTGAACCTGGGCCATCGTTGTTGATTGAATAAAAAAGGCAAATGATGCCGCGAAGACTAAACGTTTTATCATACTGCGATATTCACCCAAACCACTTGCACGCTCGATCAACTAGTAAGTGCCAAAAACTAAGCGAAAATCTTAGCAAGGTTCGCGCGAGATTGTAAATCTCAGACCGAATCGGGCAGTGGTGTATTAACTTGTTGGCGGGCAAGTTATCCTCCGCGTCCTCAGCGGTTTCCTTAATCAGTGCTGGGGGAATCAACCGCAGGACGCCGACGACGCGGAGGTGCAGGGCAATTGTGAGCAAGCAACACTATCGACGCCACTGCCCCGCATCGCGTTTCGAGATTCAGCCGCGAGAATGCGCCGATTGAGCAGCCTGATCCGCGATCAGGAAAGGCTGCGCCTCAGGCAGGAGGGCCGCTCTCTGCCGCAGGCTCCGATAGTAGACCACCAGGGTCGCGATCACTACCAGCGCGGAAAGCAACACCCACCCTACGGCCCAAACCACCGGAGGCAGGAGCCCGCTGGTAGCTTGCGACATGTTTCGCGCGTCGGTTGGAAAGGCGGGATCGAACGCGGACAAATACAGCAACGCGCGAAGATCGTAGAACGCGTTCAGCACGCATTGAACTGCAAGAAAGCTCATCAGGAAGTGAACGATCTTCGGTTTACCCTTCAATCCGAGGAGCAAACAAGCGCCTCCAAATACCAAATCTGCCAGCCAGGCGACTATATTGCCGCCGAACAGCGCGGTTATGAGCAGCAGCAAGGCGCCGGTTCCGATCGCTGCCGTGCGCGCGTTACGCTCGCGCCTCAGGAACAAAAGCAGCGCCGAGCCATACACTGTCGTAGTCAGATAACCGGCGCTCGAGATCAGGAATCCCCACCCGCCTTGCGTAAACGTCAAGCCGCTCCCGTTCCAAGCGAGCTCGACTCTCTTCACTCCGCCGAATGTTGCAAGTGCCGCCAGAGCGTGGCCGGTTTCGTGAATGAACGTTACGAAGAGCCGGATCGGATAGGTGATCACGCCCGCAAAAGGAATGAACCAGAGAACGAGAGTCAGCAACGATGCAACCAGCAGGAGGTTAAATGAGTCTTTCACTTCTGACTTGCTTTGCATGATCAGATGTACGCCGCAATCTCGAACCCAGTTCACTCGCCCTCGTGAGGATGTCGTATCCGGGCAAATCCGTCAAATCAGTGTCATCCGTGATGGTATGAAGCTGGTGCCTCCTGCGGCTAAACTAGCCAATGGATTGTCGGTCTTTGTAAAGCCGCGG
>DATNBZ010000291.1:0-14959 GCA_035607285.1 Blastocatellia bacterium | reverse complement strand
CTACTAGTCCAACTGAACCCTGAACTCTGAACCCTGAACTCTGAACCCTGAACCTTGATTTTATGAACAACGAAACCATAACCATCGTTTCGGGGCTGCCGCGCTCCGGCACTTCAATGATGATGAAGATGCTCGAGGCGGGAGGGCTCGAAGCGCTCACCGATAACATTCGCACTGCGGACGAAGACAATCCCAAAGGCTATTTCGAGTTCGAGCGCGTCAAGCAAATCGAAAACGATAAGGCTTGGCTTGAAGACGCGCGAGGCCGGGTTGTTAAGCTGATCTCCGCGCTGCTCAAACATCTCCCGCCTTCTTACAACTACAAGGTGATCTTCATGCGACGCGCTATGCCGGAGATTCTGGCTTCTCAACGTCAGATGCTCATTCGCCGCGGCGAGCCTGCCGACGCGGTGCCCGATGATAAGATGGCCGCGATGTTCGAGAAGCACGTCGCGCAAGTTGAATCGTGGCTCGCAGCCCAGCCGAACATTCAAACGCTGTACGTAAGCTACAACGAAGCTATCAAAGACCCACAGTCGCATGCGGAGATGGTAAACAAATTTCTTGGAAACACGCTCAAGGTCGACGCTATGGTTGGAGTTGCGGATGCCGCGCTCTACCGTCAACGGCGAGAGCGTTAGCTGCTTGTAACAAGCGATTAAGGGCACTCCTGTATGGGCGGTCCTCCGTGGCCGCCCCTCAGTGGGAAGCGCTCCCTCGCCGGAGGGGCGGCCACGGAGGACCGCCCATACAGGACCAGCAAATTCTCTGGTACACTCCGCTAGCTTCGTGATACCTACAGGAACATGGACCCGGAAAAGCTCGCCAGCCTCAAAGCCGGCTACGACAAGGTTGCCGCTCATTACGTTGAACGCATCTTCAATGAGCTGGATCACAAGCCTCTCGACCGGCTCCTGCTTGACCGGTTTGCTGAAAGCATCGGGGGTTCAGGACGAACCTGCGATGTAGGTTGCGGGCCCGGGCACGTGACCAATTATTTGCGCCAACGGGGCGTCAATGTTTTTGGTATTGACCTCTCATCCGCGATGGTCGATCAAGCACGGCAGCTTTGTCCCGGCATCGAATTCAAAACCGGGAACATGCTCTCGCTCGAACTCGAATCTGAGTCGTTAGCCGCGATCGTTGCTTTTTACTCGATCATCCACGTGCATCGCGACGAGGTTGTGAATGCGCTGGCCGAGATGAAGCGCGTACTCGAGCCGGGTGGCCGTTTGCTGTTGGCGTTTCACATCGGCGACGAAATCCTGCACCTCGACGAATGGTGGGAAGAGCCGGTATCGGTGGATTTCGTGTTCTTCAAACCTGACGAGATGAGGAACTACCTGGAGCGCGCCGGGCTGGAGATCGAGGAGGTCATCGAACGAGAGCCCTACCCGGACGTCGAGCATCCGAGCAGGCGCGCTTACATTTTTTCCAGAAAAGCGCTGGGCGTTAACGCAGAGACTGTGTGAAAGTTCGTAGTCCGGCCTTCAGGCGGAAGTTCGTATTCAGCGCAAGTACAAGCTACAAACTTCCGCCTGAAGGCCGGACTACGAACTTTTACGCAGTCTCGCCGCTGATGGGATTTGAAACTGAATACTCAACATCGCTGACGTAGACAAATCGTATGACGCGCCACAATGTTTTCATCACCGGAGGAACGGGCTACATCGGGCAGGTGCTGATACCTCGCCTGCTCGAACGAGGCCACACCGTGAGGGCGCTCGCCCGCCGCGGCTCGGAACAAAAGCTTCCGCAGGGTTGCAAAGCCGTAACCGGCAACGCTCTCGACGAAGCGTCCTTCGCTGATCAGGTCCGGCCCTCGGATACTTTCGTTCAACTGGTCGGCGTGCCGCATCCGTCTCCTGCCAAGGCGGCAGAGTTTCAATCGATCGATCTGGTTTCGGTGCGGGCTTCGGTCAGCGCCGCCACGCGCGCTGGCATTGAGCATTTCCTCTACATCAGCGTCGCGCAACCGGCTCCGGTGATGAAGGCTTATCAGGCGGTGCGCGCCGAAGGTGAGAGGCTGATCAGGCAGAGCGGAATGAACGCTACGATCATCCGTCCCTGGTACGTGCTCGGGCCCGGACACCGATGGGCTTACTCTCTGATTCCGATGTACTGGTTGTTCGAACGTGTGCCGGGAACGCGAGAGAGACTGCGCGGCGATTGGGGCTGGTCACTCTGGATCAAATGGTAAGCGCCATCACTGCGGCGGTCGGATCCTCAGCCGACGGCGTTCGGATATTCGACGTTCCATCTATTCGGGAAGCCGCGAAACCGGCTTCCAGAGCCAGCTTTAGCACGACGCATTAAAGAGCTGCCTCGGGAAAAAGTCCCTCTCAACCAATCACGTTGATGGCTCAAGCTTGGGTACTGGGTCCCGGTGTGTTTCTCGCTCACAATCGAGTTCCTCCTCCGTGTCCTCGGCGTCCTCTGCGGTTAATTCCCCAGCACCGATCCAAGATAAACCGCGGAGGACGCAGAGGGGTGCTGGCCGCCAAGAGACTAATGCACCACCACCCAAACTTGGACATTGGCCGCCCGCCAGGAGGGCGACCACCAACCGCCGGCTGGTGACACTTTCATCCAGCCTCACTCAATAATGAAAGCGATACCGCAACTCCACATACACCTGTCGAGGATCAGCGAAGTGCCTTCCGCCAAACGTCTCGCTGTTATCCAGCAGGAAGCGGTTGTTCGCCGCGTTCAACGCATGAACCGCAACGCTCCACTTCTCGCCAAACGACTTGCCGCCGGATAAATCGAAGGTCGTGTGGCCGGGTAAATGTTCGGGTCCTTCGCCATCGACGAAACCCGAACCGTAATGAACGCTCGCGGCGAGATAGCTTCGTCCGGGAAGTGAGAGGTCGCCTCCAAAATTCAGAGTATGACGCTGATCGTGGTCGAGAAAGAAAGATCCACCTTCGGGTGGCGCGAAGTCAGTGAGTCCACCGGTCACACCGCCGTGACCTTCGATGCGCTGGTGCGAATACGTGACGTACACCTCTCCGCGATTGGATATCCTCGGAGACCGCAACGTCAGCTCCCACCCTCTTACGTGCACGCTCTCGATGGTGAGCGGAAGAAATATGTTTGATTCGCCAATCGAGTTGTGGTCGAAGAAGTTTTTGACCGCGGTGTGAAAGTAACCGGTGTCGATCACCCATCCGTTGATCGGCGCGGTCAAACCGATCTGATACTCCTCGTTTCGCTCGCCGTGCAACGGCAGAAACCCGAAGCCTTCGCTGATCGCAAGCTCGGCCAGCGGGCCCGCGACAGTCGAAAGCGGCGGCGCTTGATAGTAGCGGCCGTAAAACCCATGCAAGGTCCAGTTGACCCGGGGCACACGTATAGCCGCGCCAACTCGCGGGCTGGCGGCGTTCTCATCAAGCGAGCCCGAGAACCGCGTCAGCCTGATGCCCCCGGTAAGCGTCAGCCAGGATGTCGCCTTGCACTGGTCCTCGAGGAACAAGGCCTGGAGGTTCCCCGTCGGCTTTTCGCGCTGCCGCAAATTGAGCCCGCTCCCGTCAGTCGCCTCCAACCCAAAGAACGCATTGTCCCGTTGAAAGAAGACATACACTCCGGCCTTCGCGTTATGCCGCCGCGTGAGCGCGCTAAAGACAATCTGGGCCCCGCCGTATTGTGAGCTTCGTTCCTCATTCGGGATCAGCGGAGTATCCGAGCGGCCGCCTATGAAGTCTGCTCGATTGAAGTGGTAGAACGGCGAAACCGTCAGCAACCTATCGGAACCGAGCGTTCTTACCCAGGAGAAATTAACGAACGCGTCACGTTCGCGCTCTTCGTCTCGAATGCCCGCGGCCTGCGCGTCGCTGTCGTTGGGCACTTGATAATGATCGCCTCTCACCGCCGCAACCAGACGAAGTTGGTCTCGCAAAGTTGCGTTGTAGATCAAAGAAGCAAATCCTCCAACGCCGTACGCCTCGTCGTGCAGAACATCCGCCGTCGGCGTTGCGAGACCGAACTTACTGAAGTTTCCGTTCGCGCTTGCGTAATACGCGAAACGGCTCGTATGGCTGCCGAAGTTTATTTGATCGTTCGTCTGGTGAAACCGTCCGTAGCTCAGGACCAGTTCCCCTTCGCGATTACGCTCGAAGCCAGTTCGAGGAACGATGTTGAACACCGCATAAGTGCGATCACCATATTCAGCGGAGTAGCTGCCGCGCTGGGTTTCGAGGTAGTCGATGTCTTTCGGATCAAACTGCGGCCCGACGTTGCTGGCGATGTTGGTGTTGGCGACCGGAACGCCGTCGACCAGCCAGGTCACCTGATGCCCGCCGCGAATATGAAGTTGATCGTGTGTAACGTAAGCTCCCGGCGTGAAGTTGGTTATCATCGACAGGCTGTTGCTGCGGGAAGCGCCGGGCGTCTTGTCTATCTCGGCGCGGCTGACGAGCGTAGACGGCGTCGGCGAGTCTGAACCGATCAACTCAGGTTTGGCGATGATATCAACGCTCTGCGAGAGCGGCGCCACTTCCAACTGGAACTGCAGCACCGGCGCACTGCCCGAAACGACAGTTAGCGGCTGCTCGATTTTTCTGAAACCGGCCGCTTCAACCGTTAGCAGATATTCGCCCACTGGAACCGCTCGAAAGAGAAACGCTCCGTCATCATCCGTCAGTCCGGTCAGGGTGAAATCCGAAGCGCGCGCGCGAAGCGTCACCTTCGCATCTTTGATCAGGCGCTGCTGCGGATCTCGCACGACGCCACGAACGTCGCCCAGTACGGACGCACTTGCGGGCATAAACGAATACAACAGCAGAATAGCCAGACTAGCTATGAACAACACTCGCTTTGGACTCATGTCTTCTCCATCGTCAGCTAGTTCACCACAGGCGCAAGCATTCGCCTGGCCTCGACGGCCGATCAATCATGGCGACGCGGAAACGCGCGACGGCTCAACCCACAAGTTGACCGGTGTTCTCGGAAGTCATTCTCAGAACGCTGATGAAGCAGGCGGGGCTCGAGGAGCGGACGAACGGGATTCAAGGAAATCGCGAGCGATGACAATTGGACTACGGAAGGCAGCCGGCGGTCCGGCACGGAGTGGTTGATGAGAGCCTGTGCGAAGGTAATCGCGAGAAAGCTGCTTCGCCGTTCGAAGCGCAGCGCCGCAGCCTTGCGGGCACTGAGTGGAAAGCTCGGGTTCACTTATCCGCGTGCCGGCATCAGAGAGCTGGCCCTTGACCGATGCGTGACGCGGATTACAACAGCAACTGCCCTCTTTCACGCAGCACGCCATTCCGCACGAATCTGCCGATTGAGCTGCAAGTGCAAGCGGCGCCGATACGGACGCGATCAACAGAAAGAGCGTCGCGCAAAGAACGCGCAGTTTCCGTAACCGGAGATGTGCGGGTCGGATCATTCGTGTTTGATCTTACTACAAGCTCGGCGTGGGCGGAACCAGATTAGGTGAGGGACAGTGGGGTAAGAGCGTGTTGATGAGTGAACCTACCGTAACCTACCGAACTTGCCACAAAGACACCAGGACACGAAGTCCGACAAACTTTAGTTTGTCGATAGTAGTCGAGCTTCCCGTAAACAAGCGACAAACTGAAGTTTGTCGGACTTTGTGTCTTGGTGCCTTTGTGGCGAGATTCTTCTCAACACACTACCAGGTGAGGACGCGTTTCCTCACGCGGTGTGAAGCAAGACCGGGTTCGGAGTCGAACCGACCGGGATACTCAAGTATCCCCAACGGGTTTGCAGCCCGCGGAGAGCGCCGGCTCTCTTAACCGGCCTTCATTGCCAATGTGATGCGTCTCCCGCATCAACTCGCACGCAATTCACTCTGCGCTGAAGTTTGCTTTCAGCGTAAGCGTGAATGTCTGATGATTGGGATCGTTTGTTGTGACAGTAGCGGTCTTCGTGATGTCGCCCTTGTATCCGTCGGTCTTCGCAACTTCGAGAGTGATGCCACCGGTTTTGCCCGGAGCGATCGTCTTGTCGAAATTGCTCGTAGTGCAGCCGCAGGACGGAGCGACATTCTTGATCTCCAGCGTTGCCTTACCCTCGTTCTTGATCTGGAATGTGTAGGTAAGAGGCGTGCCGGCCTTTACCGTCCCGAACTGATGTTCGAGTGACGCGGTGACCAGTTGCGGCGAACCAACCGAGGAATCCTGAGCCGATGCCGAAAACGCGAACGTTACCAGGAGCGCGAGTACAACAAGAACCATTCTTGACTTCATAGACTGACCTCCATCGATTTGAAATTGAAAGGCCGGTCAATTGAATGACCAGCAGCACAACGGTTAACGTTCGCGGTCGCGAGCCGGTTACAGGCAGTCAAGTCCGATAAGCTTCAGCTTGTCGTCTTAAACGTGACATTGTCGACAAACTGAAGTTTGTCGGACCTTATCGGACTTGTCGGACCCTTGACTGCGCTCGTCGCATGCTATTTCATTAGAAGGGTCGACGTTCGCGATGATATTTAGAACTTTCAAACTTCTTGCTTGCCTGATGTTCTGCGTAGCGCCGGCTCTCGTCGGAACTCGGATCGCCGCTTCGCAAAGTGAACGCACGCTATCGGGCGAATGGATCGTCGTATCCAGCCCGATCAACGGATCGATAGGTTCTCCCAAAGGCACGACTCTGGGCTTCCCCGACCGCGACATGGTGTTCGCTCAACAAGGCGACCTTCGCACGGGAGTTGTTTTGCGGGAAGACGTTGGCCAGAACGTCAGACCGCTTGGCGTATGGCGCGTGACTGGCGATCAATTCAGCGCGACGTTTCAGCTTTGGTGCCCGGACCCGGATGGACCCTGTGGTTCAATAGTGATGCGCGGCCAGTTCGTTCGCGATGACAAAATCAGTGGAACGATGACGGCTTTTTTCGATCAACCCGACAACAGCACGCCGACTGGATACGATACCTGGACTTTTTCATTCGTCGGCAACCGAGCGGCGGGCAGTGGCAGCGGAGGCTCAAATTGATTTCGCGGGTTGACCATTTCCGTAAGAGGGCCACTGCCGCTTTCGCCGCAATGCTGCTGTTGATTGCGGTGGCGCCGGCGGCTTTTGCGGGCAATGAGCTTGCCGGTAAATGGACTCTCTCCGTGACGATTCCGGACTCACCCGGCAGCAATACTACGCGGACCTTTGCGGTGAATGTCATCGTCAGCCCGCGCGGTGAAAGCCTTCACGGACGATTGGACATTACGGATGAATCGGGAAAAACAGTCGGCGGCGCGTGGAGGCAGGTGGGCAAGCAGCTTTCCATAACTTACGAGTTGCCCTGTCCCGGAGATGGACCCTGTGCATCGCTGATTCTCCTCGGGAGAGTCAAAGGCGGCGGCGTGCTGATCAAGAAGGGCCAGGTGATCGTAATGTGGGATACACCCAACAACAAGAACCCGGCGCTTTACGACACTTCCAACGGTTCCTTTCGCGGCACCCGCCTGGAATAATCACTGACATTGGTTTAATGGACATGTAGGGGCGGCCCTCCGTGGCCGCCCCTCTTTGCTGGCAAGATATTTGGCGGGTTGGATTGAGGGGCGGCCACGGAGGGCCGCCCCTACATGTCCGCCAAAGTAACGTGCGCATTGCTACAGTGTTCTTGCCGCCCCTACATGTCCGCCAAAGTAACGTGCGCATTGCTACAGTAACGTGCGCACTGCTAAAGCGTTCTCACTTCCTTCACGACTTGCCAGATCGAGTGCGACCTCCGAATCCATAGCCTCAGCAGGTCAATCTTGAAGCGGAACCCGCCGGCGGAATCCTTTTCAAGCAACTCGCGGCGAAACATCTCCTCCAGAGTCAGTCTTATGGTGTTCTCCGAAAGATTCACCGGGTAATCATTCGACTTCACCGACGCTCGCAGCTCCTGCGCCGTCGCATATGCGTTGCCATCCAATAGAGTCTCCGCCAGTAACGACAGCCCGAGCTTCTCGTCGTCCGACAGCCCGTCCCACGCATAGATCATTTGAGGCAGCGGATTGTCGACTATCTCCGTGATCACCGGCTTCAGATCGGCGAGGGTCAGCCAGTTCTGCCTGTGCTCGTTCATGTAGTCGACGACGTTCTGACACATCACCTGGGTATAGAAGGGCTGGCCGGCAGTCAGCCTGTGAATAACATCGATGACTCCCCTCCCGTACACCGCGCGGCCGCGAACAGGTTCGGTGATTAATCGCACCGTGTCCTTCTCTGACAAGAAGCCGACCTTGCGGAACAGCGAGCGCCTTAGAAGCTCCCTCCAGTATTTTCTGTCGCGTTCCTCGAGCCTTCTCGACCCGGTGAAAATCAGCGCCAGTCGCTCTTTGTTATCCATCAGCCCGGCAAGGAACGTGAATAGTTCATTTGAAAGCTTGCCTTCGTCGACTTTCCCCTCGAGCAACTCGTATTCATCCATCAAGATCAATAATGTGCGGTCACCAATCGCGCGCAGCGCTTCGTCCAGAAAGTCCAGGAATAGCGGATAAGGGTTTCGTCCGTCGAATTGAGGAAGGCTGAGCGTGTGAGTCGAAGGAGCTGGCGGGTTGAGGCTCGTGCTGCCCGCGAGCGCTTGCCCCGGCTGAGCTGCAACGTCGCCGGTGCCCGCGGCTGCGGGGGCGATCATTGCGCGCGCGTCGGCTCGTGAAATAGCCTCGGCCATCAAGCGTGATATCCGGGCGAAGAATTCAGCGTCCGAGGCGATCACCATCTCCTGCAGATCGACGAAGACCGTTATGAAGCGGTCACCCAGTCTTCCGTTGAGCACCTGATAAAGGATCGAGCTTTTCCCCACACGACGCTCCCCGCAAAAGACTATGACTACACCCTGGTTCGCGCCTTCGAGTTTAGTGCGCACATAACGGAAATCGTCTTCGCGTCCGTAAAACATTTGCTCGGTGCGGATCGGGTTGCCCACTATGAAGGGGTTCGGCTCGATTGGAACGTAACTGCGCAGCTCTCTGGGCAAGACGTAATCGCGATCGCCAAAGCGCCTTGCCATAACAATGGCTCCCAGAGCCAGTCCTATGACCGCGATCGCCATCACATAGAACCACCCGCTCTTCCAGAATGGCGAACCGACTCTCACCAAAAGCGTGGCGGCTGGAGCCTTCGCCCCATAAAGATCGCGATTGAGCGCAATCAGCTCGAATGCGTGCCGCCCCTCATCGAGATCAAGGCGCGAGACCTCGTGTTCCGCACCTTGTTGCGGATTTACCACCTCCCACGGCTGCTCGGCGCCCTTCGAGCTGATGCGATAAAGACAACTTGTCTGGCCGCTCACGCTTGCGACCGTGAAGTGAAAGGTCAGTCTATGACGGCCAAAGGAGACATCGTAGGAACTCGGCGAGCCCGGCAAGTCTGACGGGGCCGGCTCTGACGGGGTCTGTAACCGCCCATCCACTTCGAGCGACACGCGCGCGGAAGGCGCGACTGTAATGGGAGTATGACGTACGGCGCCTTTGTTGGTCGCAATCCAAATATGACCGTCAGCGTCTTGTGAAATCGAGTTGACGCGGTTTCCGGTCAGCGAGTATGCCTCGCCGGAATAAAGTGTTGAGACCACCCGATCGCCGAACGCAACGAATTTCTTTAGCTGGCCCTCATCAGTTCCCGCCCACAAATATCCATCTCGATCGACAAACATTGTGCTCGTGGGTTCGGCGTCAACGGTTGTGAAACCGGCGGTGTAAGCCTGTATCCCCGCTCGCGTAGCTATGAGCAGCTTGTCATTGAAGCGGGCAATCCATCGTGTGTCGCTATCAGCCAAACCACGGGAGACGTCGAGCAAATCGCTTTCACCGGTCCTGAGATCGAGCACAACGATTCCGCGCGCGGTTGCAAACCACAACCTCCCATCGGCGTCTTCCAACACCTGCCGCACGTCGTAGCCGGCAAGCGCATCGATGTTGTGCAGTGCTCCATCCCTGAAGACGGAAGCTCCGCGCGTCGTTGCGAACACAACGCCCGAGCCTGCGCCTACCGCAGTCGCCCACTGGACGTTGTTGGACGCAAGTCCGCTGCCTTCGTTGAACTGGGTCAGCGTCTCTCCGGTCCAGCGAAGCGCCCCCTGGTCCGTTGCAAACCACGCCGAACCCTGGTTATCAAAGGCGACTGCCTGAACGCTGATGCCTGCGCGGAATCCCTCCAGCGGAACAAAGCGCTCGCCTTCAAGCCGCGATACCCCGCCCGTGGTCAGGAACCACAAATGACCCGCGGCGCGGGTACGCGCTACGGCCGGCGCCTGAACCACCCCCTGCACGTCGTTGTCTGCCAGGCCTCGACTGGTAGTGAAACTTACGAAGCTGTAGAAGTCCGAGCTGATGGCTCCATTGTCGGTGGCAAACCATACGCGCCCTTCGCGGCTTGTGAAAATCGCGGCTACACGGTCGTGATCAAAGTAGCTCACCCGCTGACTCTCGCGTCTGGCCGGATCATAGACCGCGACTCCGCCTTGCTCGAGCGCAAACCACATTCGCCCGTTGTGGTCCTGGCCGAGCGCCCGGAGATTCGCGTCGAAAGTGTTCGCGCCCCGCGTCGCTTCTTTTGTCACCCGCTGCGTGACGACACCCTCCGCAAGAAAGAGGCCGTTGGAGGATGCCACCCACATTCTTCCTTCAGCGTCCGGGAATAACGCGCGGACATCGGTGATTGGGCCTTCGCGTGAGACTAACAGCTTGGGAGGAGCGTGCGACCGCTCGAGTGAGCCGACTTGATTCGCTTCAAGGATCGCTACACCCTTCGCGGTCGCGACCCAGATGTTTCCAGTCTTGTCTTCGGCAAGCGCTCTCACATCGTCCGAAGGCAATTCCGGTGACCGAGAGAAAGTCGCCAGCTCTCGCCCATCGAATTGTAATAACCCTTCCGATGTTGCAACCCAAACTGATCCGCGAGAATCGGCCAGCACCTGACGCGCATCCGAAACAAACAGAGGCGCGCCCGCCTCCGCGCCACTCTTTGCGATTCTCTGGACGCTCTTCGCCCCAGCGATCCAGATTGTTTCCGTCCGGTCTTCGGCGATCGAGCGAATATCTTCGCCGGCCAGCTTCTCGAACGCGGATCCGGGCTGTGACGAGGATTTGAACTCCGAACCATTGAAGCAGGCTATGCCCTTGTCGGTGCCGAACCACAGCCAGCCCTCGCTATCCTGAAAGATTGTTTGAGCATTCTTCGAAGGCAGATTCGGCGCCGAATATCGAGACATCGCTTTTTCGTTGATCGGAATCACCGGCGCGACCAGCAACTGAAGCGGGAACTCGGTAGTGATGCCCGCTGAAATAAACACATCGCTGCGATAGTCATCGTATCCGCGGAGCGTCGCGCTGAGCTGATAGGAGCCCGGCGCGAGCCGCGCAAAATAGGCGTCACCATATTGGTCGGTCACGCTCCTCGATGTCACCGGCCCAACGGTTGTGCGTTCTTTAACGTAGAGGCTCACCGTCACACCCGTGAGCGGCTGGCCCCCGGAATCAAGCACCGCCACGTGCAGCGACGAAGGCATCAGCTTTATCGGAGGAGCCGCGAGCGTTTCATCGGGGCGTACCGTGACCGTGACGGTTTCCTTGCGGAACCGCGCGGCCTCAACTGTGATTCGATACTCACCGGGCTTCAGGCTGCGAAACTCGAATTTCCCATCAGCCTGCGTACTCCTTGATTGAGAGAAGTCACCGGCCGTCAACGTGACCCTGGCATTGGCAACCGGGGCGCCCTTGTCATCCTGGATCGTCCCGATGATGGCGGCGTTCTCAGTCTGAGCAATGCTGCGCCGGGTATGCAGAGAACCGGCGGCTATGCCGATGACGATCAGCAACACAAGCAGGACGCGCGAACGTCGCTTGCGATTCAAGGTGTCGCGCGAGGATCTGAGAGAAAAGATTGAGATGGACCTGAACACTTCAACAGGATATTACGAAGTCGAGCGGCTCGCACGTGAAATACGCGAGAGGCGTTGATGGGCCTTGTTCTTAAATCTGAAAGCGTCTCGACAACGGGAGCGATCGTCTGAAGATATGCTTGTCGACACCTACCCACTGAAATGCGGAAAAATGCCGGGAAGGACGGGCATTACTGAACAGCACATAGTAAGATGTCGATCTGATTTGAGTTTCTTGCTGCTTCGTCGTCAAATGTTATTGCCTGAGTTCGACAACAAAGGTGATCTTCCCAACGGTGTTCACCCCGCTACACTCGACGCAGTTGTCGAGCGCTTCGGATACGGTACACCACAGCGCGAGGACGTTACCTCCAGACTGGTCCATATCTACGATATCGCCCATCGCACCGGAAAGCTCGAGCGCTTTGTTCTGTTTGGCAGCTACGTCACAAGCAAGCCGGCACCTGGGGACATTGACATCATTCTTATTATGCGTGACGATTTTCGCGAGCCAGACCATACAGAGGAGTTGTTGCCTGTGCTTGATCATCAGCGTGCGCAGAGCGAGTTGGGCGCAAGCGTTTTCTGGATTCGCTCGAGTTCAATCCTGCTAGAGAGCGTTGACCAGTTTGTGGCTCACTGGCAGACAAAACGCGACTTGACGCGGCGCGGCATCGTCGAAATAGTGGAGGCGTAATGATTCAGACCGATCAGGAATTAAAGGCTACTCAAGAAAGAATCGCTTACTTCGAAGGACTGGTCGCCCAGTTTCGCGTTACCACGTCGCCGCAAGAGTTCAAGCTCATGGCCGGCGGTTTCCTGGACGAAATCGAGAAGATGCATGCGGAGGTTATGGGCTATCTTGGGCGTCACGCCACCGAGCCCGCCCCAGCGGAAGCAGCCTAACAAATCGTGTCTCGTTGCTGCAACGTTCATGTGCGAATCGGCTGACGACAACCCATCACTAGTTAGGGTCGCTAACGGCAATCTGACGATCGCTTGTGGAAACGTAGACCATCTCCACCGCAATCCCGCGCGTAGGAACAAGGGCCAATCTCTCTGCCCATTCAACAAGCGTCACTGCTTTATCGTCGCCCAATATCTCGTCAAGCCCCAATCCCAGATGTGCTCCAGCGTCCAACCGATACAGATCCACGTGATAGAAGCGCAAGCGGCCTTCGTGGGCGTTGACCAATGTGAACGTAGGGCTGGTCACATCCGACGGATCGATATCCAGGCCCGCTGCCAGGCCCTTCGCGAACACAGTCTTGCCTGCGCCTAGCTCGCCGCTTAAAAGAAATATCTCGCCGCCCTCGAGATGCTCTCCGATGCTTCTCGCAAGCTCGAACGTTTCTTCAGGTGAGTGCGTCGTGAATTCACCGAAATAGTTTTCTGGTTTCTGGTTTGTGGTTTCCGGGTCAGATGAACGAAGGTCTTTCATCCGACTAACCTCTCTCGATCGCCGCCGACTGATATGAACGCCTCTCCAAGATGAGCCGAGATATCCGAGGCGATCATCGCGCGTGTTCCGGCTCGCGAAGCCGCGATATCGCCCGCCAGTCCGTGGAGATACACCGCCGCGATCGTCGCACCGAGAGGATCGTCAAGCTTCTGCGCTATCAACGAAGCGATCATCCCTGTAAGCACGTCCCCTGTTCCACCGGTAGCCATTCCCGCATTGCCAGTCGCATTCACATAAACCCGACCGTCGGGCGCCGCGATCACCGTCGGACTTCCTTTCAGTACCAGGATCACGTTGCGCTCAGTTGCGAAAGCGCGGGCGATATCGACGGCGGTTTTGATTACATCGGCGATCGGCTTCGATATGAGCCGGGCCATCTCGCCCGGGTGCGGCGTCAGGATCATCGGCAACTCTGCGCTGCCCGCCAAGTTCCGAGCCCACGGCGCGAGCGAATTCAAACCGTCCGCATCGATAACCATAGGACGCCGCCGCTTCATCATAACGGCTCGAACAAACGCACGGGTTGATTCGTCGGATGAACCGAGACCCGGCCCGATGGCAACGACGTCGCGCTCGGCTGCAAGCTCGACCACTCGGTCTACCGCTTCTCGAGCAACGGAACCCGACGAAGTTTCAGCAAGCGGCTCGGTCATGCACTCCGGAATCGCGCGCGCCGCAACGACTGGCTGTGATGATTCCGCGGTGGCAACGGTCACAAGCCCGCATCCGGCTCGCAATGCGGCTTCGCTGGCAAGGCAAGCGGCCCCGGTCTTTCCGCGCGAGCCGGCTACTATCAGCACCTTTCCGACGTCGCCCTTGTTCGCGTGAGGACTTCGTCGCGAGGCTAACAGCCACCGCTCGACGTCGCTGCGCTCGACGAGATTGAGACGCGACCCCGATGCGTTGATCAACTCTTCAGGCGAGCCGATCTGAGCGACAACAAGCTGCCCGCAAAACTCCGACGCCGGCGGAAGAACGTTGCCCGGCTTCGGCGCGGTGAATGTTACAGTGAGAGCGGCCTTTACCGCCGGTCCGATCAACGATTGCGTGTCCGAGGCGATCCCGGACGGCATGTCGACCGAGATCACGGGAGCATCGCCGGTATGATCGTTGAGCAGGTGGATGGCTTCTTCGAACAACCCGGACGCCGGTCTTGTTAAGCCTGTTCCGAATATTGCATCGACAAATAATGTGTGAGGATGGGCAGTTGCCTCGGCCCAAAACTGCTCGGTTGTTTCAATCTCGATGAATCTGAAATTCGACCTGTCGCTCGAAGCTATCTCGATCGCAGCGCGGAAATTCGTATTCGCATCGCCTTTTGAGTCTTCAACGCTGCCGAGCAAAAGAACATCAACCGAGGCTCCTCTGTCGTGAAGCAGGCGCGCGATCGCGGCCCCGTCGCCCCCGTTGTTGCCGCGTCCGCAGATGACCAGCGCTCTCGAACGCGTTACTTCGCCAAACCTCATCTCGATGGCTTCGACAGTGCGGGTGGCTGCGTTTTCCATCAGCAACAGACTCGGCACGCCGTAGCGTTCGGTGGTCAACCGATCGACCTCGCGCATCTCGGCCGCTGAGAGAATCTTCATAGCTGCGATGATAAGTGAGGCTCAGGAAGGTGTCAAAAACAGGAGTAGTCCGTAGTCAGTGGTCAGTGGTCAGTGGTCAGTGGT
>DATNBZ010000285.1:0-31347 GCA_035607285.1 Blastocatellia bacterium | reverse complement strand
CTCGATTGGAACAGCGTCGCGCTTGAGCGCGAAGATCATGCCGCCCGGATCGAAACTTCCGAAGCGGTTGTAGAAGATTATCTGGTCGAAGGCGACCACCTGCGCCGTCACGGTCTTTACGCAGGCCGGTGCGGGCGGCGGCGCCGGCACCGCGTCCTGTGCTCGTGCGCTTAATGCGCAGAGCGAAAACAAACCTATCAGCAACAGACTTCGACCCACGAGCTTGTGGAGCCTGATGCGCAATAATTCGTCAAATTTACTATTGCTCATTGCTTATTCTCCTCCTTTTGAAAGGATCATTCCGAGTGAACCGGAGCGGAGCGCTACAACAATTCCCGCCCGGCCACATACCGGATCCAGCCGAGTTATTGCAAAGGGAGCGCTGGAAATTCAGGAGACTGCTCGCTCGAGTACTTTGCAGTTACTCGCGTCCCCGAATGGACAGCTACGCCGTACAACCCGCGCGATACTCGGGGCTCGAGTGAAAGAGTTAAGAGTTAAGTTGATCCGCTCAGGGCCATGAGCGAAGTGTGTCGGTCGTCACACTGAGAGCAATATGCGTGCCTGTCCGATTATGGCTGAATGCGGAATGTAACCCTCACAACAGTCGGTGGGATCGAGAGAATTCCGCAGTAAGTGGTAAAAATTCCACGTGCCCTGACCGCGGATCAGCGCTTTAGTGATGTCGACAAGTACGAGAGGCGCGAAGTGGTTGCTCAGCTTAGCGTGTTGGCAGCAAGCAGTCCTCTGCGTCCCCGGCGTCCTCCGCGGTTTTTCCTGCTCAGTAGGTCGGAATCAACCGCAGAGGACGCCGAGGACGCAGAGGAAAAACGCGAATGTGAGCGAGCAACACACTATCACCCCGATTCCGGTCGAGCCTTCCGGAGGTAGACTCACAACTGTTTTTTTTGAGGCGGTTTTGAATTCCTGACTTTCGCTCGGTGACGCCCGTTACCGCCAGACTTTGCGAGACGCAGGGGCTCCTGATACCAGCGTTCTCCTGATCTGTACTCCGCTTCGGTGCGGCCAAGCATATCGAGCGAGCGCTTAGGCTGAATGTGAGCGCTTGCCGCAATAATCGAATTCATCAGCGCCATCGGCGCCACGTACGAGCCGGTGAAAGAAGAACTGCTGGTGGACGCGACCAAATAGGCGTCGCAGTGCATCGCTATCGGGGTGACGTTTCCGTCGGTAATTCCGAAAGTGGGTACGCCTCGCTCGTGAGCCCTGAGGACCGATTCTACCGTCTCTCGGAGGCACCGCCCGAAGCTGATAGCGATCAGCAAATCCTTGCGAGTCAAGACGTCAATCTTGTGCTGCAGATTTCCGGCGCTCCCGACGGGCGCATCGGCATCGAATCCGAGCGGCGTCAAACCGTATGCAAGAAACCACGCGAGCGAAGCCGCGAGATCGACCCCAACCACCAGAATGCGCCGAGAGCGATGGATCAGTTTAGCCAATTCCACAACGCGATTAGCGTCGAGGCTTGATTTGAGCACGCTCAAATTCTCGGTGTCCCTGTCCAGGCAATGCCGAACCTGATCAGGCACGCTTCGCTTCTCTCGCGTAGCAGCCTTCAGCACGGTGTAAGGAGTGATTTGGGTAACGAAATGTTTGCGCAGGTCTGCCGCGAAGTCGGCAAAGCGTTCGTAACCCAAGGCCTGGACGGTGCGAACGATCGTTGCGGCGTCCACGTTGTAGCGCCTGGCCATTTCGCGGGACGAAAGAAAGAACGCTTCCTCGTGACTGTCCAGGATCGCTCTAATCAGTTGCCGCCGGCTGCGGCTTAGTTCCGATTGTGCGAAGCGCACCTCAAGAGACGTAGGCGCCGCTTTACCCTGATTTCCGCCTTGACCATCCGCGTTGTTCCCGGTCGTCATGTTCTCCTCCCGGTCTCCGCTGCTGGGTCTGCGGGGTGTGATTAAGAGCCGGACTTCCCACGTAGTAACGAATTCATTCGTTTCTGAGAATCCCCAACGAATAAATTCGTTACTGGCGTTATCCGTTGCGAGTCCGCTTTTAATCACACCCTGTCTGCCGCAGCTCATGCTTTTCTGATCAGTCGCGCTTCGACTCAATATTATCATGTTGAGGTTTTTCCGGGGCTTAAAAAAATCGCAACAATCGTTGTAGCTCCGTTGACACGTTGCAACGATAGGTGTTATACACCCGCTCCGGGGACGCCGCATCAGAAAACGTTTTTCCGGATAACGGGGACATGTCGCGACGATCAGCGGAGCATCAGCGCCGACGCGGGGGATTCTCTTCGGCACCCTTCTAACACCGAGGCTTCGAGTAACTATCCTTAAAGGAGGCAGGAGTCATGAACATGAAAAGGATTGTCGGATGGTCGATCTACAACCTGGCAGGAGACAGCGGGAAGGGCGCATTCGGGAGGCACAGCTCGTCGCTTCTGGTACTTTTTCTCGCCGTGTTCTTGTTTCACCTCCTGGCCTCGGTCGCGACGGCTCAGACTACCACTTCTACCATCGAAGGAACCGTCAGGGATGCTAACGGCGCGGCTATCGCGGGAGCGGCGATAAAGGTGATCGAGACGACCCACGCGTCCGAACGCAGCACTACCGCAAACGGCGAGGGTTTCTACCGGCTCACGGCGCTAACCGCGGGAACCTACACCCTGACGGTCTCGGCGACGGGCTTTAATACGATGACCTCCAACATCGAGTTGACGCTCAACCGCGTGGTAACCTTCGACGTCAAACTGGAAGTCGGAGGCGTCGGAGCCGTAGTAAACGTCAACGCTGATTCGGTGCCGTTGTTGGAGCGCAACGCTTCCGCCACCGGCGCAACCATCACGCCGCGCCAGATCACCGAATTCCCCGTCAACGGCCGCAACTACCTGGACTTGTTGCAGCTCGTTCCCGGCGTAGCCGTCAACCGGCAAGCCGACCCGGGAAGCGATAACGCTAATCCGGTGCTTGGCGAGCGTAGTGGAAATAACAATTTCTTGATTGACGGACACCCGAACAAAGACACCGTCGAAGGCGGACCCGCCGCGCAGTTTAACCAGGAGACGATCGCCGAGTTTCAGGTGCTGACGACCGGCTACAAAGCTGAGTTCGGCCAGGCGTCAGGGGCGACAGTGAGCGTTATTACCAAAAGCGGCGGGAATGGTTTTCACGGCGCCGGCTCGCTGTTTCATCGCAACGAAGCTTTTGACTCGTCGAACTCCCTGGATCCGGCAAAGACGGACCCGTCCAACCTCCGCCGGTTTGATTATAGTCTGGCGCTCGGTGGGCCCGTGATTAAGGATAAGGTTTTCTTCTTCGGCTCGTCAGAGAGGATCACCGAGAACCGCGTAATTGATTTCAAGTTCCCGAATACCGGAACTACGCCCGGAGGATTGCTGGTCCAGAAGCTGCTGCGCGACCAGGAGCTCCCGTTTGATACTCCGAACCTCAGCTTCGAGACACGAAACTTTTTGAAGTTCAACGAGCAGCTTGGGCGGAATCAATTGACCCAGGAGGTGAATTACACCAACCGCGTCGTCAGGAACTTCCTGCCGCTCTCGAGTTCGGCGAGTTTGCCGTCAGCCCGAAATGACTCGGGCGAGCGTCATCTTCTGCTGGCTTTCGGCGACACGATCTTGTTGGGCGAACAGAGCAAACCGTGGGTCGTGACGCTCCGCGGCGCGTATCGCGGCGAGCCTTCCGATACTCGCCCCGCTCACCCGGAGGCCGGGGGCGGAACGTTATTCGTCCCGTACACCTCTAACACCTGTTGCGTTCTCGTGCCCGGCGATCTGCCCACCGCGAGTTTCGGCAACCCCAACACCGCGACGAACCTTAACCAGAAGTACGCCTCATTCGGGGCCAGCGCAGCCAGGCTCTTTGGCCGCCACGATGTGAAGTTCGGTTGGAATTTCCTCCGGACGAAAGTTGACGGTGTCGAGTCGCAGGTTTTGCAAAGTCAGCTCTTTACCACAGTCGATGACTTTGTGAATTTCGGACCCATCAACGGCGGCGTTTCCTTACTCCTCGGGATTGGATCACCCACGCCCGCAGGTAACGAGATTCATCTGCGAAACAACTACAACGGACTGTTCGTGCAGGATGATTGGAAGCTCCGTCACAATCTGACGCTGAACCTCGGCTTGCGCTGGGACTACGACTCTGAATTCGTGACCAAGAAGAATTTCTCGCCGCGTCTGGGCGCGGCCTGGGCGGTGACGCCGAAGACGATCGTGCGCGGGCACTTCGGTGTCTTTTACGATCAGTTCCGCCTGGGGCTGGCGCGCGACGTTCCCGGTTTCGGCGGCGCCGATCAAAGGCTTTCCCAGTTGGTGTTGTTTCCGCGAGGCCTTTACGGATCACCGTCTTTTGTTTCCAGCATAGCCTTTTTGTCGGGTCTCCCCGGGGGGTGCTTTTCGAACAGGCTGACCGATGCCCAGATCACAGCCGGCGCATTGGGATGCGGGTTTCCGGGTCTGGGGGCCCTTCCCATGATCGGCGTCGACCGGCTCAACCGCGTGGTCGCGCCCGGACATGCTCCCATACCAGCTAACACGGCGATTAACATCGGCAACGTGCAGGCTCTGACGGGGCTGACGCCGGATCAGTATGCGGCGCAGGCAAGCGCGGCCATCGGACAACCGTCGGGATACTTCGTCTTCGGTCCGTTCGGCGTATTGAATAATGCCGTTCTTCCGCCGCGGCTTAATCCCACCACTATTGACGGCTCCTTCAAGACTCCGCATACGCTCAGCTACAGCGCCGGCGTGCAGCGTGAGATCGGCAGGGACATGGTAATCGAGGCCGACTACTACCACCGGGACATCCGTGATCTTCTGGGCGTCAGGAAGAGCAATCTCGCCTTCCAGTCGCGTGTTGTCGGCCGCACCTTTTTGCCGCCGTTTACTCAAGGGGAGATCGAAACTTTCGGCCCCTTCTACGAGGGCAAGTACGACGCGCTGATCGTCAACTTCAATAAGCGCTTCAGCCGCCGGTTCCTCCTCGGCGCGAATTATGCATTTTCCAACGCCACCGACAACTCGCTTGGTATCAACACAAATCCGTCGGACAACTTCATCGGGGTAGTGCCGTTGGTGACGAGTACGGAAGCCGGTGTGGTCAAATCCAACGCGAACGGTCCGTACACGCGGGCCAACGGAAGATTCGTCGCACAGGCCGGAACATTTCTCAATGGCCCTGACCTTGATAAGGGACCGTCGTCTTTGGCGTTGGATCATATCTTCCAGGTTAACGGGCTGGTCGAGTTCCCGTGGCAGATTCAGGTCAGCGGCATCTTCCGGGCTCAGAGTGGTTTTCACTTCAGCCGCAGTTCCGCTGCCGGGGTCGTTAATGACCCGGACGGTGACGGAAATACGAACGGCATCGATCACGGTCCGGGCGCCGGGCGGAACGCCTTCACCGCGCCTCCCTTCGTCAATCTCGATATGCGCCTGGCCAAGCGGTTCGCCGTGGGCGAGCGGGTCAAGGTGCAAGTCCTGTTCGAGTTATTCAATATGTTTAACCGTCAGAACCCGGCCGCGGTCTCGACGAGAACGGACGTTGCGCTCCAGCCTTTCGGCAAGAGCGTGCAGGTGTTGCCCGGACGTGAAGGGCAGATCGGAATCAGAATCGAGTTTTAGTAGACTAACCAAGTCTGTGCCAGTCTTGTAAGGGCGGTCCTCCGTGGCCGCCCCTCTCCGGAGCGGGATTACTCAGGCCAAAGAGGGGCGGCCACGGAGGACCGCCCCTACAGGACTAGCGATTTTCTCCGTTACCTCTCACACTTAGTCGAAACGTTGAATCATTGGATCTGACAGCGAACCTTAAGGAGCCGTCCATGAAAATGCGATATCTTGTCTTTGCTCTACTGCTGTGCTTGCTCGTCCCGCTCAGGGCTACGGCTCAAGGAACGCGGCTGCTTCGTCAACCGACCGTGAGCCGCGACCAGGTGGCTTTCGAATACGGCGGTGATTTATGGATCGTTCCGCGAAGCGGCGGGCAGGCGCGCCGGCTTACTTCAACGCCCGGCGCTGAAGCTGATCCGCATTTCTCACCTGACGGCGCTCAGATCGCCTTCAGTTCAACTGTAGCCGGGAACACCGATGTATATGTGATGCCGGCGGCCGGCGGTGATCCAAAGCGCTTGACGTGGCATCCGGGAATCGACGTCGTTCGCGGCTGGTCTCCCGACGGCAAACGTGTGATCTTCGCATCGGATCGCGACTCGGCGCCTCACGCGCACTTTCGGTTATGGTCGATCGACCTGCAGGGCGGAATGCCTGAGCCGCTGCCAATGCCCCGCGCTTATACCGGCGTCTATTCTCCTGATGGAAAGCGATTCGCTTACGAAGAGTTCTCAGTTGCGATGTTTCCCGGATGGTCCGAGAACCAGGCGAGTCAATGGCGTCACTATCGCGGCGGCCGCACACATCCGATTCGTGTGATGAATCTCTCGGACTATTCAGTCGAGGCTTTGCCGTGGACCAGCAGCAATGATACCGACCCGATGTGGGTTGGCAACACAGTCTACTTTCTGTCAGACCGCGGCCACACCGTAAATCTTTATGCTTACCGGGTAGACACAAAGGCAATCGCTCAATTGACTCGCTACGATGACTTCGACATCAAGAGCGCGTCGAGTGGACCGGACGCCGTCGTCTACGAGCAGGCCGGATACGTTTATCTGGTCGAAGGAAAATCCGGCCCGCCCAAACGTATGTCCATCGAAGTCAGCGGTGATTTTCCGTGGGCGCGTCAGCAGTTCAAGAAGGTGGCGGCGATGATTCGCAACGCGGCGCTCTCGCCAACCGGCGTGCGCGCGGCATTCGAGGCGCGCGGCGAGATCTTCACCGTGGCCGCCGAGAAGGGCGACATGCGCAACCTGACGCAAAGCTCAGGCGCTCACGATCGAGAGCCGGCCTGGTCGCCGGATGGCTCTCAACTCGCGTGGTTTTCAGACGCGAGCGGCGAATATCAACTGATGTTCGGCGATCCAACCGGCGTCGCGAAACCACGAGCCGTGCAGTTGCCATCGGCAGCCTTCTTCTCATCGCTCGCATGGTCGCCCGATGGAAAACAGCTTTTGTTTCAGGACAACCATTTGAATCTCTGGACGCTCGAGGCCGCAAGCGGACGCACGACGAAAATCGATACCGATGCGTTCTACGATCCGCCGCATCAACCCGACGCGGTGTGGTCGCCGGATTCAAAATGGATCGCGTATTCGAAGGTGCTCGACAGCCATATGCGCGCGGTGTTCATTTACTCTGTAGCCGAAGGCAAGGCGTCCCAGCTCACAGATGGCTTGTCGGACGCCATTTCGCCCGCGTTCGATGCCGGCGGCAAGTATCTCTACTTTCTCGCGAGCACTGATTACGGCCCTCGGAGTGGCTGGCTCGAGATGAGTTCCATTGACCGGCCGGTTCGTCGAGCGATTTACATTACCGTTCTGAGCGCCAGCGACCCCTCGCCTCTCTTGCCCGAGACTGGAGACGAACCGCATCGCGATGAATCCGCGCCTCCGCGAAAGCCGGAAGCGCCCGCGGCGGTTTCGGTGCGCATCGACTTTACGGGAATCAGCCAGCGAATCCTTGCCCTTAAAGTTCCGCCCGGGGACTACGCAAGCCTCTCGGCGGGTTCGGTAGGAGTGGTTTTTTATGCCGAAGCGATCACCGGAGTTCCGGGCTTGCGGCTGCACAAATATCAACTCAAGGAACGCACCGCGGCGCCGTTTCTTGAAGGCATCCGCTCGTACACTCTTTCCGAGGATCGGAAGAAGATGCTGTATCAAGCCGCAGGCCCGGGGAACCGATGGGGAATCGTTGCGCTCGATCGCCCGGTCCCTCCCAAGGTTGGCGATGGAGCAATTAACGTTGCCCAGCTCGAAACGCTGGTCGATCCGCGAGCCGAGTGGGCGCAGATCTTCCGCGAGACGTGGCGCATCGAGCGTGACTATTTTTACGACGCGAAGATGCACGGAAACGATTGGCAGGCGATCTATGAAAAGTACAAACCGCTCCTGCCTTATGTTCAGCATCGCTCGGACCTCTCTTATTTGATCGCCACCGTCGGCGGCGAGCTTACCGTCGGTCATTCGTACCTGACCGGTCCCGGAGATGTGCCCGGTGAGGACCCGGTTCCAGTCGGGTTGTTGGGCGCGGACTTCGCGGTTGAAAACGGTCACTATCGAATTCGAAAAATCTACACCGGTGAGAATTGGAATCCCGAGCTCCAGGCGCCCCTGAGCGCGCCCGGTATTCAGGTTTCCGAAGGCGACTATCTGCTCGAGGTCAACGGCCGCCCCATCACGCCTCCGGCGAATCTGTACAGTTTTTTTGAAGGCGCCGCAGGGCGGCAGACTATCATTCGCGTCAACAAGCAGCCGGCGATGGAAGGCTCGCGGGTGATAACCGTTGTCCCGGTCCCGACCGATCAGGGGCTTCGCACGCGCGACTGGATCGAAGCCAACCGCAGAAGAGTGGATGAATTATCGGGAGGACGACTCGCGTATGTGTGGTTACCAAATACCGGGGGCGGCGGATACAGTTACTTTACCCGGTATTATTACTCACAGCAGCAGAAGGACGGCGCGATCATCGACGAGCGCTACAATCAGGGCGGGCAGGTAGCCGACTACATCGTGAACGAGCTTGACCGAAAGCTGATGGGTTATTTCGCGCTGCGCGACGGCAAGCCGTCGACTTCACCGACCGCTGGAATCTACGGTCCAAAGGTAATGATCATCAACGAGTCTGCCGGCTCGGGCGGCGACGCGCTGCCGTACTATTTCAGGCTGCGCAAGATCGGTCCGCTGGTAGGCACGCGCACGTGGGGAGGGCTTGTCGGGACGCTCGGCACTCCGGCGACGATCGATGGAGGCGGCATCACTGCGCCAAGCCTCGCGTTCTATGATCTCGCCGGCAAGTGGGCGGTTGAAAATGAAGGCGTCGCTCCTGATATCGAGGTCGAGTACACGCCCGCCGAAGTGATCAAGGGACACGATCCTCAGCTCGAACGCGCGGTGCAGGAAGCGATGAAACTACTCGAGAAGAATCCCGTGCATCGCGTGCCGCGGCCGGCGCCAATCGACCGAGTGTCGAGGCCCTAGAAAGTTTGCTTTGCGTCTTGTGGAGGGCGACCTTGTTCCTTTTTTACGCTAGCCCAGGCGTTTACGCCTGGGTTCACCGGCCGTTGATATTGTTGTCGAGCCCGATTCATCGGGCTTTTTGAAGCGAATGAATATCGCTGAAGCTTTTCAAAGCCCCGTTAAACGGGGCTTCGATCCAAGTAGTCGCATAAGAACCCAGGCGTGAACGCCTGGGCTAAGGAAAGAGGGTCACAAGCCGAGGGCAGAAGAATGAATACCGTATCCATGCGCGTTATTCTCCGAGCAAGTTCGCTCGCATTGTTTGGTCTCTTCTCGCTTGCCGCAGTCACGCCCTTCAAGGCTCAACAGCAGCCGCAGCAACAGCCAGCCGTTTTGGCCGCAACGGAGGCGATGATTCCGATGCGTGACGGGGTGCGCCTCTACTCTCAGATATACACGCCGGCGCAAGCCTCGGAGAAGCTTCCGATTCTGTTGCTGAGGACTCCGTACGGGACCGGTCCGCTCAATGCGGCGCGCATTGCAACCGCGCTTCCGGAATTGAACGCCGACGGCTACATCATCGTCTCGCAGGACATTCGCGGACGCTTCAAATCGGAAGGGCAGTTCGTCATGCTTCGCCAGCCGCGCGATCCGAAAGACAAAACCGCGATCGATGAAAGCACCGACGCCTACGACTCGATCGACTGGCTGCTCAAGAATGTGCCGAACAACAACGGGCGCGTCGGGATGGCCGGGACAAGCTACGGCGCATGGCTCACGGTGATGGGCATGCTCGATCCGCATCCCGCGCTAAAGGCTGCGGTCGAGCAGGCGTCTCCCGCCGACATGTGGATTGGCGATGACTTTCATCACAACGGGGCATTCCGGCTGAGCTACGGTTTTGAGTACGCGTATATGATGGAGTCCTCGAAGGAGATCACCGACGTTTTGACGGTTATCGATCGCTTCGACGCTTATGACTGGTACCTGAATCTGGGTGCGTTGTCGAACGCGGACGCGAAGTATCTTCACAATCGACTGCCGACCTGGAATGACTTCGTTAAGCATCCCGACTACGATGTGTTCTGGAAACGGCAAGGTTTTGCGCCGTGGCTTACGCGCGTGACCGTGCCGATCTTGAACGTCGCCGGTTGGTGGGACCAGGAAGACTTCTACGGTCCGATCAAAATCTATGAGTTGCTCGAGCAGCACGATTCAGCTCACCAGAATTTTCTTGTGGTCGGTCCGTGGAATCACGGCGGATGGTCGCGCGGCGACGGACAAAAACTCGGGCGGATAGACTTCGGCGCGGCCACCGCGGCGTACTATCGCAAGGAAGTATTGGCTAAGTTTCTGGCGTACCACTTGAAGGGTAGAGAGAATCCCAATCTTCCCGAAGCGCTGACCTTTCGGACCGGCGCGAATGAGTGGGTGCGGCACGATTCGTGGCCGCCTAAGCAAAACGTCTCCGCGCGAAAGCTCTATTTCCAGGGGAATGGAAAGTTGTCGTTCGATCAGCCGCCGGCGGCTGAGGGAGCGTTTGATAGTTATGTGTCGGACCCGGCCAACCCCGTGCCTTATCGCCCGCGCCCGATCGATGTGCGTTCGGGTTGGACTACGTGGTTAGTCGAAGACCAGCGCTTTGTCGATCATCGGCCCGATGTGCTTACCTGGACGAGCGACGTGTTGGCTGACGACGTAGTCATATCAGGAAAGGTCGCGGCCAATCTCTTTGCATCGACCACCGGCACCGACAGTGATTGGATCGTGAAAGTGATCGATGTGTATCCGGAGAAGTACACGCCCGATCCAAAGATGAGCGGCTTTCAGTTGATGATTGCGGGCGATGTTCTGCGTGGGCGCTACCGAAACGGATTCGAGAAACCGGAAGCGATCGCGCCGGACCAGGTGAGCCGTTATGAGATCGCGTTCCCGGCAAACGATCATGTTTTCTTGAAGGGACATCGAATCATGGTCCAGGTGCAGAGCACGTGGTTTCCGGTAATTGATCGAAACCCGCAGCGGTTCGTGCCGAACATCTTTCAAGCAAAGGAATCAGACTTTCAGCGAGCGACACAGAAGATTTATCGATCGGGTCAGCATGCTTCATACATCGCCGTCCCGGTTGTTGGAGCGGCGCGGCAATAGATGATCGAAGTGTAAGGGCGGCCACGGAGTAACCGAACTCGTCTTAACGAGCCGATACCGTGAAGAAACCGCTTTGCGAGCTTTGGGGTACTTTGCGAGCTTTGCGTTCAACGTATCTCTTTCTCGAGCGGATTCCTTGCGCAAAGCTCGCAAAGTACCGCAAAGCTCGCGGCGTCGGGTGGTTTCTACTGAGGGCCGTGCTTACATGCCGTTTGAAAGGTTTGGTGCTGAGAGAATCAATTATGAACAAGATCACAAGTCGCATTTCATACCGGACGCTGCGCTATTCATCGGTGATCACCGTCATTGTAGCGGTGGTGATGATGCTTACCGCTGGAATGACCCACGCCCAGACCATCAATCAGACCATCAACATTGAGCGCGTCGTCGCGGACCTCGAACCTGAAATTCAGCGCGCCCTGTTAGCAGGAAACATTCCATCTGCGTCGATCGCGCTGATTGCCGGCGATCGAGTGATCTGGACCGGCGCTTACGGCTACTCGAATTTGTGGGCCCGCACACCCGCAACGCCGAGCACGGTCTACCTCGTCGGCTCGACCTTCAAGGCGATGTCCACCATTGCTTTGCTCCAGCAAATGGAACAGGGAAAGTTCAAGCTTGATGATCGAGTAAACGATTACCTGACCGATTTCAAAATTCAAAATGAGGACCCTCAACACCCGGTGACCTTTCGGCACCTGCTCACTCACACCTCGGGTCTGCCTGGCGCTTTCGGCCCGTTTCCCGTGTGGGGCGACACCGTCCCTCCGTCACTCGATGAGTACCTGCGCACATCGCTCAAAGTCGCCAAGCCTCCGATGACATCCGTGGTCTACTCGAATCTGGCTTATACATTGGTTGCTTATCTCGTGCAGAAATTTTCGGGCGTTCCCTACAAGCAATATGTGCAGGAGCACGTATTCAAGCCGCTCGAGATGACGAGCACCGCGTTTGAGCCAACGCCGGAAATGGAGGAGCGGCTGGCAATTCCTTACACGGTAGACGAAAAGACGCGAAGCCAGACCGCGACAGTGCGCCTCAAAGCGGCGGTCTGGCCGGCAGGAATTGTTTATGGAACCGTGCTGAATCAAGCCAACTGGTTAATCACCAACCTCAACGGCGGAGTCTTCAAGGGCAAACGTCTCATCAGCGAACAGATATTGGAGCAGATGTTCACGCGGCAATACGATCAATTCAAGGGAGGGATAGAAGGCATCTGGGGGAATGACACCGCCGGGTTCGGGCTGACGTGGTGGGTGCAGGTGCGGGATGGCGATCGTTACTTCGCGCACAGCGGTAGTGTGCCGGGCTATACAGCCTTCCTGCTCGGGAATCGTGACCGCAAGCTCGGCTTCGCCATTATGACTAACGGCAATAGCGCGCACCCTCATCTTTTCAAGCTGGCCGACCGTGCTATCGATCTGCTCAAGAAGTACAGCGGCGCAGGCGGTCCGTCGTAGGCTGGAGCATCAGGAACCCACCTCTCACGAGACTGGGTGAAAAGTTCGTAGTTCGGCCTTCAGGCGGAAGTTTGTATCTGCGTTTACCCTGAATTACGAACTTCCGCCTGAGGGCCGAACTACGAACTTCTCACACACTCTCTCACGAGGTGGGTATGGAGTCGACACATCACTATGAAAAAATCGGCTGCTTTGATCGTGCTCAGCCTCATTCTCGCCGTTTCGGTGGGGGGACAAGTTCCGAGTCTTCCAAAGGGTCCAAGCAAGGAAGCAAGTGAGCGACCGCCGGCTGAGAAGATTCCGGCCGGCTCCCACGAGCTGACCGTTCAGGACCTGGAGACTTTCCTCGACGGCATCGTGCCCCTGCAGCTCGAACGCGAAGACATGGCGGGCGCGACAATCGCCGTCGTCAAGGATGGGAAGGTTTTATTCGCCAAAGGGTACGGTTATTCAGATTACGAAAACAAAAAACCAGTTTCAGCGGAAGAGACCTTGTTTCGACCCGGTTCGGTTTCCAAGCTGTTCACCTGGACCTCGGTGATGCAGTTGATGGAACAGGGCAAGCTCGACCTCGACCGCGATGTGAACGATTACATTGATTACAAGATTCCGGAGGCATTCGGAAAGCCGATCACGCTGAAGAACATCCTCACCCACACTCCCGGTTTTGAGGAGCAAATCAAAGATCTGCTTAGAACGAGTTCTGAAAGCCCTAATCTGGGCGAATACCTGAAGACCCACATCCCGGCGCGGATATATCCGCCGGGAACAGTGCCGGCCTACTCGAACTACGGCGCGGCATTGGCCGGATATATAGTCGAGCGAGTATCGGGTCTTCCGTTCAATCAATATATCGAAGAGAACATTTTCAAACCGTTGGGAATGACTCATTCCACTTTTGCGCAACCCTTACCAGCGGATCTGGCTCCATTCATGTCCAACGGGTATCAACTGGCTTCTGATGGGCCGAAGCCGTTTGAAGTAGTGGTGCCGGCGCCCGCCGGAAGCCTGAGCAGCACTGCCGCCGATATGGCTCGATTCATGATGGCGCATCTGCAGGACGGACAACTTGGCGACGCTCGAATCCTTCGCGCGGAAACGGCGCGTCTCATGCACAGCAGGCTCTTCGCCTTAGACGAGGCAGCCAACGGAATGTGTTACGGCTTCTACGAAGAATCACGTAACGGACACCGGATCATCGGGCATGGTGGAGACACCGTCTATTTCCATAGCGACCTGCACCTGATTCCAGATGCGGGGGTTGGATTCTTTGTGTCGCACAACAGCCTCGGGCGCGGAAACGCTCTACCCCGAACAACAATATGGCAGGCCATACTCGCTCGTTATTTCCCCGACACTTCTCCCTCCCAGCCTACGACGGCGAGCGCGAAAGAAGATAGCCGAGCTGTCAGTGGCGTTTACGAGCTGAGCCGGCGGAGTGAAGCTTCGTTCTTGAAAGCGACATCATTGCTCGGAGAATTCACGGTCTCACCGGCTGAAGGGGACACGATAGAAGTGGCCGAGCTAACAGGCGCAAACGGAAAGCCCCATCGATGGCGCGAAGTAGCGCCCATGACATTTCTCGAGGAAAGCGGGCAGGACAAGCTTGTCTTCAAGCCGGACCAGAACGGCCGCATGCAGATGATCTTGCCCTACCCGTTTTTTGTCGGTCAACGAGTTGGACTATTCGAGAACAACAAGATTCTCTTACCGGTAATTGGGATTTCGCTTTTGATCATGCTTCTGACACTTGTGTTGTGGCCGGTCGGTTGGTTCGTGAGGAGACACTACGGGCGCACGTTAGAGCAGACGCGGCGCGAACGGCTTCTGCGCTTCGCAGTGCGGCTAGTCTTTGCTCTAGACCTCGTCTTCATAGTGGCGATGATAAGTCTCGTGCTTTACGGGTCGACCCATCTCGAGGTCTTCAGTGATCGCGGGACTGTGTGGTTTCGTCTCATTCAGATTATTGGCGTCCTCGGCGCGATTGGATCGCTGGTGGTGCTCTATGACGCGATTCAGACCTGGTGGAATCGCGAGAAGAGAATGTGGGGCAAGCTACAAGCCGCCCTCTTTCTCCTGGCCACCGCCGGCTTCTTGTGGTTCACCTTTGCGGGAAACTTACTGCATTTCAAATCGAATTATTGAAGGCGCCGAAGCGGAGTGAAGCGGTTGTGATTAAAAGCGGGACTTCCAACGGATAATGCCCACGTAGTAACGAATTTATTCGTTGGGATTCTCAGAAACGAATAAATTCGTTACTACGTGGGGAGTCCGGCTTTTAATCATATCCGAGTGTAGCAGAATTATTATGCGCGAATTTGACTCTCCCCAACTGATGGCGATCCGCGCCTTTATTGCACATCGACACGATGAGATCGTGAGTTCGATTTGCCGTCTCGTGGAAATAGAGTCTCCGTCCGGCGACGTTCAAGGCAGCCGCGCAGCCGTCGCGCTGCTGGAGGACCTGGCGCGGACAATCCCGTCCGTAAGCTCGATTGAGAGAGTCGACAGCCCGGGCATTGGCGAGCACCTTCGGATTCGTGCCTTCTGCGACGGCGCCAACAGCGATGACTCGACGCTAATGCTCGGTCATACGGATACAGTCCACCCGCGCGGCACGTTGAGCGCTCAGCATGGAGTGCGCGCAGAAGCGGACCGGTTGTATGGCCCGGGCATCTTCGACATGAAGGCGTCTTGCGTGATCGCCCTGGAAGTGTTGCGGTGCCTTGCTGCTCTGGCTCTCGCTCCTCAACGCCCGTTGACGCTACTCCTGACTTGCGATGAGGAGGTTGGAAGCGCGACGGGTCGTTCTCTGGTCGAACATGAGGCGCATCGTGCGGCGCAGGTCCTGGTGCTCGAGCCTCCGGCGCCTGGCGGGTGCGTGAAAACTGCGCGTAAGGGAGTTGGGATATGGACGGTGTCCGCGCGGGGAGTGGCGTCACACGCCGGTCTGAATCCGGAGGCGGGGGCCAGCGCCATTCTCGAGCTGGCGCGACAGACAGAGAGATTACACTCGCTGAATGATCCGGCGTCCGGTACGAGCTTTAATGTCGGCCTGTTTCGTGGAGGCACGCACGGCAATGTCGTCGCGGCGCATGCAGAGATGGAAGTAGACGTGCGCTTCGGCGCAATCGAGGAAGCTCGTCGCGTCGAGCATTTGATGAATACCCTCCAACCGGTTGACGGGCGTGTTCTGCTTGCAATCAAGGGCGGCATCAATCGCGCCCCGCTCGAACGCACTGCCGGGGTGGTAAGACTGTTTCATCACGCCCGGGATATCGCCGCACGACTCGGGTTTGAACTCGGAGAAAGGGCAGTGGGCGGAGCATCCGACGGCAACTTTGCCGCGGCTCTTGATGTGCCGGTGCTCGACGGACTTGGCGTAGATGGCGACGGCGCGCATGCGGCGCATGAGCATATTCTGGTCACCGACATCGTACCTCGCGCGGCACTGCTTGCGGGGTTAGTCGCTTCGCTTTAGCTCGAGGTGTTCAATCTGGACATCAGAATCGTCGGCGGCGTCTTAGTTTGGAGTGCGGCGGCAAGGTACTCCGCGACACCGCTTTGGCTGGTGATTGAATCGATTGGGAATGAAAGCGGCGTCGCGGAGTACCTTGCCGCCGCACTCCAAATCAACCTAAGACACCGCAAATGGTCAGGACTTTGTGATGAAATTAAAGCTGGAACGCCTGGAACTCAGAGAGATAGAGTTGCCTCTGACATCACCGTTTGAGACGAGTTTCGGGCGCACTACCCGGCGGCGCATCTTGATCGTCAGAGTGTTCGATAAGGACGGGGCTTCAGGCTATGGCGAGTGCGTCGCGGGCGAGAACCCCTTTTTCAATCACGAAACCATCGACACCGCCTGGTTGATCACATCCAGGTACGTCGCTCCTCTGTTATCGGCGGCCCGAGTCGGGAGTGCCGCGCAGGTGAGCCGGGCGCTCGGGCCTATTCGGGAAAACCGCATGGCTAAGGCCGGCGTGGAAGCGGCCATCTGGGATCTGGAAGCAAAGGCTGCTCAGACGCCGCTCTGGCGCTATATCAACGGAACAAGTGCTGAGATTAGCTGCGGGGTTTCAATCGGCTTACAGAGTTCTGAAGAAGCACTGCTCGACAAGGTCAGCCGGGAAGTGGAGAACGGTTATCAACGGATCAAGATCAAAATCAAACCGGGAAAAGATATTCAATTAGTCGAGGCCATCCGCAAACAGTTTCCTGACATCACGCTGTCGGTTGACGCAAACTCCGCGTATGAACTCGAGACTGATACCCCGATGCTCAAGCGGCTTGATGCTTACAATCTGTTGATGATCGAGCAGCCGCTCGCGCCGGGCGATCTTGTCGATCACAGCAAGTTGCAGCGCGAGCTGCGAACGCCTCTTTGTCTGGATGAGTCGATTGTCTGTCTCGCGAACGCGCGCCACGCGCACGAGTTGGGGGCGTGCCGGATTATCAACATCAAGCTTGGGCGGGTGAGCGGATACAACGAAGCAAGAGCCATCCAATCCTTCGCTCAGCTACATGATATGCCGGTGTGGTGCGGTGGCATGCTTGAAGCGGGTATCGGGCGAGCGCACAACATTGCGTTGTCAACGCTGCCGGGCTTTACCCTGCCCGGCGATGTCTCGGCATCCGCAAGATATTGGGAGGAGGACATCATCGAGCCGCCCGTCACCGTTAGCCGGGAAGGCACGATCAAAGCGCCGACGGGTCACGGCATCGGCTATGAAGTCAATGAACCTCGCATCGAGGCCATCACGGTTCGGAGAGAGACGCTCCATCTGACTTGGTGAAGACGCCGTATCCGTGCAAAGCAGTCAAATCAGCGTCATCCGAGGTCTATTCTTCCGAACCATAGACCACGGATGACGCTGATTCGACGGGTTCACACGGATTATTAAGCGGTCGTTGCACCTCAATCATTCTTGGTTGGCTCGATCTGGTCAAAGCGCAGATTGCTGCTTCCCTGGCCGCGGCCGGTCTCGCGACTGCGGCCGATCCACACATAAGTGCGCCCGTTGAACCAGCGCGTTCGTTGCCACTTTCTTTTTACCAATGTGCCGGCATTGGGTACGTCTTCTTCGTTCACGAAATATGGCGGATCAACTTCATTGAGCATGACGCCTTTCGCCTTTATCACATCGCGTGGCGGCGACCCGAGTTTAGGCATCGCCGCGCGCTGAAACTGGATCTGCTGCACGCTGCCGGGCTCATGGACCGGGAGAAAAGGAATCCAGTTTTCCGGTACCGCGGTTCCCAGCACGTAACGAATGCTCGCAGGCGATCCGATGATTGGCTCCGGAAGAATGCCGGTTTTGTCGGCGGCGTCGTTGCCGTTGATTCCCATCCCGGTCGCATCCGGTATCCAGTCCTCAACCGCCCAGACCATGTTCGCCATCTCGTCGCGCATGAAGTTCACCTGCTCGATCGGTTCGCTCTCGAGGGTCTGAGTGAGCGCCGCAGGCAAAAAGAACTGGCGATTATACTGACCCATCTCGTCCTTGTTGCTGAGATTGAACATACTCCAGCGCTGCCAGTTGTTGTCGGCGCCTTCGTCGGCAGCCTGTATCAGAGTACGCTCACCAAAGACATCTGTGATCACCAATCCTTTTATTTCGCAGAGAGTGTTCACCTGCATAGCATACGGAATCACGAACCAATCGTTGCCATATATCAAGCCGAGTTCGGCGAATAGCAACAGCAGTTGATCGGTCGTCTTCGCATTCAGGTTGCCGAAGTTGATTTGCCGGTCTTCCATCTCCCAGAACCGCGGATTCGGCATTCCCTTGAAGGTTGCCGCCGCGGGCAAAAACGAAATTGGCTTTGGCGCCTCCGGCAGCGGAGGCGGCGCGGGAGCGTCGGTGGGAATCTGTGCTCCTCGCGGATCTAATTCGAACGAATACCAATCGAGGTGACCCTCGTGATATCGGCTGGCGTCCAGCACGAACTGTCCCTCTCCCGGCCGCGGCGCGGCGGCCTGGAACCGATAGGTCAAGCGGTGTGGATCCCATGCGTTGTCACTCTCGTCGCGCGGCTGCGCATACTGTCGTTCGAGCCATTGCTTTAGCTGTTCGGCAAATCCCGCAATATCACCCTGGTCGCCAGGATCGATGCCGGCGTCCACGTCGAGCGTGCCGTTGTCGATCGACTTCAACAACTGTTCTCCATCGAAGTCGCGACTCCTGGTTGCGGTATAGAGATTCAAACCATCAACCTGTCCACGGAACTCGTCTTCCAGATTTTGCGCAAATGGAAACGCGCTCAAATATTTCCCGGCGTACTTGGTCCGAAGCGCCGGGGTGTGCAGTTTCAGGAAGTAGTGGCCCGCCTGAACTCTCAGAGCGTGAGTAAACGGGACCTTCTCTCGCTCGACGATAGTTTCCAGCGGCAATTCCAAATCGTACTGGCGCCCGCTGACGCCGCCCAGCGCGATACGATCGACGTGCGCCTGGCTTGTCAGCAGCCGCGCGTCAATCGCCGAGCCTGCATCTTCCGCTTCGAATTCACCCATCTGCCATTGCCGCGTTAGCATCCACAACGGATCGCGGATTTCTGCGCGCAGGCTGCGAGCGAAGTTTTCCGTGCGCGCCCTTGGCTCGAGCCGGTTGTAGGCGGTTATCGCCGGTTCGCGGTATATTGCGAGCAACAGAGGATTGGCTGTTGTGGCGCTCTCTTCGAAGACTGTCTGCATCAACTTCGCCATTGGGATCATCCTTTGAACGACACGGTTGACATCGCCGCGACCATGTCCGCAACTAACTTGATGTTCCGTGAATAGTCGAGAGAGATTGAGTTTTTGCTTGTGCTGAACTCGGAAATCGTAGAGGGCAACAACGTACCAAAGCCGCCCATCGTATCGATCATGTCAGGTTCGACGGCGCGCAGCTTGGCTCGTTCTATGGTTTCCAGAACGGTCTCGGTCAGGTTGTTCCACTGCCACTTGCCGGTGATCTCGGGTGTGACGGCAAGGAGGATCGCCGACGGCGGCGCGCTGTTGGGCTGATCGTAGTTGAATGTGATGCCCGTCACTTCCTCTTTCTGGGGCAGCGTCTCGGTCCATTCATCAATCAACAATCCGGTTTGAACGGCGGCCGGCTGAAACCCCTGCGGCAGGCATTGCATCATCGCGATCGTATCGTGGACGATCGCGGTGCCTTCCGGGAATTCGATGCTCAGCCAGGTGTCTTTGTCTCTGAAAGGCAACTGCAACGGGCTGCACTCCGGCGCATCGAGGTTGAACGTCTGACTCAGCATGAGCACGGTGTTGAAGATATGCATGTTGGGCCGCACGAGTGAAACTCCGTGCAGCCACTCTTCGACTGGCAGCGGCACTTTCATCGTATCGCGCGCATATGTGAGCAACTGGCCCCGGTTGGCATCGGCCTGGGTTACATCCGTAACATCGGTCACTGTGAATCGCGGAAGCAAAACAAAGTCTTCACCCAAAAACGCCCGCGCCATCTCAGTCAGTAATGTCAGTTGTTGCGGCGCCTTGACGCCGGCGGCGTTTACCTTCGTCAGCTTGTCGCCGTATGCGGATTTTACTGTCTCATACCGATCGTGTAGCGACTTGCTTTGCACGCTCAACGACTCGCGCTCGACGGCACTGAAGCCCGTCGCTGAGAGCGGAAACGCGTGGGGAACGCCGGCGTCGGCAATGTCCGAGAGCCGTTGTCGCAACAGCTCGACCGCCGCTTCTGTTTGAAGCGTGTCGGCATCGGCGGTCGCTGTATCGAGGTCTGCGAACAACGCGTCAAAGTCAGACCTGATGCCGGCGACCCGTGATTGCAACTCGACGACGTCGAGATTACCCGGATTATCGGAAATCGTAGTAAGAGTCTTTGAGGCCGGGGCGAAATCCTGGGCCTGCAGCGGCCGCCCTCTGCCCGCCATCTCCCGAATTGCGTTGGCGAACGGAAGGATTTCAGCAAATGAGCGAACGGCCGGAGCGCCGCCGCCGTTGTTGGCGAATTCAATCTTCACGATCGTAGCGTCGGAGAGCGAGAAAGCGCGGGCAAACTTATTGCGCACGCGACTCTCTATTTCGGAATAGCCGGTCGCGTCGACTTTCTTTCGAATCAGAAAAATGAAATCGAGCGCCTGCACGTCGAGATCCGCGAGCGTGATCGAACCTTCTATCGGATTGCCGCCGCCGTCCAACAAAGTCACGTCATTCTCATCGACTGCCCGAACCGTGCACTTGATGGCAGCCGGATCGCCAAGCATCGTCCCGACCCAATTGTTAAAGGCCGGCTCGGTGCGGGCCCGTCGCGTCATCGGAATCGCCGGCCACGGGTTGGTTGAAACACCCGGATCGAATTGCAGAGCTACGCGATTCGTAAAACTCAGATCAGTTCCGCGGGACGATTCTATTACTTCGATCTCTACAGGAAGCTGGCCGCCGCCGATCGACTGCATCACCGCCGCCGCGCGGTCGAAGTTTCCCAGCGCCAACTGATAAGCACATTCCGCGGTCAACACATCGCGCAGAGCATCGAGTGTGTTTTCGAGATTGTCTTTTTCCTTTTTGATCGCGTCGATCTGATTGTTGTTGAGAGGCGGCATGCCGGAAACGCCATAAGGGAAAGGCGCCGTCGCGCGCGCCAGGTCAAGCCCATTAGTGACTGAGAAATCGTCGATTACCTCAGCGGGCTCCGAAGCGAAACCTTGGCGCGGTATCTTCGTTCGCTTGATCGGAAAGCCGGCGCGGAATACAGGCTTGAGCTGATCCAAAATGATCGGGTTGACCGGCCTCGTGGTCCAATCGTGCAACCCGCGCTCAAACTGATAACCTAACAACGCCTCGAGCGTCTGGCCGTTGCGCACGCCGTCGATCAGGTACTTCGCCCGCCGCACTCGTTCTGAAGACAGATTCACCGACAGTTTATCGCGGTCGGCCGGAGAGCTGTGCGTCAGGTATCCATTGCGCAGGATCGCGGCAGCCGTCGCATGATTAAGCGATGGAGCGTGCACATACCCGCCGTTTTGCGGATTGATATAGAGGTTCTCCAATCCCTCGCGTAGCGCGACGGGAAGAACGTCCTCGGGAAGTTTCTGGCGTTTCGAGCGCGCCGCCTGAACATTTTCGAGGTAACCGTAACTACCGATGTAGATCCCGGTGCGGCGCTTGGGGCTTTCGGAGCTCAGCTCTCGCTGCTGACGCAGGCGGCGATCGAAAAGCGCAGCCTGCCATGAATCAAGCCGGTAGTTCAGCGCATCGATATGTTCGGCAAACAATCGCTCGAGCCGCGCGGTCGGCAAGCCGCTCAGAGTTTGCAGCGACTCCTTGACTTGATTGATATAGCGCCCAATCTCGACGCCGTTGAAACGATCGAGTTGCACGTAGCTGAGCAAAGACCGATCAGAGGCTTCAGCCGGAATGATTCGATTCGCCGGCGCGCGAAGTACTTCCCAATGCGAAACATCGGGTTGGCTGCTGATGTTCATGAATTTGCGGCTGCGAACCAACTCATCGGCCACAATGTCGTGGCTGATCAATAGACGATAAATGCTGGTCCTGGCCTCTGACAGAAGCGCGTTATGCAGCATCATGTAAAGCAGCGCGTTCGGCCTGGTGACCCCGCTGCCGAAATCTTCGTGCTCGAGTTTGTCGACGTCAGCCGAATTGTCGAGCAACCAGTTGATGTAGTTCTTGCCGGTGCCTTCATCGTACGGTTTGATCCCTCGCTCCTCGGACAGCGGCAGATTGTCGATCAGGTTCTGGTTGTCCAGCCTCGTCTGATAGTGCTGATAGATCAACTGAAACAACAGCGGCATTGGTTTCACGGTCCCGTTAGCGCGCTGAGTCTGGTAACCATTGGCTCTCAGGAACTGGCGGCCTTCAAAGGCCTCGAGCATCGCGCCGATCACGTCGCCAAAATACTTTCCGCCCCACTCAAACTGATCGAGATTGCGCAGGTAGTCATAGCTGTAACCGACCCGGTGATAGTAATCCGCCGATGTCGGTTGAAGTCCCAGCACCTTCATCAGATTATCGCCGGCATTGCCGGACTTGCGAATGTGGCTGAGCCCCGCTTCGAAGTTTCTCCACAGGTTCTGCAGCTTCAGCAGGATCTCTCGCACGCGGTCGTCAAACGGCGGCCGGCGTTCGAGCGGGGAACGGCGGTAGGCCCACTTTGAAAAATTGCTTGTCAAAAGTATTCCGTACGGCTGGCTGCCGACCCGGATCGCGGGTATCGGGCCCCGGCCCGTCACAAAATCCGTGAACAACTCTCGCACGTTCTGGATTGTTTCATTGCCCATCACTTCATTGAGCATGCTGTTGAGGTAATAGCCGAGTGTGCCGGCATACAGAGCCCGGTTCATCGCGACGGCTTCACCGTGATCGGTGGCATCTGCATTCGAGATGTACTGCAGGTGTTCGTAGTTGATCCCCAAATACTCGGCCAGACGTTGACCGTCGGTCGCTTTGGCCGGATCGGACTGCCACTCAAACAGGGGATTACCGCTCTCGACGTAGTAACTGACGTCGTGCATCCAGTCGCTGCTGTTGAACTGCGAGTCTTCGTTGTCGGTGTTGTTGGTTGCCGAACCCTGCCGAACAAGACTGAAGCCCTTGGCCGAGTAATGGTGATTGTCGATCAGGTCTTCAACTAGTTTCTGCCCATCGGAATCGTTGGCGGTTAGCTTCAAGCCGATCACCAGCAACTGATCGAAGCCGCTGTGTGAATCCATCGCGTCGAGCGGCAAGCGAAACCCCATCCCGCTTTCGACCGCCAACGGAAAATCGATTAGCCATTCAAAGTCATCCCCATACTGCAAACGGTTATCGACAGGGTTGCGCGTAATTGAAGGTTTGTCTTCGTCCTCGAGCGGCGCCGGACCAACCACCAGCCGGTCGCTGATTTGTTTTCCAACCAGCGTGTGAATGATCTTGCCGCCGCGATAAGCCATCAACACGAAGCGATCGGGCATGACGACTGTGTGCGGCGCTTCGGTCCAGTTGTCGGGTTTCGTCTTTTCGATGACGGGAAACTGAAGGTCGTCGTCGCTGGCGGGCGGCGGCGTGCTCCAATTCAACGGCCTGGTCTGCAAAGCAACCCATGCCGAGCGGTTCGCGCCAAACTTGTCAGCCAGCGCCCGCCACGCGTCTTTACGCACATCTTCGTCGTTTGTCCCGCGCAGCGTTTTCCAGTAAGCGATGCCAAAATCTACTTCGCGGTCGGTGAGAATTTTTTCGTGAGTAGTTACCGCTACTTCATCCGGGTAAACGCGGACCCAAAGCTGTTCACCCTTGTCGGTGTCCTTGAATCTGGTTTCAAGGCGCAACGGCAGGAGCATGATCGGCGTCGCATCATTCCACTGTTCGATCAGGGTTTGCGGAGTCAGCTCGCCAAAGAACTGACCAATCAATCCGCCTACGATCTGCTCGTGGCCGCTGAGATTCTTGCGCTGATCCGTGATGCGCTCGCGTCCCTGGTTGAGTTCGCCTGTGCGATCTTCAAATCCGTGGCCGCTCTCGGCAAGGTGATCTATTTCACCCTGGAAGCCTTTGGTTTCAGTTTCCAGCCGATCACGTTCATGTTCCAATTCCGCCTTTTGTCCCGCCGCGTCATCTACCTTCTCCGACAATTGATCGATCTGGTTTTTCAGTTCCGCAATTCTTTGGTTTAGAGCCTCGATCTTTGACGCCAGGGCCGCGCGCTCGGCCTCGAGTTTCGCCCTTCTTTCGGGAGTAATATTGGGACCATTCAATTCGGCGTCGAGTTGCGCGAGGACGTCCTGCGACAGCTCGAGTTCGGCGGCGAGACTGTTCATCAATGCCTGCGCGGTTTCGAGCTCGCTTTGCAAACGCTCAATTGCCGCAAGCTCGGCGTCGATCTCGCGTAGTTGTTCGGCGTCGTCAGCGATGCGCTGACGCAAAGTAGCGATAGCAGCAAGCGTCGCCGCGTCGGTGACCGTTTCCTTGCTGTCGACTCTTCGCTGAGCGCGCAACAGTCGCAACTGCTCGAGCAGTTGTTCGTGCAGATCGGCGCGCGCCTGATCGCGCGTCTTGCGCGCCGCGCGGATTTGATTCAGTTGTTCGTCGTACGAACTCATCTTGTTTTCCGTCTCCGGCTAAACCTTTTCAAGCATCTCTTTGGCATGCACCGCAATCATCACCGGCTTTTGATACAGCACAGACGCCATGTCGGCTGAGTGACTGCCCCACTGCGCTTTTTCCGCGGCGGTCAACTTGTTGAACAAGTTTGGGACGGGCGGCGTCGCCGTTGGATGAGTTGCCGTCGGTTGGATTGCGGTGCTGATGAATCCCGCGCCGTCGGGGTAGTTGTTCCAACCAAGGTCGTCCCACGTCAGCGGTGTTGAAGGGTCATCATCGGGCGAGAAAGAGACGTCCATGCCGAAGCGCGGCTCGCCGGGAATTTGCTGGATGATGAAGTACCAGCCCCAATCGTCCGCCTCGACTTTCGGATTGTCGGCGCCTTTTGCCTGCGCGATGGTCATGTCGAATCCAAAGAACCGGTAATCGGGTTGGATCTCCGCCCGGAATATCGGGAAGCGTACTTCGTCTTTCATTTCCGCGTCGGTCTTGATCTCCTGAATTATCGGTTCCTTCGTGCCGTCGGCGACGCCCTTCGCATCTTTGAAGATGTGGGCCTTCTGCGCATAGATGATTGTGTTCGGGTACTTCTTGAGCAGCTCGCCCCGAACCACCAACACAAGTTGCTTGCCTTGCGGCCGCTTCTTATTGCGATGCGTTCCGAGCGCTGACGCCGTCAGCCATTCGTCCATCGGATCGATGTCCTTGTACAGATCGGCGAGCTGTTCCGGCGTAAGACCCGTATCCTCCGCTATGATTCCCTTGACGTCCCAGAACTGGCGGAAATAGCTGCCGCGCTCGTCGGTCGGATATTCTCGCCACAACAACTCGCGTCCGAACTCGTGGTTCAGACCGGTCATGTAAGACTCGATGAACGGAGGATTTGTTTCGAGGAGCGAAATAGTATTGGGCGGAATCAACTGGAGGTTCGGCAGGAACAACTCGCTCGAAATATCTCGTAGCTTTTCATACATCGGATCGGAAAAGTCAGGATAGGCCATCGCCGGAATCAGGTGTTCCGGTTCAAGCAGCCAGCCCGGATTGAACGTGAAGTTGACCTGGGCCGCTACGAGTTTCGCGAAGGCCGACGTCGGTTTGACCGCGTTCGAGAGTTTGGCGTCGGCGTTTGCAACATCGAACCGGGTAAACACCCGCTCGGGAGCCTTCACCGTCAATCGCTCAGTCAACTTGATGGCTGCCGAGCGGAAATTCTTCGCCTCGAGGCTGTCCTGACCTGCGCTCGAGCGCGTATACACACTTACATTCGCAAACTTCAAAGCATCCGGCGAAGTCGAAGACGACGACGTTGAAGACGTAACCTGGGTCGAACCGGCGGCGGTGATCGGCACTACCGGATCAGTCACGATGAATGCGAACCCTTCTTGCGGCGGCGTGTCCTCGAGATTAGTCAGCAGCGTCCTGGGGTTCTCGATCGCCACCCGGATTTCGGATTGAGCAGCAAGCGTGCCCGCATAAACGTAGGCGCCAACCGCGGCGATTGCCAGCAACGAGCAAATGATCCACGCGCCTGTAAGCAGCGCAATAATCAGCAGCAGGATCAACACTACAATCAGGATCGAGAGCCGGTTTTTGATCAAGGAATTAAGCCAGTCAGGAAGGCTCCTGTCTGGAAGCTGGGCTACTATTGCGTCATCGGTGATTAGCGATGGCGGGACTTGCTTTGGCGGCGCCGCGCTCGTCTTTTCTTCGTTGAGATCATTAATCAAGCCGGCATGGCTGAAGCTCGCGTCAGCATCGCGCAAACGTTTTCCGTAGGCCCCGCGCGGCCGAATCATGCGGCGCAGCGCAGTGTCCAGCGCAGCCGGGGGAATCTTACTGTTCTCGATCTGGTTGTATAGCGTAGTGGGCGAGCCTTTCACTTTCTTCATCACCGGAGTAAAGAAGGTGAACTTCTCTGCCGCGCTCAGACGGTCTACGAAGTTTGTCTGAATCGCCTGCACCGTCATCATTGCGAAGACGGACAAGCGCACGCGCAGGTTGGCGTCGAGAATCTTTTTGACCTGGTCCCACGCCCGCGCAACATAATCCTCCTGGTTCTTCTGCACGACATTCACGCCAAATCCGGAGGGAACACGATTACGCGGATCGCGATTCAATTCATTCAGCCAGCCGGAGCCCGTCACGTCGATCTTGTGTTTCAGCGCGTGATTCTCGCCGTAAATCGGCGGACAGACCACGGGATCCGTTTCAGTATTACTTGCGGCTTGCCAGTCGGCGGGAAAGTTTACAATTGCTTCGAGTTCATGAAAGAAAGGTTTCGCGGTATCTATGTTCTCGGGCTTTGATTTCGTTTGCGGAGACTTCAGCGCGCCTTCGAGACCGATGATCATCTGGTTGTCGGTCATCGGCGGGATCGCCCCGATATCGGTCCCGTTCACCGTGCCAAAGCCGGGCTTGGAGCCATCCATGTCGCGCCGGCCAACTCTTGCGTCGATCGCGCGCGCTTCAAGCAGCTTTACAAGCGATTCGAAATCCTCATCCTGCCCGGTCCGGAAATACCATTCGTAATAAATGGGAAACTCGACGTTGCCGGCGCCCGCGGTCCACGACGGTTGTTGAGCCGGGACGTTTGAAACATCCTGACCCAAGCCCGCGAGGCGGCCGGTTTCAAACGCCGGGACGACGAACGCGCGGTACGCCGTATCGTGGATGAGTTTTCGCGGGCTCACGAGCCGGGAAATGATCTTGTCGGCGTTGGGATTATTCAGATCGTGAAGCGACAACAGGAATTGCTCGAACTCTGTAGCGTTGTTATACCCCTGATTCGTGTGGACGTGACCCCACGCCCACGTCTGATCGTGAGGCGGCAAAGAATCCGCGCTCTTCACAGTGACGCTCGGCAGCGGCAAACGCTTTTCGTTTTTTGTGAACTCACTGTCGTCGGGTTTGGCGGCTTCCTTCAATATCAGCAAAGCCAGCCACGGGCGGAGGCGTTTGTCATTGGCTCCCGCCGGCGTGTAACGCCACAGAAAGTCTTCCTCATAAAACTCGATGAACGCCAGATAGTTCGGTTCGAAGTTTGTGATCCAGTTTATGGGCTCGGTGCGCACTATCATCCGTGGATTGATGCCGAGAATGTCCCCGGGCCCAATCAACGCAAACTCTTTGTGCACCGTATCCGCGTTCAGCAACACATCGATCGGCACGTGCGAACGCTCTTTGATCGCAGTCGCGCCGGCGCCGAGGTTGTCGGGCTCGGTAATCCGATTGGCTATGCCTTTACGCAGCCAGGAACTGAAGGTGTAGTTTGCAACTTTGATAGCCATGATTAATTTAATTCGTGACTGGAGACCACCATTACTTTGCCTCTCAACGACGGATCTCCGGCCAGCAGTTGATCGTGCAACATGTAAGCTTCGGTCGAGGTCGCGGCCATCATATCAGCCGCGTGCAAGGACAGGTCACTGGAGTTCACTACCATGTATTCGGGCTCACCGGTTTCAACGCGGGCGGGCGGTGTTGTGCCCGAGTACTTGCTGACCGAGTAACTGTTCTTCGAGATCGCGCCGCCCTTGGAGAACATCGACAAAACTGAGTCCAGCATGCGAATCAAGCCTCCCTTGATCGTCAGCCCTTTCTTCTTATGCACGTAGCTCAGTTCGTACTTGACTTCCTTTTGAACGTTGGCGCCGTACTGTGAAGTGTCGCCGGTGCCAAAACGCAGACCGCTTGGCAGCCTCTCGAACGACTTGCGCGAAATCTTTTCGCTGTCGCTCATCCTCAGGAAGTTTGCCATCGCGAATTCTTCGCGCACGTCGGTGGTCCCGCCGGGGCTGAACGTAAGATTGAATTTAGTAGCGCCGGACGGTTTTTGGTTACCGAACTTGTTGATCTCGACTCCCAGCGGCACGATCTTTTGACTGACCGCGAGCACGCCGAAAGGATGAAGCACAATGCTGTCGGCCGGCTGATCGATCTGCTTGAGCGTCACTGTGGCATGCGTGTTGGCGGGGAACGTCGCGGTCCAGTTGCGGTCATCGTTCAGCGCAGTCTTTACCAGCGGCAGGACGTCCACGCCCTGCTCGAGTTGAGACGACGCGTCGTCTCCCCAGGTAACGTCGAAATCGATCGAGACGGAAAAAAAGAGGATCGAGAAGCTCGCCGATCCACGCACGCGCCAGGGTTGGGGTCCGGACAACTCGCCGCTCACGCTGATGCCGAACAGGACATCCGTTCCATGCCGCAACGCGAGACCGGCGGCTATCGCGGCAACAAAGTGAAAAGGATTGAACTGGATCAGCAGGTCATAGCCGAGAAACCCATAGATATTGAAGCCGCACGCCGCGGCATAGAGCTCGACTCGGGCCCCGGACTGCACCGAGTTGGAAGTGATCGCAAAGTACGTTTGAACCGTGAGTCGCGGATTGTCGCCCGACAACAGCGAAATGCTCAACCGCTTCATGCTGCGGAGGTCCGGAGGGATTTCCTTGAACGCGGGATGAAAGCCGCCGACCGACAACACGAAGATGGCCTGCGCGCCCCAACCGATTCGCAGCGCCATGTCGCCCGTCAACGTGAACACCAGCAGGTGCGAATCAAACAGGCTGGCGTCGAACCAGATCAATCCCTCACCGAAGTCGACGCCGCCGGCGAAGTTCACCTGCAACTGAAGGATCGGCAAATCCTCGGTCGGCAACGCGCAACGCAACACGCCGATAACTACAAACATCGGCTGCGGAATATCCAGTATTATTCCGATCTCGAGCGAGATCAGAGTCGGTGTGCCCCAGCCGATCTTACCCATCGGGCCGATTACGAAATGCCCCTCGACGATCGGGAAGATGGTCTTGAGGTCGCTTATGATCTTGTTGATATTGGCGACGATGTCCTGCGGAAAGAGAATGCTGTTGACGGCGCCGGTCCTGACGCCAGTTCTCAACGCTTCGGTGTCGAGCGAGCGATTCAGAGCCAGCAGTCCGCCCACGCCGATCAGAGTGAAACCAAAACCGAGTTGAATCGGCGTGAACTCCGCGGTTACCAGAATCAGAAGAGCAAAGCCCTTGCTGCCATCCGGCATTTTAGTATTGATGATTCCAATCGCCTTGAGGGTAATGACATCCTGGAAAGACAGTTCGAGCGCTCCGAAATATTCACCCTTGTCGAAGTCCAGATGAAGAAAGCCGCCGCCCTTGATTGCGCCGGCGTCGATCGATAGCCCGACACCGTTCGGCGGCTTGAAGCCGAGATCGAATTGCAGCGGTCCCAGATTGCCGCTGTTGCCGGGCGGGAACGAGAACGTGGTGGTAATACCTATGTTTTCCACCACAGCAACGATCGGCCCCAGCGCAGCCTTGATGTCCGCGCCGACGCTTATTGGAATCTTGCCGGCTTCGAGCTTCGCTCCAATGGTCAGCGCTTCGATCGAAACGGGACCGAGCTCAATGTGTGCTGGCAGTCTTACTTCGAGCGCACTGCTGCCGCTGAAGTAAAAGCCGCGGTCGGTCGAGACGCCCATCTGGATGCTGAAGTCGGCTTCGAACTTTGTCGCGGGGAGAATCTTGTTCAGGAAGCCGTCGCCCTTGGTAGTATCGATCACGACCTTTAAATCTTCGGCATCGGCTTCCAGAAGAAAATCTCCGTTCGCCTTGCTCCCGTCCCATGTAACCTTTGCGCCGGTGATAAAAGTGAATTGACCGAGCTCCAAACGGCTTGCGCCCGCCTGGCCAAAAAGAATGAAGGGCTCCGGCGGCGCGGTGCGTTTGGCGATTACCTTGATCGTGAAATCGCCGCTGATTGAGCTTCCGGCCGACGGCGGCTTGAACGTGATCTTTCCGTTCGGCAAAACCGTCAGACCGGTGTCGGCAGGCATCGCCGCATCGACCTTCAATTCGATTTGCGCATCATCGCCCAACTTGATGGTTTGCGGACCAGAGGAAAGCTTGTCTTTGATCTTGACCTGTAGGCCGTGGGGTGTGACGTCGGTCTTCGGTTGGAACTCGAGCACCACCATGTCGAGTCGCGGGGCCGCGGCGTTTGAGTCGTCTAGGAGCACCGGTAGCCCGCTTCGAGCGACAATGCTCTCGATCCTTGTAAACAACTCAAGGCCGGTAAAATTGTTATTGCCCCAACCGTAGAGCGTCTTGATTTGGGCAGCCGGACTCGTGAGCCAGTTGCCGATTTGATCGAAGTGATAAGTCGTTACGGTGAACGGAGGATTGTTCGGGTCCACGGAGTCTTCGTTGTGGTCCTGGCGATCCAGCAACCCGATCAATTCCAGCAGGTCATTGAAACCCTGCGCGCCCTCGAGATACCTGAAGAGCAGGAAATCGAAGATGCGGCGCGCTACCTCCGCTCCGGAAACAGCGACATGGACAGAGATCTGATTGCCCAGCGGCTTGATGTGGTTGAGTATGTCGGCGATCTTTCCAATCCCATCGATGCCTTTGGCGATAATAGTGCCGACGTTTTCATCCTCGATGGCCTGGATCAGATCGCGCACGATCGTGATCAGATCGCCGGTGTCGTTAGCGACCGCAGTTATCTCAGCGGAGAGACCGCTGACCTGGGCGTCGTTGAGCTTGAAGCCCATGCTCGCCAAAAACACTTTGGCCTGTGCGGGAGTGCCCAGCTCGTCTTGAAGCGGGCGGAGCAACCGCG
>DATNBZ010000274.1:0-43241 GCA_035607285.1 Blastocatellia bacterium | reverse complement strand
GGCGGCAGGACGACACGGGGGAGAGATCTGGCGGATGCTGAAACCTCGTTCGTCGCGATGTCGCCCCGTCGCCCCGTCTCCCCGTCGTCTTCTTCCTCTTCCACCACCACCCGCACGTTTGATTGCTGCACAATCACCTGAGCGGTCTCGGCGTCGCAGGTCTCTTGCACCTCGGCCACGAAGCGATAGCCCCGTCCCGGCACGGTGACGATATAGCGATGTTCTTGCGGACTCTCGCCCAGGGCCTTTCGCAAAGCCGAGATGTTGATGGTCAGGTTCTTCTCTTCGACGACTGTATCCGGCCAGACGCGACTCATCAATGAGTCCTTGTCCAGAATCTCGCCACGGCTCTCGACTAGCGCCAGCAGCGTCTCAATGGACTTGGAGGTCAGAGGCACGGGTTCGCCCTCGCGCCAGAGCAACCGCTTTACCGCATCCAGCCTGAAGCTGCCGAACTCATAAATTCGTTTACTTGTCTGGGTCATAAGTCCTGTGCGGAGAGAGGCCCAACCAAATCCAGCAAAAACCTACCATTCTTGGAACGACATCTTACCAGCCTTCGCCGCAAAATCGCACTCGTTTCGGCGGGGTACGGGGACAACCTGTGGAAGTACAGCAACAACCTGTGGAAGTACAGCAACAACCTGTGGAAGTACAGCAACAGCCTGTGGAAGTACAGCAACAACCTGTGGAAGTACAGCAACAACCTGTGGAAGTACAGCAACAACCTGTGGAAGTACAGCAACAACCTGTGGAAGTACAGGATCAGCCTGTGGAAGTACAGGAACAACCTGTGGAAGTACAGCAACAACCTGTGGAAGTACAGCAACAACCTGTGGAAGTACAGGAACAACCTGTGGACGCGCCGAACGTCCTGCCGAAGACTGAGACAGCAAAGCGACAGGCGAAAGCATGATGAAACGAAGACGAACAGAGATTACGGTCGAGACCAGGTCGCTGATTTTGCGCGGCACTCGCCAACACGCTCCGTTGTATTGCACCACTTGTTCGTTGCCGACTCTATTGATCGCGCCCGACGAAGCCGCCGTTTTGGCAGGCGTCAGCACGCGCATCATCTATCGCTTCGTTGAAACCGAGCAGCTTCACTACAGGGAGACAGCGGGAAGACTGCTTGTCTGCCCTAATTCGTTGCCGATATCAGGAGATCACCGCGAGCACGACTCGTCGAACCCGCAGCAGCTCTCGGTAAGAAAGGCCAATTCACTTGAGAGTAAACAATGAGGCAAAGCGCGATTCCTGGACATCAATCTTTGCCTCTGATTATTGATCAACACAACCCGCCGGTTTAGCCCGGCATATAGGAGACGACAATGAGAGCAACAAGAATAGCAATGTTTGGTTTCGCTATCGCATTTTACGCAGTGTTTGCCGCGAGCGCGAACGCTCAATGTGGAGTGTCGCTCAACGGGGACCGCCCTGTTTTTCCGGCACGATCCGCATTTCAGGGGATGCGCGCACCGAGCGCATTTCAGGAGATGCGCGCACCAATCCAGGAAGCGGGCGATCTGTTTGCGAGTGACGCGACGATCGTCGGACTCTGGGACGTAAAGTTCATTTCCGACAACGTAGTCGTCGACGAAGGCTTCGATCAGTTTCACAGCGACGGCACGGAGATCCTGAACGACACTCCTCCACCCGCTACGGGGAACGTGTGTTTGGGTGTCTACAAAACGCCTGCCACGCGTTCGATCAAACTCCGGCATCCATCATGGATTTACGATCCGACGAACACGTTTGTGATCGGGCGAGCAACAATTCTCGAACAAATCAACCTCGACGCTCGAGGGAACCTTTTTACCGGAACGTTCACCATCCAGTTCCGTGATCTTGACGGGAACCCGATCGCGCCCGACTTCTCCGGGCAACTAAGGGGCGATCGGATTACGCCTTAGTCGCGGTTGTCGGTGTATATCGCCACCAAGGCGCAAGGTCACGAAGAATCACAAAGCCGCCAACATACCGCATGACTGTTTTGGTGGACCTTCGTGTCTAGTGCCTTGGTGGCGCGATGTCCTTTTTCAGGTGTGCCAGGAACCCGCCAACCCGGAATGGGTAGTGGGGTGATAGTGTGTTGCCAGGAAGAAGTCCTCTGCGTCCCCGGCGTCCTCTGCGGTTTTCCTGCTCAGTGGCTCGGAATCAACCGCAGAGGACGCCGAGGACGCAGAGGAGAAACGCGAATGTGAGCGAGCAACACACTATCACCCCACTACCCCGGAATGTGTTTGCTTGACCGCGATCTCTCGATACTGCTAAAACGCGCGCGTGATTCGCGCCGCCGTCACCGTCGATCTCAGCCGAATAAAATACGAGCTTGAGCTGTTTGTCCTGAACGGCGAGTTCGAACTCTTTGAAGACGCAGCGCCCCTCGCCGGGATTGACGCCGAACACACGATGGCCGAGTTCTCCTACGGCAAATTGATCCTCAATTGCTGGGGGGATGGCTGGTCCCGATCCTGGCGAATCATCTCATGCGAACAAACCCCGGATAGGCTGACGCTCGAGTGCGCTAAACAGATGGGATTGAAGAGATGCGCAATCACCTTGAGTCGAGGAGCGGGCGTCAGGGAGACTCGAGCATCGCGCAGCGAGTTTGCGCACAAGCTTGCGGCCATCGTCGAAGCCAATCTGCCGGGGCTTCGCGTCGAGCAAGCGGTGGCTTCCCGCAATGACCGCAGACATCTTTCAGGGGTGCACGCTCGGCTGATCATTCGAGATCGAGGCAAGCGATACGCCGGCGTCGGAGTGAGTGAAAGTGAGCTTCAAACCAACATCGATGCCACGCTCGGCGCAGGATTGATATGGCTGGATGAGCTTCGTCGTCGAAGCGGCCGTGTCGATGGCTTGATGATCTTCGCTCCTCGCTGCGACACGATTGCGGCTCGGTTGTCTGTAGTCTCAAGCGCAGAGAAGCTCTCGCTGTTTCGCATCAATGAAAGCAGGAACACAATCGAGCCGGTATCGCCGTTCGACCAGGGTGATCTGAACGACAGCTTTCGAAAGGCGGCGCGGCGCGCGCATTGGCCGAGACCGGGGATGCTTCCGCCCGACTCGGCAATGCTGGTCGAGTCAGTTCGAAGGCTCGCCCCCGATCACATTGAAGCGCATCACCGCGGCGGGTGGGTTTCGCTTTCGATCAGCGGGCTTGAGGTCGCGCGAGTGTGGATCAATCGGCGCCGCGTCGAGTTCGGAATTGGCGACGCGCGGATAAAACTCGATCATCGAAACGAGGCCGACTTGAAGAGGTTGATTGACGAAACGATATCGCGGAGAAAACCTGAGTCGCGCTTTCGAAACGAAATGATATTTCGTTTCCAGCCCGAGCGCTGGCTCGAATCAATCCTCAGCCGCGATGTCACCGCGATCGACGCTACGCTGGATCCGCGATTCGCATATTCGCAGGTGCCGACGTACCGCGGTGAGCACCGAACCTTCATCGACCTGCTCGCCGCGACGCGCGAGGGCAGATTAGTCGTGATGGAATTGAAGGTGAGTGAAGAGAACGAGTTTCCGTTTCAGGCGCTCGACTATTGGTTGCGAGTCGAGTGGCATCGCTCGCGAGGCGACTTTCAGCGCCGCGGTTATTTCGAAGGTTTGCGCCTGATCGACGCGCCGCCGCTGCTGTATCTGGTCGCTCCACTGTTTCGATTTCACGAAACGACGAAGTTGTTGGCGAGCTCGATTCACGAGCGGGTGCCGGTCTTCCGAATAGGAATCAACGAGGACTGGCGCAGCGGTGTGAAGGTGCTGTTGAGGGAGAGAATGAATGGGGAATAGTTTTCCATTAGCCCAGGCGTTTACGCCTGGGACGATTTTCCATTAGCCCAGGCGTTTACGCCTGGGCTTCGCACGCGTTCAGACCGGCTAGCCCGCTTCAGCGGGCTTACTCCTCGCCTTCAGCCCAATCCACGTCATCAGATTCAATCATCTCCAGGAGCACCGATGTCTTTTGGCTTCGATGGTGTTCTTCCTGATGATCGACGTAATGATAGACCCTCTCGAGATCGGCACGTCTTAGGCTCAGCACACCATAACCTTCTTGCCATCGGAGCTTGAACTTCGGGCGGATGTTGCGATTCACTCGGAATGAGGTCGCTCCCTTAACTTTGCCTATGAAGTCGCTGATAAGCATGGTGGGCGACAAACGAACGACCAGGTGAACGTGGTCAGGCATTGCATTATGTCGAAGCGGTAAGCCTCCGCGAAGCTTAGCCTCGTCGTTGATGATCTGAAGCAGATCAGGTCTCCACACGCGATCAATGAGAGGTTCTCGTGAATGGGTTGCCCAGATGACGTGATAGTACAGTTGGTGGAAGGTATGAGACATGGCTTAGAGTCCTCCGTTCAGTGGTAAACCCAGGAAGGTAAGCCCCGTTAACGGGGCTTTGCTCAGACCATGCGCATCAGTTCCCAGGCGTGAACGCCTGGGCTAGTGGAAAATGGGAACGGCCCCGCGTCAGGAATCGCCGCGACGCGGTCTCGTCGTCAGGGACTCGGTCTTCGTCATGGACTCGGTCTCTTTGTCAGGGACGCGGTCTTGGTCAGGGACTCGGTCTCTTTGTCAGGGACGCGGTCTTGGTCAGCGACGCGGTCTCGTCGTCAGGGACTCGTCTCGTTGTCAGGGACTCGGTCTCTTTGTCACTTCCGTTTCGCTCGACCGATCAACCAGTCAAGGCTCAAGATGCCCGAGCCGCGTGACGCCATGTACAGAAAGACGAAACAAAATAAGACCGCCAGTTCGCCCTTATTCAGTATGGGCCAGAACCCTCCGGGGAAGTGTGCCTTGAAATATGCAACTGCCATTTCGCCGCAAGCGATAAATGCTACGATACTGGTGAAGAGGCCGACGGCAATCAAGATCCCGCAAACTAATTCGATGACTCCGGCCACCTGCAACAATCCTTCCTGCTTCTGGCCTCCCAGGACTCCGAACAGTTTTTGCGCGCCGTGACAGGCGAACAACACGCCCGCGACGATACGCAGCAATGCGTAAAACACGTTTGAATATTTCCCAAGCCATTTCTCCATTTTTGGGGTTCCTCTCTCCTCAGTGATGTGCGCCACAGCGAAGTGCGGTGCTCGGCTGCTCTGAATGCTGCCCGTCGATTATGACCGATCAGTCGACGTTCTTGCCAATTCGGAATGAAGGCTACCCTACCGCAGGGTGTGAGTAAAAGCCGGACTTCTCACGTAGTAGCGAATTCATTCGTTTCTGAGGATCCCAACGAATAAATTCGTTACTACGTGGGCGTTATCCGTTGCCAGGCCCGGCTCTAATCACATCCCCTGCCGTGCTGACCTTCGATGCGTTCACCGAACCGCTCGCGTGGCGCGCGTGTGCTTTGACCCCATCTCCGAGTGTGCCGTCTCAGCCGCCAGGAAAACCGAGATCGCAGTTACGAGACCCATTCCCACAATCAAGAGGGCGATCTGCCACGACGTGCCGTAACGTCTCAGCAGTCCCGTCGCGATCAACGGCGACAAGCCCCCGGCGATTACCGAAGACAGTTGATAACCCAGCGAGGCGCCGCTATATCGAACGCGAGTTCCAAACAATTCGGAGAAGAAGCTTGCTTGAGGTCCGTACATCGCCGAGTGGCCGAACACCAGGGCGAGCACGATAGCCAGCACCATCAACGTCGCGTTCGAGGATTCGATCATCCAGAAAAAAGGAAACGCAAACAACGCGGTGAAGATCGCTCCAAACAAATAGACCGGTCTTCGCCCGAATCGGTCTGACAACGCGCCGAAAGCAGGCATGCTGAATAGCTCGATGACCGCGGCGATTGAGATTGCCGCAAGAACCGTAGAGCGCGAGAACCCGATACTCGCTTGTGTGGCATAGGTCAGAACGAACACCGTGTAGAGATAAAACGCTCCGTTTTCCGCAAGCCGCGCTCCCATCGCCAGCAGCACGCTTTTGGGATGATCTCGCACGGCGTCGAGGATCGGCGCTCGCGATTCGCCGCCCGCTTCCTTGATTCTGGTGAACAAAGGCGACTCGACAATCGCCAGCCTGACGAACAAACCCACGCCTATGAGAATGAAGCTCAGAAGGAATGCCACACGCCAGCCCCAACCGAACAACGCTTCTTCAGGAAGCTTCGCGATCTGGCCGAAGACCACGGTAGAGAGCAGCAGTCCCGCGGGCACTCCAATTTGAGGCCAGCTCCCGTAGAAACCGCGGCGCCCGGCGGGCGCGTGCTCGACTGCCATCAACACCGCGCCGCCCCACTCGCCGCCGACGCCAAATCCTTGCGCCACTCGCAGCACCACTAACATTATCGGCGCCCAAATTCCGATCTGACTGTAAGTCGGAAGACAGCCGATCAGAAAAGTCGCGATGCCCATGATCAGCAGCGTGAGAATCAGCATCGACTTGCGCCCGATCTTGTCGCCGTAGTGGCCGCAGACGATCCCTCCGATGGGCCGCGCCGCAAACCCGACCGCATAAGTTCCAAACGAAGCGAGCGTACCGGTCAGCGGATCGTAATTAGGAAAGAAGAGGCGGCCGAAGATCAGCGCGCTTGCAGTGCCGTAGAGAAAAAAGTCGTACCATTCAATGGTCGTGCCGATGAAGCTGGCGATCGCGACCCTTCGAATTGACGTAGAGCTTGATGGCGATGGTTTCAAATCGAGTGATCCTGCCTCGGTCAATGCTGCTCAGTCAAGACGCCTGAAGATATGTCATGTAGGGGCGGTCCTCCGTGGCCGCCCCTCTCTGGCAGCCCTCCTTCTCTGCCAGAGAGGGGCGGCCACGGAGGACCGCCCCTACAGTCTCAGATCGGTTTTCGCTAAGATGGTCGCATGCCCGCCTCACCTTCAAACATTGGCGCGTTGCTCGAAGCACAGGTCGAACGAACACCTGACAAGGAATTCCTGTTGCTGGAATTCGGCGATCGCGTGTTCACCTATCGCCAATTCGATGACGAAGTGAATCGAGCCGCCGCCGTTCTAACAGCCGTGGGAGTAGCACGGGGCGATCGCGTCAGTTTGCTGCTCGTGAACCGCGCCGAATACCTGATCTTCTATTTCGCTTGCTTCAAGATCGGCGCGTGGGCCGGGCCAGTCAATGCGCTGTTGAAGCCCCGGGAGATCGAGTTCGTTATCGCCGATTCAGAAGCCGGGACGGTGGTGACTCAGCCGGATATGCTTCCGCATCTCGACACGACACGCGCGCACGCGGCGTCGTTTCGAAATGTGATAGTCGTCGGAGATGACGATAAGTGGACCGTGATCGACAATCTCAACGACTCGATCAACGAAAAGAGACTTGTGGCGCCAAACCCGCAACTACAAACCACGAACCCGGAACTGAACCTGGACGATGAAGCGGTGATCATCTACACGTCCGGCACGGCGGGCAAGCCCAAGGGAGTATTACTCACACACGGGAACCTGCTCTCAAACGCGCGGCAGATCGCCGAATGGCTGGCGCTGACACCCGAAGACCGCTCGCTGATACTGATGCCGCTGTTTCATGTAAATGCGCTGATGACCACGACCATGGCGGCGCTTTGGGCGGGCGGGAGCATTGTGCTGGCGCCGCGCTTCAGCGCTTCGCATCACTGGGAGACGGTCTCGCGACACGGAGTAACTTATTTCGGCTCGGTCGCAACGATGCTCTCAATTCTTAATCACGCATATTCGGGAGGCTTGCCTGCCGGTCTCGATTTGAGCCGATTCAGATTTGCATTGTGCGGCTCGGCTCCCGTACCGATCGAGGTTCTCAAGACTTTCGAGTCGCTGTTCAAGTTTCCGGTGATTGAAGGCTACGGCTTGTCGGAATCGACATGCCGGGCGACGTTCAATCCGATTGATGACCGCCGCGCCGGTTCGGTCGGAAAGCCGATCGGCAATGAGGTCCGAGTCTTTGACGAGAACGAGCAGCAGGTTGGCCCGCATCAGGTCGGCGAAATCGTATTGCGCGGGCCTAACATAATGAAGAGCTATTACAAGAACGCGACGGCGACGCGAGAGGCGTTTCTGTCGGGCTGGTTTCACACCGGCGATCTTGGCTACCGTGACGAAGATGGGTTTTTCTACGTCGTCGACCGCAAGAGCGACATGATCATTCGGGCGGGAGAGAATATTTACCCGAGAGAGATCGATGAGGTGTTATATCAGCATCCGAAAGTACGGGACGCTGCAACGATCGGAGTCCCGCACGAACTCTACGGCGAAGAGGTGAAGTCGTTTGTCGTGCCGCGGGAGGGTCAAGAGATTACCGAGCAAGAAATCATCGAGTTTTGCAGCGAGCGTCTTGCTGATTTCAAGTGTCCGAAGACTGTCGAGTTTGTCGAGGATATTCCGAAGGGCCCCACAGGCAAGCTGCTCAAACGAGAGTTGATGAAATAATGTCCTCGTTAACAACCCGTGTCCATCCGGTCCGAGGGTAAAGAACGCGGCGTAGATCGTCACGTCGTCCTCATACTCCGGCACAGAGCGGCGGCAGGCTGCACGCGGATGGCATCCTGTAAGGGGTTTCATGAAGCTTGCCTCCTGGCGGTTGATGGGTTCAGGAAGGAAAGAGTTGATCTGTTAGCAGCGGCACGTACCCGAGGACCTATTTGTAATAAATCGCATCAAGAAATGCGATAATTCTGCTTCAATCGACACTCTAAAAGTAGTAGGCTTTTCAGAAAAGGCCTCACCGAAGACTGAAGCGTCAGGGTTGTTGGTAGTGCGGGTAACAATTCCTATTGTATTCAAGATATCACGATGATATATGAAACGGCGGCTCGTACGGTTACCTTCCTGATCTTCCAAGAAGGAGATGCATCAATGGAGTCCTCAAGCACCCTGTCGACGAAGCAGCGATTATTCGTGATATCGAGTATCGGTTTGGGCTGTCTTCTTTTGAGCACCGCGTACTGTCTTCAAGCGGGAGGCGAGGCCAGCGAGAGGTCAGTTCGCCGAGCGTGATAGATAACACCGGATCTCTCAATCTTCTCAGTCAGGAAAGGATAGACCGCCGATTTGAGACGCGGATGCAAAACACCTCCAATAAGTCCATAACGGCTTATGTGACGGCGGTCTGTAACGTACCAGAGTCATCGACGGACTTCGCCATCGGCGACCATTCGATTGAGCCGGGGGGGATCGTTGAGATAACAACGCCTGTTGCAACGTTGTCGAATATGTGTGGCTCTGCAATAACCCATCCGACGATAACCATTCTGGCTGTCGTTTTTGATGACCGCACTAGCCGAGGTGAATTTCGCTTTGCAAAGGGTGTTTTGGATAACCGGAGAGGCAATAGAATTCAACTAAAACGGATCAACGACCTATTGACGAAAGCGTTGAAGTGGCCGGATGCGGATAAGCCTACCGCAATTGAGCGGCTTGGTGATCAGATCGCGGCGCTTCCCGTTGATGAAGAGGAGGATCCAGCCGTCCGCGGTGGTCTTTCCGACGCAAAAGAGAGGGCATTGTATCTCCTTAGTGAGCTTAAGCAGTGGTATCAGAGCAGCCTGACGTCTAAGTCGCGGCAGAACGTCACTGTACGAGGAGAGTTAGCTGGGACTGACAGCTTACCAATGGGCATAGAAAAGCTCGTAGCACTCAATGAGAAGTGGATTTCTAGGTACTAGCCATATGAGTTGTCAGGGGGATTGAGGAATGAAAACAATTGTCGCGGCCGCGATGTTTCTGATTCTCGGCATCTCAAGCGCTTTCGCCTGCGTAGCAGACTACTGGTCTGCCGGGGACGACTACATTCCTCCTTTCACCTGCCCGAATACTGGGACCCCAAATAATCTCTATAAGGAATCATATTGGTCTGTAAAATACCCCGAGCAGGTGGGCTTTTCATCCGTCACTTCTTCAGGGCATGGCGCGCACGTTGGCCGATGGGCATGGGACGTATTCTTTGTGACGATGTAGCAACCACTGCAATCAAACAAGGTATAGGTTGGCAAGCGCTGCCTCTTCTTTGCACCCTCCGGCCCAAGACGTTTAAGTAATTGCAATCTCAGAAACTCGATCCGAAAAGTTCTGTTCTCTCTACTTGATCTGAATCCACATCACCCACGTCAGCCAGGAAGCAAGCGCCAGACACGCGAGGAATACGGCGCCGCAAGCTACCGCTTCGGCTGCGCGCAACTGTCTTGAGCCGACGAGTTCGGGACGCTGGTCTTCCACTCGGGCGATAGAAACGGCTATCCAGTGAGACGCGAAGAGCCAGGCGATCACCCCCGCGGTTAATCCTGCAATTGCGGCTAATAGATGCATTTGAAATCCCGTGCGCTGAAACTCGATTATAGGTTATCCGTCGCTCGGTGGTCTATCAACACCGCCCGCTAGTGGTTTATTAGCCTGTTGCGCGGGAAGCATTCCTCAGCGTCCCCAGCGTCCTCTGCGGTTTTCTTGATCAGTGCCGGGAATCAACCGCAGAGGACGCCGAGGACGCTGAGGAAGAACGAGATTGTGAGCGAGCACACACACTATAGCCCCCTACCAAAAGGAAACGTTTGCTTGTTCGAGCAATGGTCGCAGAGTAGACTTTCCCCGAGCGCCGTAACCGTTCGTTCTTATCAAATTCAGTGACACTCAATCCGAAACCATTCTATCTCGGCCGCGTCTTCGGGATTCCTATCTACGCGCACTATAGCTGGCTGCCTGTGTTTCCGTTTTATGCATGGGCGATTGCTTCGGGACTCCTGCCGCGTCAGGCCCCGGGGTTGTCGGTCCCGCAGTACTGGGCGCTCGGTGTGCTGACAACTATGCTGCTGTTCGTGTCGGTGCTCGCGCACGAGCTCGCTCACGCAACGATGGCAAGAGCAGAAGGGCTGGGAACAGGTAACATTACTCTCTATATGTTCGGAGGACTTGCTTCGCTCAATGGGCAGCCGGCGCAGCCATCATCAGAGTTCAAGATAGCGGTTGTCGGACCCGCCGCGAGCTTTGTGATCGGTACGATCTTCTTTCTGGCGGACGAGGTTCTTCTTCGGGGCACTTCGCATCTGGCGGTGGGACAGGTGCTCAGGCATCTTGGTTTGGTGAATTGGTTTCTCGCCGGATTCAACATATTGCCCGGCCTGCCGCTCGACGGCGGACGCGTTCTGAGGGCGCTGCTATGGAGCAGGAACAAGAACTTCAGAGCGGCCACACAGCAATCCATCCGGTCGGGGCTGATGATCGCCATCACGCTGATCGCCGCGGGCATCTATTCGTTCATTATGGTTCCGGACTACGGCATCACCGGACTCTGGATGATGATCATCGGCCTGATGATCGCGTTGATGCTGGGGACCACCGAGGGCCGGAACCGCGGCGTGTGGCGAGCAAAGCGCGGAACGGTGGAAGACGTTATGAACCGCGACTTCGTCCAGGTACCGCCGGAGATGAAAATCACGGACTTCATAAACAAGGTGCTCAACAACAATCATCACACGAGTTTTCCGGTTGTTCAGGAAAGAAGACTTCACGGAATGCTATTGCTGGACGACCTGAAACAGGCGCCTCGCGAAAATTGGTCCGGCCTCGAAGCCCGCGTGGTCATGCGCCCGGTCGACGGTTCGATGTTCATCAACTCGAGTACACCGATTCCCGAAGCAAAATCGATTCTTACCAACAACGGACTCGGTCACGCGGTTGTGTTGGATTCCAACGGATTGATTGTGGGCTACGTGAGCTTACGTGATGTGAGCCGAGTGACCCCGGAACCTCGCAAGCGTGGATGACGAGCAGATGACGAATCTCCTGAAGGACAAGCTATGGGAGCGATAAGACTATGACCACCGAAACCGACAAGACAATTGACGCGATCGTAAGTTTAATCAGAGGAACCCAAGAGGGGAGAATTATCTGGGCGGTAGCAAAAACAATACCCGAGATGGTCTATGAAACCGAGTATAAAGAACGAAAGCTCCGCATCTATGAAGTGCCCGGCCATTCGCCAAACCTTGAAATCATTGATGAGAACGGGACACCGCTGTGGACATTTCCAAGGGTCAGTGGACTCCATGATTTGCTGAGTTCAGTTCGGTATCAGACGGGTAGTGTGAAGAGCTTCCTGGATGAGATTATTGAGGACTACGCCCTTGAACCCAAGTCCCAAGAGATCAGTCATTCAAGATGAATCACTTATCAGTATGTGCTCTGTGCGACTCTCGCGATTGAGGTGTTCCGCAGGTCCATTGTAAGGACTCCTGGTCTTACTACTTTATTGCGTCAACTCGAGCCGATCCTCGATTCTTCTTCAAATAAGCATTCAACCCCGCAAACAACGAAGCCGCTACTCTCTCCCGGAACGGGCCGGTCTGCAGCAAGGCGTCGTCTTTGGGATTGGACAGGAAGGAAACTTCAGCAAGCACGCTCGGCATCGCCGCTCCCAACAACACTACGAACGGCGCGTGTTTGACTCCGCGATTCATTGCGGTGCGCGGTGACTGGGCTCCGATGCCTCGCACCAGTCCAGCCTGGATATAACGTGCAAGCTCTCGAGACTCGGCTACACGATTGCCAACGGTCACGCTGGCAAACATAGGCTCAGGCTTGTCTGATTTTTTCTCGCTGGCGAGTCTGGCATTCTCACGCGCCGCAGCCTGAAGGTCTTCCGCCGGAGCGCGATCGGGACTCACGAAGAAGGTCTCAACGCCGGAAGCGACTCGCGACGGGCTGGCGTTCGCGTGAATCGATATGAACAGATCAGCGCCTTTAGCATTTGCGATCGCGGTTCGCTCCTCGAGCGCTACGAAACGATCCGAGTCGCGTGTCATTATCACTTCGACATCCGGGTAGTTGTGCTTGATGTAAGCTTTCAACCGGCGGCCGACGTCGAGCACGAGATCTTTCTCGCGCATTCCGCTGGCGCTGATTGTGCCGGTGTCATGACCGCCGTGACCCGGATCGATCACGATGCGTTTGATGAGCGACTGCGCCGCTTTAGCATCGACCTTCGCGGCTAAAGCTTGCGTGGCGGCTGCTACCGCATTCGCTGCGCTCGGCGGCGCAATAGGCAGAATCGGATCGGTTATCTCCGGCAGAGATTTCAACGAGTTTGAATCGGCATTGAAGTTTCTGGCTTAGCGCTGTTCATCGCGTGGCGTGGTCCGCGCAAGGGGAGCCATCGGCCGCGCGGGCGCTTCAGCGTGAGCCGCAGCTATGAATGTTCTCTCCTGAGCTCTTCTCACCATCGAGCCGGCCGCCCCGTTAGCATGAATATCGACCACGATGCGTTCGGGTTCGGCCAGCCGAAACGCCGAATAGTTGTTTAGCGAAGAGACCTCGAGATCGATCTGCGTGCCCGCCGCGCCGCTTCCGTCCGACACCGCGACCCGTTTGAGCAAGCCGCCCTCGCCCACAATAAACCGCCGGCCGTAAAGCGAGGATGAAACCGCGGTGCTATCGAGCTTGATGCTCAACCGATTCCCCTCGCGGTGTTCACTGAAGTGCGCGGGCTCCGACAGGTCTATCACCACTCGCGCGTAATCCGGACCACCGAAGCTTCGCACATTCGTGAGCGTGGGAACTGGAGTCGATTGCCGATGGTTTGTCTCGGATAAGATCGTCACGTCGACCGGCCGATTCTTCAACTGAGCTTCGAATCGCGCAAGCACCGCACCGGCCTCACGAGCCAGCACCGACGCAGGGAAGTGCGCGATCAGCTCTCGATAAGCCGCGGCCGAGCCGTCCAGATCCTGCAGGTTCTCTTCATAGATTTGAGCGATTCCAATGAGCGCGTCCCCAACGAAAGCGCTGTGCGGGTGCTCGGCTACGACGCTTCGGTAAGCTGCGATCGACTGCTGGTAGAGCGCCGACTCACCGTTGGCGTCCGCCATCTCGCGCAGGAGCTCTGCTTTTCTAACAAGCGACTCCGCGGAAAAATAGTTGTCGGTATTGAGACGAACGACTTGCCCGTACGCGTCAAGCGCTCGGCGATAGTCGCCCGGGCTTCGTTCTTCGAGAGGCCGGTCGTGGAGAGAGCGGCCAAGCTCGCCCGCATAACGAAAGAGTTTTTCGGCAAGTGAAACGGGACTTGTTGCTGAAGACAATGAAGGATCCGCGGCATTCAGCACAGGCCGGACAGTAAGGCAGAACACCACTGCGAAGACGGTCACGCTGACTATTAACTTATTTCGTCCTGCCCGCTGCATATCTTATGCACAGTCTGCTTTGAAATTCAGGGGACTGCCGTGTGTTCTTACACGGCATGGGGTGCAGTATACAACAAAGAAAGCGCGCAGTCAGTTACCAGTTTGGGGAAGGAGGCCCGATCGTTGACGGAAGCGGCTAAGAACCTTTGCGTGCTTTGCGGCCTTTGCGTCTCTGCGCTGAGAATGCCTTTCACGCAGAGTGCTCCCTCGTGTTTCACTGGGCGATCTCCGGATCTTCGCGTCGACCGCTGTACCACAATTCGAGGCGTTCTCTGTTCTTGAGAGCCTTCGGTCCGCCAAGCAAAATGCGTGACATGATCAACAGCACTTGTTTGCCCGAGTACATTCGCAGCTTGCGGCCTGAAGTCGTAACCGATTCGCGAAGAACAACGAATCGCCCCTGTCGCTTTAAGGCCAGGCTCATGCCTATTTCCTCGGAAGCAAACAGCTCTTCATCAAACCCGCCCACTGCGTCGAAAGCATCTCGAGTGCAGAACAGGAAACATCCGCAAGCCAGCCCGCTGGCGCGAAAGAGCCTGACAAGCACCGGCTGCATGAGTTCGGCGTAGCGCGGGACCTGTCCCTCGAAACTGACCGCCGACCCGCCTCCAACCGCTCCGCGTTTCATTGCTTCAACCGCGGCACCCACTACGGCTTCATTGACCACCGTATCGGCGTCCACGAAGATCAGCCGATCTCCTCGAGCGTGACGAGCGCCGGCGTTTCGAGCGGCGGCGATTTGTCGAAGGTTCACTTTGATTACGCGCGCCCCGAGAGCTTCGGCGATTGTCGCCGTTTGGTCTGACGACGCGTCGTCGGTAACCACTATCTCAAACGGCTCGTCGAGATGTTTGACCGCGTGGGTTACTGATTCGAGAGTTTGCCCGATCAGCGCCTCTTCGTTGTAGGCCGGGATGACAAAGGAAATCATGTGTACCGCTCAGTAATTATTCGAGAGGCGGCTGCTGGCGGCGCCGCCCGAAAAAATCGTTGCAGCCGGGGCCGTCGAAGTTCCAACGGCGACGCGGCGCGTGGTCTTCTTGCTCGCGTCGTAGCGCGCTGAAATACTGCGAACATAATTCTGAGTCTCGCGGTAGCGGGGAATCTTGTAGCCCGAGTTCATCACCGCGTGCTCACCGGCATTATAGCCAGCCAGCGCCAGATCCACATCTCCGTCGAACGAATCGAGCAGAAAGCGCAGATATTTTGTGCCTCCTTCGATGTTCTGAGCGGGATCGAATATGTTTGTTACGCCAAAGCGCGCGGCGGTCCCCGGCATCAATTGCATGAGACCGGTCGCCCCTTTGTAAGAGCGGGCGTTTTGATGAAACCCGGACTCCTGGCGCATTACAGCGGTGACCAGATCGGGATCGACTCCATTGCGCGCGGCAGAGGCGGCGATCAACTCGTCGTACTTCGGATTGCCCGTAGTCACCCTTCCGTCGCGGGCAGATATTATTGCGGCAGCCGGCAAGACAATCGGCTGAGTCGATTGAGTCGATTGAGCCGATTGAGCCGATTGAGCCTTGGCGGGCGCGCCGGCCGCGGGTGATTTAACCGCCGCGTTTTTTTGTGGCGCGCCCTGTGTCTGTTGAGTCGTCGGGGTTGCGGGCTTCAGGCTTGATGCAGGCGTCGGTATCTCATGAACGACGAGCGCAGGCGTCCGCTGTAACTGATCGGTTGCGGCTCCGACGTTCACCATGACGCTCGCTTCCTGAGCGTGCGCGATGTTAACGCTGATTGCAAAAAAGGCGATGACCGCCAGATTGACGGTGAGGTAAATCCCGGTTCTCCACAGTCTCATTGTGTACTTTCTAATTCTCTTCGCGCGCTCAATTCCGGCGCGCTTACAATCTCGTTTTGCGTTGTGGGGACAACGATGAAGTGGAGTCGAACCTGGGAGGGCGCTGCTCTTCAACCTCACTTCGGCAACCAGTCATCCTCGGACGATCTCAAATTTGAAATTTCAAATTTGAGATCCTCAAGGCCTTGGCTTTGCGACCCGGGATCACTCCCGGTGTGCCTTTATCGGTGACTTTAAAACAACTCGTTGATGCGAGGCCAGTCTAAGGTGCGCGGCCTGCTTTGTCAATAATTACCGTCCGACAAGCTGTCAGCGGGTGTGACTAAAAGCGGGACTCGAGTCGGAAACCGCCCGCGACTCTTCGCCGGAAGAAGTGCCTTGAGAATTACCTGGAACCCCGTAGGGGTAGAATGTTTATAGTGGCGAGCTCCATATGTTGCCAACCCCGTAGGGGTGAAATGTTCCTGCGCTCAACTCTGTGCCGCACCTAACGGAGCCAGGAAGTCCACGTCGGCGTTCGTAACTATAAACATCGCACTCCTACGGGGTTGCCGGGCGGAACGCTCGATTCATCGCTCTGAGTTCCGGTAACCTAAAGTCCCACCCAAGTCCCGGTTTTAATCACCCCCGCTGCCAGCTGGTCGCGGGCATTGGTTCTTCTGAAGAGCTTTGACAAGGTGCGGTCCGACCAGCACCGGCGACAAGCGGTGATGTCCTAAAGTTGTGTTGGTCGACGAGGAAATCGGCGCGGCGTTTTGGAGTGCGGCGCGGTCTGTGCGTACGCGCTGCTTTGGCTGCTTTGAATCTTCACCAAGAGCCAAAGCGGCGCGTACGCACACAGACCGCGCCGCACTCCAAATTATGTTCGTCACTTGGGTTTCAAGCATTCCGGGCAACCTCCTGATGCGTCCCCGTTATCATATTTCAGGTCGGCACCGCTGGATGCACACCCGGGCAGTGAGGTAATCTAATAATGTCTCACGGCCAACCTTGCCAGCCTTTTCTGGAGAACAAAATGAACGCCAAGATCAACGCCAAGATGAACGCTAAGCATAGCGCTGCTCTTTTGATGATATTCGCGCTCGGGTTCGTCCCCGCCTCACTCGCGAATCAGGATCCTGTCAACCAACAGCAACCCGGCGAGCAGGACAAAGACAAGCCTACTCCTGAGAAGAAAGCGGTCCTCCTGCTCGACCAGGTGCTCGGCGATGCCGGCGCGCTCAAGCTTCCCGAGAACCGCATCTATGTGCAGATCTCTGCCGGGGACTTGCTGTGGGATCGCGACGAATCACGCGCGCGGGTGCTGTTCGGCGAGGCGGGCTCGGGCATAGCCGAGATGATACGCCGCAGCGAATCGCCAAACGATCAGAATTCGCGTCGCGCGGCCAACGCAAATCGACTGGCGATGGAATTACGGCAGGAACTCGTTCTGACCGTCGCCCGGCACAGCGGTGAGTTCGCGTATCAGTTACTGCAGACGATGCCTTCTGCGCCGCCCGCGACTGGTCCGGGCGTGAGGAGACAGGATTCACAGAATAGTCTCGAGCAAAGCCTGGTGGCGGCGATTGCCGCCAACGATCCGAAGACCGCGGCTAAGAACGCGCAGGGCTGGCTGGACAAGGGTGAATACCCCGCGTCGTTCTCGAAGGTGCTCTCTCAGCTTCAATCGAAGGACGCCGAAGCGGCGACGAAACTCTCGGATCAACTGGTTAAGAAAATGCAGCCCGAAGAGCTACTCTTGAAGTCGGATGCCGTTCGCCTGTCGCTGAGTCTGTTGCGCCCGGGGCCTCGCGCGCAGCAGAAGCCGGGTGACCAGGGGCAACCAGCGCAACCGGCGCAATCGGTCGCCGGGTCTCCCGACCAGCTTCTCGCCGAGCAGGCTTTTCGAGACGTGATGTCGGCGGCGATTACCGCGGCGCTTCGAGCGACGCCGCAAGCTCAAAACGCTCAGGCGCGCGGCGGCCCGGGAGCCTTTCGCGGCAGGCCTAACAACCAGGTCCCGCTAGCCGCGCCGCAGAGCGAGGCCGATATTCAACAGGCTAACGCGCGAATGCTGCTCAGCGGATTGCAGAGCTTGCAGCCGCAGATCGATAAGTATCTTCCGGAGCGGAGCCTTGCCGTAAAACAAAAGCTCACTCAAATGGGAATGGAGAATGACCCGCGCGCCGGCTTCAGTCAGATGGCCAATCTGATGCAGCAGGGGACCTCCGATAGCCTGATCGCGGCTGCTGCTACGGCGCCTCAACAAATGCAGAATCGGATGTATCAGCAGGCGGCGCTCAAGGCTATCGACGAAGGCAATCCCGATCGTGCGCGCGACATCGCCAACCAGCATCTTGAGGGGACCGCCCGAACCAACACGCTGCACACGCTCGAGCTGAGGCAGGCGGTAAGTTCGACTACCAACAAGGCGGACGACATACGTCAAACAATCAATCGCGCGCAATCGGATGAGGAGCGTTTGTCGCTGTTGCTTCAGTTCGCGGGAAACCTGCAAGCCGAAAACCCGAAGCTTGCGCTTCAGCTTCTCGATGAGGCGCGCGGCCTTGTCAGCCGCCGCGCAACCAGTTACGCGCAGTTTGAAGCTCAGGTCAACGTTGCTCACGCGTTTGCGTCGCTCGACCCGGCGAAAAGTTTCGAGACAATGGAGCCGGGTATCAACCAGATGAACGAGCTTCTGTCGGCGGCGGCTCTGCTCAGCGGGTTCGAGCTGAACATTTTTAAGGATGGGGAGTTGCCGCTTCAGGGTGGAGGCTCGCTTGCCGGGATGGTCGCGCGCTACGGGACCGAATTGGCGGGCTTAGCCAGGATCGATTTCGAGAAGGCTCAAATGTTGACCGACAGATTTGTGCTCGCGGAACCACGGATTCTGGCTAAGCTCACAGTGGTGAGAGGCGTGCTTGGGGTTGCGCCGATCGAGCCGGCCAACAACGGCCGCGGCGGCGGCGGTCAGTTCGGCCGGCGCCAGCAGTAAACAGAAGTCCGTAGTCCGTAGCCAGTGGTCCGTAGCTACGGACTGCTGACCACGGACTACGGACTATCTTTCAGTTCTTCGCGATGTTCGCTCGAAGCTCTGCGAGTGTCGTCCCTCGATCTCTGAAGTAGTTCAGCATGTTCCGCGCTAGCAATGAACCTTCCTGCGCGCCGGCCAGCGCCTTTTGCACGTGCGCAACATAAGCATCCTGCCCGGCTTCTCGCTTCCGGCCCATGCACGAAAGCGCCGCCGCATATTCCATCTCGGGATCGCTTCCACGCATCGCGATCGACTTCACGATAAACCCGTAGCCGTCGATACCGCTGGCGAGCTTTGCGCCCGGCGATGCGTGCGGGTCCCATATCGCTTGCTTGTAGGTCTCAACCAGATAGCCGTAGTCAAACATCGCCAGCGCCGCGGCCCTCTTGTCCGTATTCGCGTCCGGCGCGGGGATACGAGCTTTCAGGCGCGCCAGCAATTCAGCGGCGACCTTATCGTCCTTGACTTCGTAGCCAACCTTGTAGTCATTCATTGACCACACGGCGTATACGGTAGCCCTGCGAATCGTTTCCATCCTGACCATCACCGGCGTTTCCGGTGTGAGCAAAGCGACGGTGTCGCCGACCAGCCGGTTGATAGCGTAGCTCTTGTCCACGCCACGCCACTCGGGGCCGCTCCAGGGAAGCGACCGGGCGTGGCCGATCTCGAACGGATGGCAGAGGAGAGGCGGCCCCGCAAGCGCGGCTTGTTGGACAACCAATAAACATAGAATTGAAGCTACAGCGAGTGAGATCGAACGAAGCACTTTGCGATGCATACAATCCTCCTGTCAGGTCTAAGCTTGTAACGGCGACGCGAAGCTTTTGTTCGCGTCCAACCCTTAGACGGCGGTCCCCCCGATTTTCTTCCAACCTCGATGAAATCGAGTGTCATGAGATCGAAAAAGAATAACAGGTAGGGAAGAGGACTTGTCCCCGCCGGTATCGTTTTGACATTCGGTCAGCCAGGAGCGGGGACAAGTCCCTCTTCCTTACCTGTTATTCTTTCCCAAGCTTGTCGCCAGCAAGCAGTCCTCGGCGTCCTCAGCGTCCTCTGCGGTTTTCTTTTGATCGCTGGAAATCAAACCGCAGCGCAGAGGACGCCGAGGAACAACTCCAGTGCGAGCAAGCAATCCTTGACTCCCCTTCCACACCGCCATACGATAGCACGGCAATTCTTCCAACAGGAGCGTCATCATGTCTATCAAGAAGCTTCTCCTCTTCGGGTTCAGCTTGTTCCTGCTCAGCCTCGCCATCCCCTCGACAACCGGCAGCGCTTCGAACTCCTACTCGATCGCAGGCGCTGTCGTCGATCAGCAAAAGAAGCCGCTCGCGGGCGTGATGGTCACCGCCTTCGATTCAGTTGAAGACAAAATGATCACCGTCTTCACCAAAGAAGGCGGGCGCTTCAAGCTGCCGGCGCTCACGAACCGCGAGTACAAACTGCGTGCTCGGCTGCCGGGCTTCGAAGATGAATTCAAAAACGTCTCCCACCAACCGGCAGCGGCGATGGCGCTCGTCTCTTTTCAAATGAAGCCGGCCGCGAATCCAAAAATGCAGGAGACCAGCGTCGATCGCATTCGCTTGATCAAGTGGCCGAACGACGAAGCTCGCTTGAACTTCAGAATGGCGTGCGCTTATTGCCATCAAGTGGGCACCGAAGGCTTTCGAGCTCCAAAAGAAAAAGCCGACTGGGATGTCATGGTTCGCGACGTGATGTCGAGCCGCATCGGACTGGGCGCCTTCCGCTTGCTTCACAAAGACACCCAGCAAGCGCTGCCCGGCATGCTCTACGAAACTTACAAACAAGGCGCCGAAGCAAACTGGCCGTCTTACACGCCGCCGCCTCCGGCATCCGGCGACGCACTCAACGTCGTCATCACCGAGTGGCCCGTTGGTCACGAGAACAGCGCGCTTATGCACGATCTCGAAATCGGCGACGACGGATTGATCTATCTCGTCGATATGATTCACGACGCGGTTCGCACGCTCGATCCGAAAACCGGCGAGCGAAAGTCTTATTCGATTCCCGGCGGAGTTAAGGACGGCTCGGGCGACTATCCTTTGCAGGGGCCTCATTCGATCGAGAAGGCTCCGAACGGTGATATGTGGATCACATTGGCGCTCGGCGGCAAGATGGCTCGCTTCGATCCAAAGACGAAAGAGTTTCTGTTGATCGAGAGCGGCGAAAACGGAAAGCGAGGTGGTTATCCTCACACGCTGCGCTTCGATCAGAAAGGCATCTGCTGGTACACGGACGCCGCGATGAACGCGATCTTCCGCCTCGATCCCGCGACGCTCAAGATCAAGCAGTATCAACTGCTCAAACCCGAGCAGGCGTCTAATGTGCCGACGATGGGCGAGACCGGAGGCATCACACCTTATGGCATAGACATCGCGCCTGACGGTAAGGTTTGGTACACGAAGCTGAACGGCCAGCGCGTAGGAGTGATCGACCCGGTCACGGGGAAAATCACCGAATGGAAGCCGCCGGTCTACGGTCCCCGGCGTTTGGAAGTAGCGAATGATGGCGTCGTATGGATACCGGGCTACGGCAGCGGAGACTTCTGCAGCTACGATCCAAAGAAAGACGCTTGGAAGAAGTATTCGCTCCCGGGCAAGGGAGACGACATACCTTATGCGATCAACGTAGACCGTCGCACGGGATTGATATGGATCTGCGGCGCCGGCAGCGACACGATGATGAGATTCGACCCAAAGACAGAAAAGCTAACGGTGATCCCTATGCCCACGCGAGTGACCTACACGAGGGAAGTAGAGTTCGCGAAAGACGGGAGCATCTGGACGTGCAACTCAAATCACCCCGCGCGGCATATTGAAGGTCATCGTCAATCGGTGATCAAGATTGAAGTGGCAGGGAGTTGAACGGCCAGCTTAGTATCGCGACTTGCTGCGTGGGATCATAGTGTGTTGGTGTCCGTAATGTTGGACCGTAACTCGCCGTGTTTTAGATCGACTATGCGATTAAAGTTTGAGCCCGCGAAGCGGGCGGGGGCATTTAGCCCCCGGGTGAAGCGGAGCGGAACCCGGGGAACGTGGGCAATTGAGTTGAGCCCGCAGAGCGGGCGGCGGATGCGACTGTGACAGGTGTTTTGACGTCCGTCGCCCTCTTCGAGGGCTGGGCGACTCTCTGCCGCACACCCCGGATTTCGCTTCGCTCCATCCGGGGCTACTTGCCGCCGCCTGCTTCGCAGGCTCCCTTCCAACCCTATTTGCTCTGGCTTCCTTATCGGATTTACCACGTTCTGCGTACCAACACGCTAGTACCCCGCTATGCGTGCTAGAGCACATTTGCGGGACGAGCAATCTCGGGTATATACATACGGCTTCAATCTATGAAGGTCTTCCTTTCTTCCACGTCATTGGACTTGATCGATCACCGCCAGGTGGCCGATGACACAATCCTAAGGCTCTCACAACAAGTCGAAGCGATGGAGCGGTGGGGCGCGCTGCCCGGTGAGCCGGTGGCTGAGTCAGAACGCAAGGCGCGAGAGAGCGATGTCGTGGTGTGTATCGTGGCGCACCGGTACGGTTTCGTCCCGGAGAAGGGTCGAGGCAGCATCACACGTCGCGAAGTCGAAGCGGCGAAGGCTGCCGGCAAAGATGTGCTGGTGTGGATTGTTGCTGACGATTATCCGTGGAGCGAGAAGAAGGAACAGGACCTCCTCGCCGATCCAACCGTTCTGGCTGACTCCGCCCGTGTAGCGGAAGTCGTTGAGGCCGTGGCCGCGCTCGGTGCCTTTAAGGCGTGGTTGCGCGCGAATTTCGTTTGCGACACATTTAAAGCGCCTGACGAACTGGGCAAGAAAATCGCGATCGCCCTGTCGAATTATTCCAAGGAGCAGGCGCGGCCCCCGGGGTCGATCGCGCCGCCTGCAACCAAGCAGGGAGAGATCCGCATCGTCCACGCGCTCCAGCCCGCGCCCCACTTCCACGGTCGAGAGACATTGGTGAAGGAACTGACCGATTGGGTTGCGGACTTGGCCTCTCCGGATCGAGTGTGGTCGCTAGTAGCGGCTGGCGGCACTGGCAAGACAGCGGTCGTTGAGCGGGTCGTTCGGGATATGCAGCCTGGCGAGGCGAACGTGCTTGTGTGGTCGTTCTACGAGAAGCCCGACGCCGACGCTTTCGTGCGCGAATGTAACCAGCTCTTTCTCGGCGAAGAAGAAGGGCCTGCGGGCGGGCGGCTCGAACGTCTGGAACGCGGCCTTCGCGATGGGCGGCCACACCTTGTCGTGCTCGATGGATTGGAGCGCGTGCAGGAGGATGCCGGCACGGGTCGTGTGCGCGGCGAACTCTCTGATCAAACACTCAAACTACTCCTTCGCGCGCTAGCTTCGGGCCTTGGCCGCGCTCGCGCGCTCGTGACCTCTCGGTTTCCTCTCGTAGATCTTCAGGACTGGGATAAGCGCGGCTACCGCGAGGCTCGTCTCGATGACCTTTCACCCGAAGCTGCGGTTGATGTGCTTCGCGGCTGGGGCGTCGTCGGCGACGATGAAGCGCTGCGCGCTGCGGCTACGCAAGTCGGCCACCACGCGCTGTCAGTGGCGGTGATCGGCTCCTACTTACACTCATTCGCAAACGGACGCATCGACGAAGTAAAGACCTTCGAGCTCGATGCAGTGACAGGCGAAGACCCGAAAGCAGCAAAACTCGCGCGCGTACTGGCGTCCTACGCGGAACGCTTGCCGGCGGAAGAACGCGAGCTTCTCGCGCGCCTCTCCGTTTTCCCGCGCGGAGTCTCGTTAGACCTACTCGGCGTGCTGGTCGAAGCGGGTGGCGAAGTCGCGGGGTTGCTCGTGAACGCGAGGCCGCGTTTGGTGATGCTGTTGATGAGCCTGAAGGGACGCGGACTGGTGTTCGAGTACCGGAGCGTCGGAAGCATAACGTGGACCGCGCATCCGTTCCTTCGCGAGCGGTTCCGAGAGTTACTTGGCATTTCGGCCGAGAAGGTTTTCGACGTAGTGGCGGAGTCACTCGGTTCCGGGCTGGAGACGCGCCCACAGACGAACCCTAGCGACCCAAGCGTGCTCGACCGCTACGAGCGCCTGATCGAAGCGACGCGCCTCGCAGGCAGGGAGCAGGAGGCATTTGATCTGTATTGGTATGGGATGGGAGCCTTCCCGCACCTCGGCTGGACACTTGGGGAGTATCAGCGGGGACATAGAATCCTCGCGCAGTTCAGTGCGACAGGACTGCCGGAGCACCTCGCACCGACCATGGTTCTGCGCGAACAGTCTTTGCTTGCGAACGATCTTTCTCTCTTCGCTTTTGGGCTCGGACGCTTGGCGGAAGCGCGGGTAATCGCCCAATTGCACGTAGTGTTAGCGAAGCTGGTCGGCGAGCACGCGCTTCTTTCAAATGCGCTCATGAACTCTAGCACCGTAGCGTTCGCGCGGGGGCATCTTACCGAATCCTACACTTTCGCCGACGAGGCGCTGACTGAAGCTGAGGCGGCAAAGGATTCAGATAAGCTTTCGGATTCGCTCGTGTGGCGGGCGTACGCCGCCCATTCGCTCGGCGCTATATCAGTGGCGCGAGTGGACTTCACCACTGCAGCCGCGCGAGAGCGATATTTCCTCTCACCGCTTCGCGGTATCTTGCAGGCGCGTCACCAAATCGATCTGGGTGACCTTAGCGCATCTCACGCGTTGTGCGATCGGGGGTTGAAGAGCGCGCGCGCCGATAACGCGAAGAACGCGCTTCCTGCCTTCCATGCACTCCTCGCGCGCATTGATCTCGCCGAGGGCAGCAATCCAACTCCCCACCTCGACGAGGTCCGCAACTGGACCTCGCGAACCGGTGATATGCAGTACATCATCGAGGCGCACCTCCTCACGGCGCGACATCTCCTAGCCACTGGCGATTCGCAGGCAGCCTTCGGTGAGGCCGAGGCCGGGTTGCTGCATGCAGTCTCATGCGGCTACGGATTGCTCCGCATTGAGCTGCTTGTTGTGATGGCCCGGATCAGTTTGGCTTGGCCTGATGCTTCGAAGGCGATCCAGGCGGCGCGCAAGGCGCTCGATCTCTCGACACATCCCGACTGCAAATATGCATGGGGCGAAGCGGACGCCGCGCAGGTGTGGGGCGAGGCCTACTTCGCTAACCACGAGCCAGCACTCGCGAAGCGCGCGTTCACGCGGGCTCTCGAAGTCCGCAAGCGAATCGAACACCCGGGCGTCGCCGAGACGGAAAAGTGGCTCGCCCTCGTCGGATGATCGCGCTAACTCACACCTTGAGGGTAATCCGCGCAATCAAACACAGTACGGGCACCCAGTATCGAGTTTTGTTCTTACGCAAGCGATTTCACACTGGCGATATCGAGGTTTGTGTGGGCGATATCAAGTTTCGTGCTCACGATATCGAGTTTGCTCACAATATCGAGTTTCGTGCTGGCGATATCGAGCTTCGTGCCAGCGATATCGAGTTTTGTGCTGGCGATATCGAGTTTTGTGCTGGCGATATCGAGTTTTATGCTGGCGATATCGAGTTTTACTTTCACGTTATATCATTTTGCCTTCACATTATAGAGGTTCGTCCTCACAAAATAAAGTTTTGCCCTTCCGTTATCGAGTTAGCTCCTTTCGTTTCTTAGAAATGGGCTCGCGTTTCTCGAATTCCAGGATTCAATCCGCGTAATTGTTCTCACAATCGGTGCGATAATCCGGGTTCTCCCTCCACTTTATAGATGAATGGTGATGTAGGTCACTTTAACAAGGCGCATCCGCAGCCGGATGTTTGATTACCAAACGGCGCGAGTGCGATCCGCGCAACTAAACCGCCCGTAAGGGCAATCATTTCCATAAAAAGGAGATCGACAATGGGAAGAGCAAGAAAAAGTTCCAAGGTGCTGGAAAAGGCTCAGGCTCGGTCAGCCGGCATCAAGAGTATTGACGCAGCAATCGATTTAGGCGGCGGACTCACCATGGCGGCCTTTGATACAGCCGTCGGAGACGCCCAAACGGCGCTGGACGAATACAACAAGGCGCTTGCGGTGGTCGATGATAAGTTGAACGCTTTTGTCACCGCTGAAACGACTTTGAAAGATTTATCGGAGAGGATTCTCGCCGGGGTGGCAGCCCGCTACGGCAAGAATAGTTCTCAGTACGAGCAAGCGGGAGGCGTGCGCAAGAGTGAGCGCAAGCGCCCCGTTCGCAAACCTAAAGGTCCTTCCGGGCCGTAGGGGACGAGCCGACGGGGAGAGGGGAGATACGGGGAGGGCAAACTCAGCGAGCAGAACACAGAGGCCAGTGACAATGTGCATCAGCGCGAACAGGAGATAGCAACGGTGAAAGCGCTCGGTGCACGGAATAGCTGCCTCAACCTATCAGAGCGGCAAATATCTGACTTGACCTTCCCACTCTCCTGTAATACTGCACTCGGCAATAAGAAGGATGTCTTCAATAACGACGGTGAGGCCGGCGCCGCGACTCAGTTGAAAAACGCCGGGCATTGGTAGGCCCACCACAATCCGCTCGTAGGCATAACGCGTCATCGTAGACACGTCGTGAGTGAGAAGAATACGACCTTCACGCGCCGCCCATTCGAGCACATCGGGATCGACAGCGCCGGATAGTCCCGCTTCTTGAACTCTCACTATGTCCAGGTCAGGCCTTCGACGCCTAAGACCTCGCACGATATCGTTGTTAAAGTTTTCGTCTGCGGCAAAGCGTAGCATCAAGACGTACTCTAGTGACGGCGTGCCAGCAGCCTCTCGCGAATGCCCTTCGGGTCAAAACGGGCTTCGTTCTCCCTGCGCACGCGCGACGCCTCTTCTCGCCGACGCTCAAGATACTGCTCTACGTCTGTCTGATTGTGTAGGTAATAGCCGATCACTGCGTAGACATCACCAAGTTCGAGCGACGGGTACTGCTGAACGATTTCCTCCGCCGTTGCGCCTTCATTGAAAGCTTCCACAAGGGTGTCCAATGTTACGCGTGTACCCCCTACGCGAATCACACCGTCGACATCGGTTTCTATGGCGATTTCGAAGACTGAACTCATTGAATTGCTCCGTCTATAGCACAGAGTCTATTACATTCTTTGTTGCACAGTCTATGACGGCTGTTGAACCGGTAGTCAGAACTAAGGAATTTTATCGAGTGTTGCGTCGATGTTTACGCTCCCGGCCGTGCTGACGGTCATCGCCCGAGTCCAGAGCTTGAATCCTGATTTCTCGATCGTGATCGTGTGCTCGCCGATAGCCAGCTTCAACGTCGATGGAGTGCTGCCGACGAACTTTCCGTCTACCGTGATGTCTGCTCCGTCGGGAGTCGACTTGATGACTATAGTCGAAGGCTCGGCAGCCGTCGGCGCCGCCACCGGCGCCGATTCCTTTGCAGCGTCGGCAGTGGCGACCTTTGGCGCGAACTTCGCCGGATCAAGAGCAGTGTCCCCGTTTATGTAGGACGTTATTTCCGTGCCCTTTGGAATCGTAATGTCTTTTCCGTGCATAAACAGAAAGAAGGGCGCCGCCGGGAAAAATACAATGCTGGTCGCAACGATTGCTCCTGTCATCGCTCCCGTGTGGCTGCCACCCTTAACTTCTTTGACTGCGCGCAGAGCCGCCTTCTCTCCGGTGACCAGACGCACCGAGTCAATGTTCACGTTGAGTTTTCCAGCGCGTCCCATTCTGCGCTTGGGCTGCGCTTCGGTGACGGTGCCCCACGCGATGCCGCCGCGCGGTACAACAATGACTTCGGCGATCTTGACGTCCTCGAGGACCTCGAAGTCGATCGTGTCGTTGACTTTCGCATCGGCTGAAGAAAGTGTTCTTGTTATTCGAAGCTTGATCGGCGTTCCATCTTCAAGACCAAATGCGAGCGGGGCCTTGAGTGGCTGTATTGGCGACGCCGCGGTTTGCCTGGTTTCACCTTTTGCTGATTTCTCTTGCGCGAAACAATTTGCTGAACCCATTGGTTGTGATAAGCCTGCCGAACCGATGAGCACGGCTATCAGTAACAGAATAGTGAGGAGAGGTTTCTTCATGAGAGTTGTTCCTTTTCGAGGGTTGCTCCAGCTTGAGTTCTTGGATTCTGACGACTGGCGAATTACTGAGAGACTGTAACGAGAGTTGGCCGAACTCCGTTCGTGCGGAGACTATGCTCAGCGGATTGCAATGTCAATCGCATTTCTTGAGCGTGCCGATGCTGATCTAATGAAGCTAACGACCAACCTTATGAATTAAGCTAACGGAGCTTCAACGCAAACCAACATTCGAAATGTGCGTAACCGGTAGCGTCGATATTCAGTATCTAAGGTAGAGGAAATTGAAGCGCAGATGGGACCCGAACGCACGGAGGTTTCTATGCGCTCCATTACCAAACCTTCACACTTCGAATCCCGAAACACAGTTACGGCCAGCCGCGCTTCCTACTTAACAGATTACGTCTCGGCATGCATCGCAACTCGCATCGGCGCGTCCTTGAGATCAACCTCTGATGCGGTCTCCGGCGCGTCGCTGAAACGCGTGACGATACTGATGACGATGCTCGTGATGTGCTCCGTAGCGCCGGCTGTTACTTACGGGGTTGGAGAGCCTGCTCGTCCAGCGACGCCCGTGCAAGGTTCTTCGAGTATGAAGACGGTGATCGACGTCAGGACTTCGCCACCTGTCTATGTGCCGGGACCGGCCATAAGAGTAGAAGTCTATTCCACGAACCCACTCGCTCCTGAGGTGCGAGAGCGGCTACAAGAGGGCATCGAGCAAGTCTTGCTGATGAATGATCCCAGACTCAGCCTGTCGCAAGGCGCGGCGGATACCTCGATAGACTGCATTATCACTGATCTCAGCGTTTCGCCGCGTATCGAAGTCAGGTCGCGGCCCGAGTACCGGCGGACGGGACAAGTAGTCGTTACTGATTCAGAGACCGGCTACTCTCGCACCGAAGACCAATTCGCATACATCGATGTGTCATACCGAGTTCTGGTTTTTGAGGGACGAATCAGAGTCAAGTGGGAGGTCACTGACATCGCAACCGGAATCCGGCTCTACTCGGAGACGGTCTATGCGGACTACTCGAACGCGCGAGAAGCTGCCCGCGATTTTGGAACCGGTCCGATCGTCAGTTCAAGCGTTGCTCCGGTGGATCTCAATATCGCCTACCTGAAACTCGCCGACAAGGCGGCTGGTTTGATACTGGCTCAGCTCAGCCCAGGCGTTCATTCGGAAATCGTCGCGCTGTCGTCGGGAAAGCTGAAGGACGCAAGCACGCTCCTGGCGTCGGGTCGTTGGAGCGAAGCGCTTACTTTGCTAACGAGCATGCCCGAGTTCAAGGACCCGAAAGACGACGCCTATCGTTTCTACAGCATCGGTGTCGCACAGGAGGCGCTGGCTTACACGGTGCTGGACCCGTTCGAAAAGAAGAGGCAACTGGAGCAAAGTGTTAACAATTACAGACGAGCTGTGGAGATGAAGCCCGGCGAAAACATGTTTTGGGCGCCGAAGGCTCGTGCCGAGTCTTCGCTGGCACAAACGAGCGCGGCAGTCGCTCAGCTTGGAGCCCTGGAGGAAGCGAAGAAGCGTCGTATTGATGCGACCGGTCCCAAACCAAGCGCCGGCGTTAGAGCAGATCTGTTTCGCCAGACCAGCATTCGAGTGACTGCAGACCCGCCGTTCATAGACAATAAGACGGTAGTTGAATGGGTAAAAGCCGGGCGCTCTACGGATTACATCATCGCGAGCATCAAGCATGCCGCCGCCACTCGGTTTGATCTGTCGCAGGTAGAACTGTTGAAGCTGCGTCGAGACGGGGTGAGCGCAAGCGTGCTTAAAGCGATGGCCAATGCTCAAACGAATGCTCGAGAGAGACCTCGCTCCAGCGTGCTGGAGAAGGTCTTTACTACGGCGTTATCACTGCTGTGGCTGGTGCCTTTCGTGGTACGTTAGGTCCTATTCGAGGAAACTTTCGCAGCTTCTCAGCTTTGGCGAATACGCGGCGGACGAACTTTCTCGCAGCATCGGGTTTATCAAGAGCAATGTAGTCGGCAATCGCGTCCAAATCTTGCAGGGCGGGTTCAGTCCAGATCAATCGAGCCATCGCTTCATTCTTCGCTTCGCTTCGGAGTGGCTCAAAGTGCGGCCTTCCAGAATAGCCGTCTCGCCGCGAGCTATGCCTTCCAGAATTCGCATTCGCTTTTCCAGCCGCTGATAAGTGTTTACGTCCATCAGATAGGCTGCAGGCCGTCCGTTCTGTGTTATCAACACAGGGGTCTTTTGCCGCTTAATGTCTTTTAGAACTTTTGCGCCGCCTGGAAGTAGTTCGGAGATCGTCGGATTCATAGAGTTATCCTAAAGACCGCGGGCCCGTCGCGCAAGAACAACCTTTAATTCGGCATGATTTGCTTGAGAATTCTCGCGGAGAATTCACCTCAATTTGACAGACCCGAACGGCCAGTTTAGAGTAGCAACATTCATAGGGTGCAGGGACGATAATTCTCGGATTCATCTTTCAAGCATTAACAGGACGCAATAATAGCAACACAGTGGAACCGAAGGTCAGTCATCGATTTCAAGAGGAGAAGAATATGAAACGCAACCTGGCTTGGCGCGCGACTGCGGGACTTTTTATCGCTGCGGTCTTTTTGCTTCCGTGGACAACCAGCGCTTCGGACAAGACCGCGGTCTCGGTCACTTACACGAAAGACGTTGCCGCGATTCTGAATAAGAACTGCGCCGTGTGTCACCGGCCCGGCGAGATAGCTCCGATGTCGCTGCTGAGCTACAAAGAAGTGCGCCCGTGGGCCAAGTCGATTCGCGAAGTCGTGGCTGAACGCAAGATGCCGCCGTGGCTCGCCGATCCGCACTACGGTGAGTTCTCGAATGACAGGAAGCTTTCGCAAAAAGAGATCGATACGATTGTCGGCTGGGTGGACTCCGGCGCGAAAGAAGGTGACGCCAAAGACCTGCCGGCCGCCCCAACTTTTTCAGACGTAGGTTGGAAGTTCGGCAAGCCCGACGTCATCCTTCCGATGACCGTTGAAGCTGATGTGCCGGCCGACGGCGTGGTAGCCTATCGGCACTTTATCGTGCCGACGAATTTCACCGAAGACAAATACGTTCAATACGCCGAGATCAAACGCGGCGACCCGAGCGTCGTGCATCACGTCATCGTCAGCGTGCGCGAGCCCGGCCAGGGACCGCTGCCGCCGGCAGGTGAGCTCAACCTGGGCGCGGCTGCGAATCGAGAAGGTGAAGCCAGGAGTTTGCAGCAAGGATCAAGTCAGGCTCGCGCCGGAAACAATCCGGACGGGATGTTGCTTGGTTGGGCGCCCGGGATGAGCCCGCTGATTCTGAAACCGGGACAAGCCAAGCTGATAAAGAAAGGCTCAGTGTTGATCTTTCAGATGCACTACACTACGAACGGTCAGGCGAGTAAGGACCGAACGAGCATCGGCTTGTACTTTGCCAAAGCGCCAATCGAAAAGCGGGTAATCACCAGCGGCGCGTTTTCCCGCGATCTGAAAATTCCTGCGGGCGAGCCCAACTATGAATCGAAGGCCTCGTTCACCTTCAAGGAAGATTCGCACATACTGGGTTTCATGCCGCATATGCATGTTCGCGGCAAGGACTTCGAGTACACGCTCACTTATCCCGACGGCGCCTCGAAGGTGCTCTTGAAGGTCCCGAGGTACGACTTCAACTGGCAGCTTAATTACTTTTTGAAGGAGCCGGTGGCGGCGCCAAAGGGAAGCCGGATCGATTGCGTAGCTCATCACGACAACTCCGAGCGGAACAAGTTCAATCCCGATCCGAGCAAGGAAGTGCGTTGGGGTCCTCAGACGTGGGAGGAGATGATGATCGGGTGGTTTGATTACACCATCGACGGTCAGGATCTCCGTAAGGAAACTGCGTCGAGGTGAGTTCGAAGAGTCCGACAAACTTCAGTTTGTCGGGTAGTGTTCGGATTCTGTGCTGCTATGAACCTCCGCGGGCTTTGCGGTCCTTTGCGCCTTTGCGTTGAGTATCGTGTCTTGCGACTGCAATACCCAAAAATCAACGCAAAGGCCGCACAGGACCGCAAAGAACGCGAAGGGCTGACAAGGAGAAAAGAATGCGATTGTTAAAAGTTGGAGCTATCAGCGTTGGGTTGCTCTCGTTGATGTTGGTCGCGGCTTCGGCAAGCGGACCATCAAAGAGCACCGTGACATTCACAAAGGACGTTGCTCCGATTCTCTACAGCCGGTGCATCGAGTGCCACCGCGCGGGCGAGATCGCGCCGATGTCGCTGCTGACTTATCAAGAGACCAGGCCGTGGGCCAAGTCGATCAAACAGCGCGTCGTCGAACGCTCGATGCCGCCGTGGTCGGCCGACCCGCATTACGGCAGATTCTCAAACGATCCGAGTCTCTCTCAAAAAGAGATTGAAACTATCGTCGCCTGGGTAGACGCCGGCTCGCCGAAGGGCGATGACAAAGACATGCCGGCTACGCCGAAGTTCGTCGAAGGCTGGACGATCGGCAAGCCGGATGTCGTGTTGAGCATGCAGGAAGCACACGCGATACCGGCCGACGGAACCGTGCCGTATCTCTACTTCACCATTCCGACCGGCTTCAAGGAAGACAAATGGATTCAGGCGATGGAGATCAGGCCCGGCAATCGTAGCGTCGTTCATCACGTCATCGCATTCGCCCAGCTACCGAGCGTGGGCCAAAAAGGCGCTGTGAGTGAATCACAACAGGGGCGCGGTCAATTGGGTGGCATCACGCCCAACAAGACCGGGATAGTCTTTGCGCCGGGGACGGCGCGGTTGGTGAAGGCCGGGTCGAACATCGTCTTCCAGATGCACTACACGACGAACGGCGAAGCGACTACCGATCGAACCAGCATCGGGCTGGTCTTCGCAAAGGTTGCGCCTACAAAAACGGTGGTAACGGGCAATGCCTTGAACGCGCGTTTCGTCATTCCACCGGGCGCGGAGAGCCACGAGGTCAAATCCTCTAAGACGTTCAACGAGGATGTTCACCTGACTTCGTTCATGCCTCACATGCATTTTCGCGGAAGAGATTTTGTTTACACGGCGGTGTATCCCGATGGCCGCTCAGAGATACTGCTGAACGTGCCGAAGTACGACTTTAACTGGCAGTTGACCTACGTGCTCGACAAGCCGATCGCGCTTCCGAAAGGAACGAGGCTGGATTGCGTAGCACACTTCGATAACTCGACTAAGAATAAATACAACCCCGATCCGACCAAAGAAGTGCGTTGGGGCGATCAGACCTGGGAAGAAATGATGATCGGCTGGTTTAGCTACACTCGCGACTCTGAGCAGCGAGAAACTGCGATGGCGAAACCGGCTTCGGGTAATTGAAGAGAGCCTCTGATTGTTTGTAAGCTCAGGCGGGCGGTCTTCTGATTTACAGGGCCGCCCGTTTGCGTCTTTGCGAGCTTTGCGGTCCTTTGCGGTCCTTTGCGTCTTTGCGTTGCGTATTTCCAGCTCCGTGAAGAATTCTCAACAAAAAAGACCCAATTCTCAACGCAAAGACGCAAAGGACCGCAAAGCCCGCAACGGCTCGCCAAGACGCAAAGGTTTTGAACCTCGAACTAATAACTGATGGAGGAATGTGTCTCATGCGTAGAGCACTCATATTCGTATCAATCGTTCTTCTGTTTCAAGCTGTGGCGTTCGGTGGAACACAACCCGACAAACTCGAGGGACGTTGGGCAGGCATCGTCGATGGCATCCAGGGGCAGCAACCTGCCGCGGCCACTTTCAAGAAAGAGGGCGGCAAGGGCGGCACGTACAGCGGCAGTATTTCAGGCTTGCGCCCGGGCGCTGACGCGGTGCTCAAGGACATCAACCTGGATGGCGACAAGGTTACGGCGAAGACTGAAGTCGATACGCCGCAAGGCAGCGTCGTCGTCAGCTACGCCTTCGTCGTTCAGGGCGAGACGTTGAAAGGGAAGGGTGAGGTCGAGTTTGGAGGGCAGACCTATACGTTCACCTTCGATTTGAAACGCGGCGCCGAGATGCCCGCGGGCGCGGCAACACAGGCGCAGCCGCCCGCCAGGCGCGAGGTACCTCAGCCTCAACAAAAGCAATCGATCAGTTACTTCGTCGGCGAGTGGAGCTACAGTTGGATCGGCCGCGAGAGTGCGCTCGGGCCCGCGCCTCGCGAAGGCACGACTACTTTCACCCTTCGCCCGGATGGAAAGTCGCTTGACGTGCGGACAGCCGGCAAGTCAGACAACACAAGCTTCAACGAGAGCGCGGTCATCATATGGGATGAGGCAACGAAGATGCTGACGTTCTCCGAGAAGCTCGCCAACGGCATACAGGTTCAGAGCAAAGGCGATTGGCGCAGCCCGATCTCAATCCGCTTCACTGTCGATCCCATCAAGGTGAAAGGGCAAACACTTCAGTTGAAGCGGATCATTTCAGTAGTCGCGGCGCATTCGTTCACCGTGACTGAAGAGCTGTCGGAAAACGGCGGGCCTTTCGTTCGTCTCGGCAGCGCGGTGTATACGAAGACTGCGGCGGCGAAATGACGTAGATGTAAATTGAACAGTCTAAGCCGCCCGTTGCCCGAGGCATCAAACCAAACTTGTTAGGTAGTGAACTGGGCTACGAATCTCGTAACCACCGATCGAAGTCGCGCGCGCCGTGTATCAATGCCAGAATCCGTACTTCATTCGACAGCACTTCGTAAATCATTCGGTACCGATAGACAAACACTTCGCGGACGGAAGGGTCATGTAACTCTGGTACAATACGACCACGTTCGGAAAAGAGTGAAAGGGATTCCGCGACGTCAAGGACAATCTTAAGCACTTTCTCTGCGGCCTCAGGCGAATCCTCGGCGATATAAGCGATCACCTCATCGAGTCCGTCGCGCGCCAACTGAGTCCATACTACGCTTCGCCGAGTTGCCACTTGCGCCGCATCTCCTCAACGACCACCTCGTGTGGAATCACCCTCCCTGCTTCGGAGTCCTCGAGTCCGATCTCAATCATGTGAATTACGTATAGATGGTAAAGAACATCATCTAAACTGCAGTCGTCCGGGAGGGTGTCAAGCAGCGATCGTACTGTTTCCTTTGCTTGCATGAATCAACGATAACACAAGTCGTGCGCACAGCGGATACCAAGATTCAGAAGCCAGACACTTAGAACCGAGGGATTAGTTCTTCTTTGATCCCGGCGCGAAATAGCCCTGGCGGGCGCGCACGCGAAGGTCCGGGCGCTTTGGCACTTGCACTTTGATCTTTCTGAAGCCGCCGTCGATTCTCTCGTCCGTCGAGTAGTACCCCAGCAGGTATTGAGCCTGAAGCTCTTCGGCTATCTGACGGAACACCGCTTCAAGATCGCCGATTTTCGAGGGCACAAATGCCTTGCCGCCAGTTTCAGCGGACATCGATTCCATAACCGTTTGTCCCCGCGTGCTGATCTTGTTCAAGCTCAGCGAAGAGCCCGTTGGGTTGATCGAGTAGAACAGACAGTCGTTCTTTTGCAACTCTCGTAGCGCATCGTTGAGCTTGTAGTGCGCGCTGAAGTTTTCTTCTCCGTCCGAGATCACCACCAGCACGCGCCTGCTGCCCGCGTCGGCGGTCTTGCCAAGATAAAGCGCCGCTTCCACTACCGTATCGAAGAACGCCGTAGGCTCCTGCACCGGCGCGATCGACATCAGGCCGGTCGTCGCTTCTACGCCGCTCGAGGTACGCGTCTTGACGATCTTCGGGGTCGTGCCAATCGAAAACACGGATACTGCATCGGCCGGTTTGAGTACTTCTTTTATGAACCGCACAGCGGCTTGCTGCTCGAATTCGAACTGGCCGCGAATGCTCGCCGAAACATCGAATAGAAGCGCGATCTCAACCGGGACTTTCCCCGGTTCTCCGAGCGAAGCTATCGCCTGCCTTCGGCCCTCTTCTTCGATCGCGAAATCCTCGGCGGTCAGATCCTTGACCGGTTTGCCCGCGGCGTCTGACGCAGAAACCGGCACGAGCACAAGTCGAGAACTCAGCCGAACTGGTTGATCCTGATCCTGAGCCGGACTCTGTTGGGGATTCTGAGTGGGTTTCGTTTCAGATTGCGAGGCTTGTGAGCCGCAGTGCGCGGTTGGGGCCAGCCTCGGACAGAAGCTCGGCAGTAGAGCGAGTGAGATGATTAGTGTGGAAAGTCGTAAAGGCATCAATCCCTACAAGCCGTCATCTAACTTCAGGCCGTCTAACTTCAGAAGGGGGCGTCCGACAAACTTCAGTTTGTCGTTTCTTGTGTCGGGGGCGACACCGAATCGACAAACTAAAGTTTGTCGGACAGTTTGAGAGTTACTGCTTCGCAGGAGGATGATTCACATTCACCGGGTTTGCGAAACCCTTGTTTACAAGAATCGAGACTTCGGCGCGTCGATTCTGTTTGCGCCCGTCGCGTGTCGTGTTGTCTGCCACCGGCATCGCCTCTCCGTATCCGAAGGGCAGCACGATTCGACGCAGCGGAATGTCGTGTTTCTCCGCGAGGTAATGCATGACCGCCTCTGCGCGCTTCTGGCTCAGAGTGCGATTCGAGTTCTCGCCGCCGTCGGCTGATGCAAAGCCACGCACTTCGATCACGAATCCCTTGGCGTCTTTTGCCTGGTTCGCGATTTCGTCGAGTGTGGTCTTCGCCTCCTGAGACAACATCCAGCTTCCAACCTTGAAGGTAATCGTATCCGTCTTCTGGACTTCAAAGTCATCCAGCGAGGAGATTCGGTCGTTGGTCTTGTTGACGCCCTCTACGGCAACGTCCGCGGTTTCCTGGGCAGCCGCGGCTCCGCCCTTCGCCAGGTTTGCAACCTGACTCAGCTCGTCAAGCTGACCCGAGAGTCGTTTCGCGTTTTCCTCAGTGGCCGCCACGCGAGTCTCGGCGTCACCCAGTCGATTCTCGACTGGCACTACTGTCGAGTTGACGGAGTCGGCGACTCGAAGTGAGTCCTTGGAGAACTTGATCTTTTCCGCCGTCAAGCCACCCGACGAGTCTCCGCGTCCTTCGACCTCAACATAGAGGCCGCGGACCAGTTGGGCCGAAGTGTACTTGGTGCTGCCTCGGAATGGATTGCCCTTCTTCTCTTCAATCTTGGCGTTGCTGGCCAGGGTCACGGTCAATTCGGATCCCGCCTGATCGCGCATTCGAAAACCCTGACCCTCTTGTTTGAGGATGATGCCCGACACTTTCATCTTGGCGCCGGAGGTAACCTTGTTCTGCTGGGCCGCAACCGGGACTACTAAGGCTGCGAGTAACACTGCGAGGGGTCCTAACATCGATAGCTTTTTCATAACATCCTCCTACGGCCCGAGGAAGGGCCGAGACTTGGGTGGCATAAATTGGAGGCCGTCCACATCAACGATAAATCGAGTTGGCATCGGCCAGTTACGGATTGCGTTCGGACAGTTTTGGGGATCACTTCAATGTACAAGGCTCGGGCTGTTTGGGGGAGAACATCCGGACAACCCCGGGAACGTATTGGGATTAGGTTCAAACAATCTAGTTCCGCGTCGAACTTTGTCATTCGATGGGATCACTGCAACCGTCGTGCTACTGATTCGGCAATTGACTAAGGTATGCAGTTTGGCAGTTTGAGTGAATCCGACCTCCTGAGCGATCGCGCCAACCGTGTAGTTTTTTCTACATCGTTAGAAGGAATGAACTATTTCCGTGCGTGCAACTTCGCGCGCGGTCCTGGGAGCGCAGGCCTGGGAGCGCAGGCATCTTGCCTGCTGTCTTAGATCGCACGTCTATCGAAGAGCAGGCAAGGATGCCTGCGCTCCCAGGCCTGTGCTCCCAGGCCTGCGCTCCCAGGCCTGCGCTCCCAGGCGGCTCCCAGTCGCTCCACGCGTATGGCGCGCGAGTCTGCTTCTCTCTACAATGCACGCGTGCATGCAGAATCGCCGGAATCTCCCATTTCTATTCGCGGCCTGACCAAGCGCTATGGGAGACTCACCGCCGTCAGCAACCTGGACCTCGAGGTCGATCAAGGCGAGATACTCGGATTCCTCGGGTTGAACGGCGCCGGCAAATCTACAACGATTCGTATTCTCCTCGATCTTCTTCGACCTACCGCGGGGAGAGCTTCGATGCTCGGTCACGATTGCCAGAAGGATGGGCTGCGAGCGCGCTCGCTCGCGGGATACCTTCCCGGGGAGCTTGGAATTTATTCTGACCTGACGGGCCGCACGGTTCTGGATTTTCTGGCAGGACTGTCCGGCAAGCCGATCGATCGAGAGTATCGCGGAGAGCTTCAGGAGCGGTTGGGGTTCTCGGACGACGATCTTCGCCGAAAGCTGCGTGAGTACAGCACCGGCATGAAGCGAAAACTTGGACTGCTCCAGGCCTTTCAAGCTGATCCTCCCCTGTTGATTCTCGACGAACCCACCGAAGGACTCGATCCTCTGGCGCAGGAATCCTTCTATCAACTGCTCGCGGACTTGAAGCTGAAAGGGCGGACGGTGTTCATGTCGTCGCACGTGCTTTCGGAAGTTGCGCGCGTGTGCGACCGAGTGGCTGTGCTCCGCAAAGGCGAGCTTGCGTTATTAGCGTCAGTTGAAGAAATCAAAAAGTTCGCGGCGCGCCGTGTTCGCGTGTTCTTTGCGGAAGAAGTGGGAGTCGATCAAGTCTTTCCACCGGGCCATCAGATCGAAAAGCTGGAACCTCGACTTTGGAGTTTGAGGGTTGAAGGTTTGCTCGGGCCGCTGCTCACTTTGCTTTCGACGTTTCCGGTGGCGGACATCGAAGTCGAGGAGCCACGCCTGGAAGACGTTCTTATCAAATACTATCGGAGAGAACAGGAATGAGAGCGCCGCTCGTTCTGATTGGCTACTCGCTCAAGCGGGTGCGGACGCTTGTCATCGCGATGGCGGTGTTGCTTGCGATGTTTCAGATATTGCTGATTCTCGTCGCAGGATCTATCCAAAGGTCGGGCTCGTTCGAGCAATTGGGCGAGCTCATGCCGCCCTTCGTTCGCCAGATACTTGGATCCTCGTTTGTCGCTCTCATGTCATTCAGCGGAATCGTCAGCGTTGGATATTTTCATCTATCGGTGATGGGTTCATTGGTTGGCCTCTCGATAGCGCTGGGAACGATGCCAACGTCGGAGATCGAAATCGGGTTTATGGATCTTATTCTCTCGCGGCCGTTCGCTCGACACTGGATAATAACGAGGTCAATCGTAGTGATGGTCGTCAGCACGGCTGCCGTACTTGGGATGATGTTGATCGGGACGTGGGCGGGGCTGGCCTGGCTTGCCGACAACGGAGTTCGCTGGCCGTCCTCAACACTTATTCTGTCGCTGGCAGTCAACCTGGCAGTGTTGATGTTGAGCTGGAACGCGATTGCGATGGCTATCGGCGCGGGCGCCAGACGCCGCAGCGTTGCGGGTGGGCTTGCGGGACTGCTTGCGCTGGCAATGTATCTTCTGGACTACATTGCGCGGGCGTGGCAGCCGGCGGAGCGAGTTGCGTGGCTGTCACCGTTTCGATACTACAGTCCGTTCGAGATGCTTATGGGCAACGGGTTATCGGGAAAGAATCTTGCGATACTCGGTTGTATCACGGTTGTGGGCTTCGCGTTGGCTTACGCGTTGTTCTCGCGCAGAGATGTATCGCACTGAGAAGTCAGAGGTCAGAAGTCAGAGGTCAGAAGTCAGAGGTCAGAAGTCAGAGGTCAGAAGTCAGAGGTCAGAGGTCAGAAGTCAGAAGTCAGAAGTCAGAAGTCAGAGGTCAGAAGTCAGAGGTCAGAGGTCAGAAGTCAGAAGTCAGAAGTCAGAGGTCGGGTGTGACATAAAAGAGTGGGCCGTGAGTGGAACTTGGGTCACCAGCAACTCAGCGGTGATCGAGCGTTCCGCCGGGCAACCCCGTAGGGGTGCGATGTTTATAGTTACCGACGCCGACGTGGACCTCCTAGCTCCGTTAGGAGCGGAATAGATTTGAGCGCAGGAACATTCCACCCCTACGGCGTTCGCAACATAGGGACGCGCCACTATAAAGATTCCACCCCTACGGGGTTGGCAACATGGGGGCGCGCCACTATAAACATTCCACCCCTACGGGGTTGGCAACATAGGGAGCGCGCCACTATAGACATTCTATGCCTACGGGGTTCCAGGGGATGTCCTCATAGCCGACGGCCAGGCCGCGTGAATCAAAACCCATACAGCTTTTTCGCATTCTCGCGGAGCACCATTCGCGCAAGCTCCAACGCGCGATCTCGAGTGATCTCCTTGTCATTGATCATCCCCGTCAATGCGATTGCCAAAGCCTCGCGAGCTGTCTTCGCCGCGACCCACCCCGTCTCTTCCCAGCTAATATTTTCGCCGGTAGGTGACGCGTCCGTTCCGAATAAGATCTTCTCGGGGTAATACTCCAGCCAATTGCGCAGGATATCCGACAGGCGCCGCGGATAAAGCAGCAGGTCTTGCGCTGAAAAGTCCGCCCACACATTTGGCTTGCTCAACATCCCGGCCGTCGATGCCGTAAACGGATAACCGCCGTGCACGATGACAAAGTTAGTCTTGCGCAGTGACGGATCGTTGAACGCGGAATCCAGCAACAGGGGATTGCTGCCGCTCTGCACGTAGCTGCCACCCCCACCGTCAAAGACGTGAATGTGCACCGCGAGACCGAGCCTTCCTGCTTCGCGGCATAGATAGCGAAACAAGAAATCCTGAAGCAGCTTGTAATCAGCGGCGGGCGGTTCTCCGCCTCTTATCCAGCGAGCGTACGCGCGAGCGGCGTCACTCTCGCTTGAATCCTGCAGATCAAGAGCGCGCAGGTATGCAATCTCGAACTTGACCGCAACTGCGCCGGCTCGCTTCTGAGTTTCAAGCGTAGGCGTGATCACTTTAGCGAGATAATCCTTTAGCGCCGTCGGCAACGCATCGAGTTTCAGCTCCGAGAGATAACGCTTCAGCAGACGCTCTTCGGCGGGATAAAAAGCCCGGTAATCCAGGTTCGTTCGCCTGGCTGCTTCATTGCTGAGAGGGAACACCAACGCATCGACGTAAGAGACCCAGCGAAACCGCGGCGGTGTAAGCCCTCGTCCCATCGCCACTCGATTGGCTAGCATCGTCTCGATGCCCAATTGATCCAGCACCCACGCAGGATAGCCGTCGCCACGCTCGCGCATCACCCGGCGCTTGGCTTCGGCGAGTTCGCGCACGTGAGCCTCGCTCATGTCGGAGTACTTATAACCAAATAGCGCTCGCCAGGCCCCGGTGTATTCGAGATTGTCAGGCCGCAAGCGCACCATCAACGGAAACGCCTCGAGCAGCTCGAAGGGCAAAGCATCGTATTCGTGGTCTTCCTCACCGGCGCTCACAACGCGAGTAACGTGAGTATGATTGTCGATGGCTTTGATCTTGTTGATCTCGTTCAGCAGGAAAGGATCGGCTGTTGCCTGTGCGTTGGCCGCGTAATAAATCGACGCAAGCAACAATCCGCAGATCGATACCAATGCCAGCAGTCTTCTCATAGGAATATGACTCCTCAAGTCCCGTGAAGTCGCTTACAAATCACCCTGATAAATCCTCGTTGTGAATACGCAGTATCCCTGCAAACCCGTCGAATCCGTGTCATCAGTGGTCTATTCGTAGCGAGTCATCTTTTTCACAATAGACCACGGATCGAACGGATTTGACGGGTTCACACGGATCTCGCTTCGCAAGCCGGTAGTTTCACGCTTGATCTCTCCTGATCGCCGCGATGATCCGCTTGAACAGCTCTTCTCCGTTGCCTTGATGCCAGCGCCAGACGACTACAATGTCGTGATCGGGGTCAATCCAGATTGTGTTCGAGCCCGCGCCGATCGCGGCAAAGCTGGACGCGGGAGCGGACGGCCACTGCTTCTTCTGTGTGTTAAGCCACCACAGAAATCCGTAGTCCGGTCCAAGCGCGCCCGGGGTTGTCGCCATCTGAACCCACGTCTCCGATACGATTTGTTTGTTGCCCCACTTGCCTCGCCGCAAGAACAGATAACCGAATCGGGCCTCGTCGCGAGTGCTGATCCACAACCCGCCGCCCCATCGAGTGCCGCCGCTCACTGAAGTCATCTTCTTTCCGTCGATCGTCACGTCCGAGTTGTTGTAGCCGTGATACTCCCACGTGCTTGATGCGCCGATCGGGTCCATTACGTATTGCTTGAGCACTTCGGGAAGCGGGCGCTTCCACATCCGCAGCAGCGACAGCGAAAAGCGATTTATTCGAACGTCATTGTATTCCCAGAACTGTCCGGGATCTTTCAACTCGCGGGGCTCGCGGCGTCCATTGCCGAACTGTTCGATGCCGACAAAGTCATGTGACTTTCCAAACATTGCGCCTTCCCACTCGCTGGTTTGAGTCGCGTGATGCCGCCATGTAATTTTCGAGTTATGAGGGGAGTCGTAGCCGCCGTCTTTGATGTAGTCGCGAACCGGATCATCGATGCTCTTGATCATCGCGCGATCGATGGTCAGCCCAAGTATGGTTGAGAGAAAGCTCTTGGCGATGCTGTAGGTGGGATCGATGCGGCGCGTGTCACCCCACTCCGCGACGATGTAGCCGTGCCTGAGAATGATCCCGTTGGTTTCGCCTCGCTCTTTTGGCAGAGGTCCAAGCAGCGCGCCGAAAGTCTGAACCTGGGTCGAAAAGTCGCGAGGCATCTTCGACTCCTGGGTCCTGGCGAACGCAACAGCTTGTTCGAGCAATCCTGCGTCGAAGCCGGCGTCAGCGGGTTGCCGGCGCTCCCAGGTTTCACCCGGCGGCGGATAATAGAGCGAGGACGTCGCGGGCTTTTGAGCTCCAGCGATCGTCACCAGAAGAGTAAGCGCGATTACCGCAGTAGTCAGGGTTCGTCTCATAAGCTTGTTTGTCCTTCGCGCGACGAATCACGGGTCGCATCGGGAACGGGAACTTATCGCCAATAGCGGCCGGTTGTAAAGGTCAGAAGTCAGAAGTCAGAGGTCAGTGATCAGAAGGCAAAACCATTTTCCATTTGTCATTCTCAATTTCTCATTGTCATTGATCTGTGAATTGGTCGCGCTGGTCAAAAAATGTCAAATAAGAATGGCAAATGAAAAATGGAAAATGGAAAATGGAAAATGGTTCTGATCTCTGACCTCTGACTCCTGACCTCTGATCTCTGACCTCTGACTCCTGACCTCTGATCTCTGACCTCTGACTTCTGACCTCTGACTCCTGACCTCTGACCTCTGACTTCTGACCTCTGACTTCTGACTTCTGACTTCTGACCTCTGACTTCCGTCTTCTGGCTACCTACTGCTTCCTTTGCTATATTGCCGCCGTTGAGGTGAGTGCCCATGCTCCCCAGGATCATCTTTGTGGCG
>DATNBZ010000257.1:0-4075 GCA_035607285.1 Blastocatellia bacterium | reverse complement strand
TTTGGTAAGGTTTTTTCATTAATGACGAGACACTCAACAAATGAACTCTCCCTAAACCACCAGACGTGAACATTTCGGCCCGCTTGTAAGCAAACCGCTGTCTCAAACTGCCAAGTCGTCTTCAGGGAGTCCCACTTCGTTTCCCGCAAGGATGTACCGATGAAACTCAATAAAAAGCTAAGCCTCTTGCTGATCGTTATTATTCTGTTCGCACTCTTCATATGGGGAATACACCACCGGGGTTATTTCTTGCCCGGCAGCGTGACAGTTAGGGTCGATACGACTATTACGCCTGCAGTCCGGACGATCTCCGGGTTCGACAACGAGCCACCGCGTCCCGTTGCGGCCCTCAGCGATGGTAAAGGCACCACTATCTCATTCGTCGAGAACGAGCTGATTTACATGACCGATGACAAAGCTGCTCTCGAAGCTTTTCTGAAGCGCTGCGGTGGAACCGTGGTACGCGATCTCGTGCCGGGCGACGCCGGTCTGCGAGCGCCAAGCCAGCATCTTGTTCGCATCGACGCGCGGAGTGCCGACACAAAGCAGATGGTTCCCGATCTCAAGAAACTCAATCCGGGAAGGTCGGGAAACTTGATGATCTCGAGCGATGCCGGTCTGGGCCTGGTAGCGATCGCGACTCACGAAGCCGCTGCAGGCAATCCCATCGGCATTAATTTCATCCTCTCGTCGACAGGCTACAGCGATAAGAATTTACTGGAGGGCATGGCCCCCGCACCCGGCTCCGGATCTCCGCCGCAGGGAGAGACCTTCAATCGGAACCCCAATAACTGGAGTTACTTTGTGCGCGGTTCCGGTACGCAGAACATCGGTGTGGGTGACGCGTGGCGTGCGCTCGACCAGGTTGGCCGGCTCAAGGTCAAGGTCAAGATAGCGATCATCGACGGCGGTTTTCTGTCGAATGACGACAATCCGGACGACTTCACGATTAACACTAATTCAATTCATGCACAGGATCCCAATCAAAAAAATGAGCAGCAGTGCACGAACGGGACCGTTTGTGACTGGCATGGAACTAACGTGGTTGGGACTCTCATGGGTGTCCCCAACAACACTTACGGCGCCGCGGGGCCCGCAGGACCAATAGCCACCGCCGTCGCCATTCGCAGCAGTGGCGACGTCTTCAACTATCTGGGAAGCTTCATTCTCGCGAGGACAAGCAATGCGCGGATTGTGAACATGAGTTTCTCCGGCGGCGTGCCGTTTCTTCTTTCCTGGGCCGTTTTACCGGTCGATGAATTAACCATCCAGATGCATAACACTGGCCAGATGCTGTTTGCGTCGGCGGGAAACGACGGCCTTGACGTCGATGGAGAAGACTGCGCATTCCCATTCGATTGGCCGTGCTGGGAGCGGGCCTGGTACGTTCCCTGCGAAAACGGTGGCGTCACGTGTATTGGCGCATTGAAACTTAATTCCCCACAGAAACTGGAGTCGTCCAACTACGGCAGCGACGACGTTGACCTCTTTGGCCCAGGCGCTGTGTGGGTCGGCCCGGATCTTCAATCCCAGGATGTCCATGGATTCTTCGCGACGAGTGCGGCATCGCCCTTCGTTGCAGGGGTTGCCGCACTAATCGTTGCCGCCAATCCGGCACTGCCGAACGATCAAGTGGAAAAGATCCTGATCGATACTGCAAATCCCAGCGGCGATGAACTTGTCCGCCGTTATGTCAATGCGTATGCGGCCGTGATCAAAGCGCTCGGCGGGACACCGCCCGAAATCACCATCGCTGTAAATGCCGCACAGCAGCTCGGCGCATGCGAGACGCTGTATAACTTTTCCGCGACTACGAGTGATCCGGATAACGGCCCGCCGGCGGTCAGATGGGCCAGCGATCTCCAGAACCCACTCGGCACGGGCAATTCGTTTTCACTTGTGCTTTCGCCGGGGACACATCACATCACCGCAACCGCAACCGACGGCATTGGTCTGAGTACCCAATCTAACGAAGTGGTTATCGTTGCCGGCGGGCCGGCCCAGGCCAAAAGGCCGACAATCGACATCATCTCGCTCGCAAACCACCAAAAGTTTGCGGCTAATCAGGACATTACCTTTGAAGCCGGAGGCCTTGACCCCAACAAAGCTCTCGGCGGGCTGGTTTCCTCCAACGTTCGATGGTCGGAGCTGAATGCGGGAGAAATCGGAATCGGCCAGCGGCTGATCCGAAGGCTAGGCGTCGGCTCTCATATGATCATCGTCAATTACACGGGAGTCTGTGGGGGAACAGCGGACGACCTGCGGCTGATCGAGGTCACTCCGGCCGTGGCTGATGCTCCGCCTAACATGCAAATCACCACGCCCAGCCGGAACGACATCGTGGTTCGAGTCAACACCGCGGCTGGAGAGGGATGTCTTCGGGTAGCAGGGTTCGGATTCGATGAAGAAGACCACGACTTCGCGGCGATCGATTTCTGGGAGACGAATCGCACCGATCTGCAGAGTAAGTTGCTCTCGTTCGATCAAAATACGACCGTCTGTCTCAAGGCAGTTCCAAACGCTCCGTTCACGACGCACTTAATCCGACTCAGAGGCATAGACAAGAAGGGACATGTCGGTGTTTCCTCCAATCTGCAAGTGACCGTACTGCCGGCCGTGCTTTGAAGCGGTCGGCTTTCCCGACATTGAATACTTCGCGTTCTGCTGCTTCGTCGTATCGATAATGGCAGCGGCCACGATCGCGCGCCGAACTCATCGGCGAGATGGTCCAGTACGAGAGCAACAGACTCTGCTACATGCGAGGCCGTGCGGGCATCATCGTCGCGCTGGCCGAGGAACTCTTCTGAAGCGTTGACCGCCTTCGGAGAAACCACGGCGCTCCTTCGACTCGATATTAAATACGGGCTCACATGAAAATGCCGGGCAACAATAAGCTGTTGCCCGACCAGTTCGTGTGGAGCAGATGTAATAGAGTCGCCTTGGCGATCCTACTCAACTAAAACAAGAACCTACTTCCAAGCTCCCGTGACGGTGTTTGTGGAGGTTGGCGGAGGAAGTGTAGGCGAAGTAGGTGCATTAGCGGCATAACCGAGGGTGATCCGAGCCAGGGTTTCGTCAACTACTTCCGATCCCGTTGTACGGAATTCCGGATCCTCGTTCATCGCAGACTTGAGTACAGTTCTGGTTCGTACGCGATTCAGCGAGGCTGTTGAGCTACTCACCACAAAAGTCTGTTCCGGGAAATTGGTTATCACGATGTCGCTGATAACTCCCGGATCATCCCCAATTAACTGGATCTTCTCGGAGAAGACAGTGCCTGCCAGCTTTTCGATACTACTCGGGGTCAGGGTGTATTTGACCGTCACCGTCACTGTTGTGGCGGTTAAGTTTGTTACGGCAACTGTGGGAGTTGAAATAGTAGCCATGAGATTCTCTCCTTAATTGTTAGACGGTGGAAGGATCAGCGTGATTAGACAAAATACGCGGCGTCGCTATCGAGAAATGCACATCTCCGTAGGGGCAAGGCCTAATCAAATTGTCCTCGGTGTTAGTCCATTTTCAATCATAGCGACACCAGGGAAAGAACCCCTCACTAGCTATGATCGTCGAGGGCATTTTTGTTTCTAATTGTGTCGAATTATTTGACGGGGTCCGCGGATCAGCGTGAAGGTTACGCTTTCAATTTTTCTTACGACAAGCTTTGATGTTTAGCGGTTCTTACCGTTCATTTGCTTTTCGCTGAAACTGAATCAAGATTACAGGCACCGATACTTGAATCCCGGTTCGCTTCCAAGAGAGTAAGCGAACTCGATTTGGGTGCCGCATTTTGTCAAACTGAAGTCATGCAAAATAACCGGATGGGTTATTCCTGTTTCATACTCGTCAAGCACAATCGATTTAAAAACTCTGATTGTGGTTCTAAGCATTAATCCCAATCTTCGATCCACTTCGCTTGGAATATCGAGCACTACTGCCGGCAAGCGACTGTCATCAAGAATGGCATATGAATTCGCAACCGCTAGCTCAAGTATTCGACCAAGACTTACTCTGACTCGTTGCGCCTGCGATTCGTCAGGCAGCAAAAATTCTTTACCAGGATCATAAAGACAGGCAT
>DATNBZ010000253.1:0-22701 GCA_035607285.1 Blastocatellia bacterium | reverse complement strand
CCAGCAACCAGTCCTCTGCGTCCCCTGCGTCCTCCGCGGTTTTTCCTGCTCAGTGGCTCGGAATCAACCGCAGAGGACGCCGAGGACGCAGAGGAGAAACGCGAATGTGAGCGAGCAACACACTATCACCCCACTACCCAGGAATCAGCGCCAAGGGGATTATTATTAAAAGGGTGAGTTGGGTGAGACTTCGATCGCCTCTACCAGCAACTCTGCGCGGTGAATCGAGCGTTCCGCTCGGCAACCCCGTAGGGGTGTGATGTTTATAGTTACAGTCGCCGACGCGGACTTCCTAGCTCCGTCCGGAGCGGCATAGAGTTGAGCGCAGGAACATTTCACCCCTGCGGGGTTGGCAACATAGGGTACTCGCCACTATAAACATTCTACCCCTACGGGGTTCCACGGAACTCTCAGGATACTCCGTCGGCGAAGTGTCACGGGCTGCTCTCGGCTCACAATCCGACAGGGAGTTACTCCACGATTCTTATGTGAAGGTCCTGAAGCTGCTCGCCGGAGACCTGGCTCGGCGACTCGATCATCAAATCCATCGCGCTCGCGGTCTTCGGAAATGCGATTACTTCTCGAATCGACTTCTCTCTCGCCAGCAGCATAACCAGCCGATCGAAACCGATTGCCATTCCACCGTGCGGAGGCGTGCCGTATTCGAGCGCATCGAGCAGGAACCCAAACTTCGATCGCGCCTCTTCTTCACTCATTCCAAGAACGGTGAACACCCGCCGCTGAAGCTCGCGCGAATGAATTCGAATCGAGCCGCTGCTCAGCTCGACGCCGTTGAGAACCAGGTCGTAGGCCTTCGCCAAAACCGAGCCCGGATCGGACTCGAGCTTCTCGAGGTCTACCTCTCGTGGACTGGTGAACGGATGGTGCATCGGATAATAGCGGCCATCCTCATCATGATATTCGAACATCGGGAAGTCGATCACCCATAGAAAATTGAACTTCGTTTGATCGATCAGACCTTCGCGTTCGCCAAGCTCGGTTCGGAGAGCGCTAAGCGACGCCGCCACCACCGAAGCCTTACCGGCAACTATGAGAGCGCAGTCGTTCGCCCCGGAACCGGCTGCCTGAGCCAGTTCCGCGACTTTCTCCTCCCCGAGCGCCTTAACAAGCGACGAGGTGGTCTCGCCGGTTTCAGACACTTTTATCCACGCCATCCCGCCGGCGCCGTAACGACGCGTGATCTCAGTCAGTTCATCAAGCGCCTTGCGCGAGTACTTCGCACCGCCGGTGACATTGATCGCCTTGATCTGGCCCGCCGCGTCAAGGGCGTTTTTGTAAGGCGTGAAATCCGTATCCCCGAGCTTGTCCGACAGATCGACCAGCTCCATTCCGAACCTCGTGTCCGGTTTGTCCGTGCCATAACGGCGCATCGCTTCGGCGTAGGTGAGCCGCGGGAAGGGAAGGTCGGCTTTGACTTCGATCAAGCGCGCCAGTTCGGCCATCAAGGGTTCGACGATTTTGAAAATATCGTCGGGCCTTATGAAGCTCATCTCGATGTCGATCTGGGTAAACTCCGGCTGCCGGTCGGCGCGCAGGTCTTCATCGCGGAAACAATGCGCGAGTTGAAAATATTTGTCGTACCCGGCAACCATCAAAAGCTGTTTGAATATCTGAGGCGACTGCGGCAGCGCGTAGAACCTCCCCGGCTGCAAGCGGCTCGGCACAATGTAATCTCGCGCACCCTCGGGGGTCGTCTTGATCAACATTGGCGTTTCGATCTCATAAAAGCCCTGTTCGTCCATGAAGCGGCGGACGGTTATGGCGGCGCGGTGCCGAAGCCCGATATTGTACTGCATCTTCTCTCTGCGAAGATCGAGGTACCGGTACTTGAGGCGCACTTCCTCGCTGGCCTTGCCGGCGTCTATCTCGAACGGAGGCGTCTTTGCGTCATTGAGAATGAACAACTCGAGCGCCTTTACTTCGATCCGGCCGGACTTGAGATTCGGATTTATTTTGTCCTTGTCGCGCATCAGGACTTTGCCGGCGATTGCAACCACGTGTTCGTTTCTCAGCTCCTTGGCCCGCCGATGAGCCTCTGCGTTTTTCTCTTCATCAAACACAACCTGGACGATTCCCTCGCGGTCGCGCAGGTCTATGAACGTGAGCGGGCCGAAGTCGCGGCGCTTGTGGACCCAGCCCATGAGCTTCACCATCTCGCCGGCGTGCTCGGGTCGCAGGTCTCCTGAATAATGAGTGCGGCGCAAATCGCCAAGGCTGTCGAATGTAGGCATAAATAAATCCGTGATGCGTGAAACGTGATGCGTGAAACGTGATGCGTGATACGTGATGATTAGACGTTCACGCATCACGAATCACGCATCACGCATCACGTTTCACGTTTCAACATCTCTCTTTCTCAAAGTCGCGATCAAATCTGATTCCGACAGATTCATCTGCTCGCCGGAAATCATATTTCGCAGCACGTAGCTGCCTGACTCAATCTCATTGTCGCCGATTATCAAGGCATAGCGCGCCGCCAGACTATTTGCAACCGCAAGCGATTTTTTCAGCTTTCGTCCTTCCAGATCGACCACCGCGCCGATGCCCGCTTCGCGCAATCTGCGTGTAAGCGCGAATGAATGCTCGCGCGCCGTCTCTCCGATGTACGCGACGAACACATCCGGAGCCTGCTTCAAGCTCTGCGCGGCGTCATCCGGAAGACTCATTATCATTCGCTCGATGCCGAACGCGAAACCGAAGCCCTTAGCAGAAGGACCGCCAAGCATCTGCGACAGCCCATCGTAGCGGCCGCCCCCGACAATCGTGTTCTGAGCGCCAAGCTGGTTCCCGATGATCTCGAACGCGGTGCGAGTGTAATAGTCCAGTCCTCGCACGAGCCTCGGAGCAAGTTTGTACGCGATGTTGCGTTGGCTGAGCATCGAGGTAAAACTCTGAAAGTGTTCTCGACAAGGGTCGCACAGCGAATCGGTGATTGCCGGCAGCTCGTTCAAATAAGGCTGGCAAGATTCGACTTTGCAGTCGAGCACGCGCAGCGGATTCGTTTCGTATCGCTGATTACAGCTTCCGCAAAGTTGCGGGAGCCGCTCGCGAATCGCCTCTTTCAATTTCTCGATGTAACCCGGCCGGCAAGTTTCATCGCCAATCGAGTTCACCAGCAGCTCAGTGCCCGTGATGCGCAGTTGTCTCAAATACCAATCGAGCATCTCGATTACTTCGGCTTCGATCGCCGGGTCGTCGCTTTGGCCGAGGACTTCCACGCCGATCTGGCCGAACTGGCGATAGCGGCCTTTTTGCGGGCGCTCGCGCCGAAACTGCGGTCCTATGTAGAAAAGCTTTGTGAGACCGGGCTGATTGAACAGGCCGTGCTCGATATAGGCGCGAACCACGGAAGCGGTCTGCTCGGGCCTCAGCGACACGCGCTCGCCGTCGCGATCTTCGAAGGTATACATCTCCTTGTTGACGTCGGTTTCGGTTCCGACGCCTCGCTCGAACAGTTCGGTTCTTTCGATGACCGGAGTTCGAATCTCTTCGAATCCATAGCGGCGAAACGCCTCGCGGGCGGTTTGTTCAATAAGACTCCAGCACTCGATCTGCGCGTCGGGTTTTTCGGTGAACCGCGCGGATAAGGTGTCTTGTGTTCCTCGGACTCTGCTAATCATTAGAGGACCGTCCAAATTCGGGAATTGCAAATTGCAAATTGCAAAATGAAAATTGCAAAACTCAGGGAGCAAGAATCATGCAGCACCCTTGTTTTCCCGTGCGGTAACAATCGATCGCGCGACGATCTTCGAGAGTTGCTCACATTCATCAAGCAATTCGCCCATGCGGTGCTCAGGCAAAAGCTCTGCCTTAATAATGAGCTTAATCCAGCAGCGACACTCGCGCAGTTCCTTCAAACAGATTGCAAGCTTGTGAACAAAGTCAGCGCGACTCTCAGCAGCGCGCGCTTCCTCATAATTGGGTGCCGGCGACGTACCACAGCGTACGAGCTGTCCGGCAATATGGCGACCCATCCTTGTATTGGGAAGTGCATCTACAACCTTACCAATCCTGGCTGCAAAGTTAAGCAGTCTCTCCGATAAGTCATCGGCCTTCATTGCTTTGCTCCAATCACCCAGGAATCTTCAGTTTTCAATTTTGCAATTTGCAATTTGCATTTTGCAATTTGCAATCTTCATTTTTGCAATGCTGTTCTCTGCGCAATGTATTCGTTCTTATATGAAACATAGTGCTGCCAGTGCTGATCGATCCTTGCCACTTCCTCGTCCGTTACTTCACGGCGCACCTTGGCGGGCGATCCCATCACCATCGAGCGCGGAGGAATAACGGTCCCAGGAGTGACCAGCGATCCCGCGGCGATAAACGACTCTTCGCCTATCGTCACATCGTCCAGCACTATGGCGCCGATTCCGATCAGGCTGCGGTCCTTCACCGTGCAGCCGTGAAGCACAACCGAATGACCCACGGTCACTCGATCGCCGATGATCGTCGCGAACCGGCCGTTTGTGACGTGAATGATAGTGGCGTCCTGAATGTTAGTATTCTCGCCGACTCTTATGTAATAACAGTCGCCTCGCAGGACGCAGTTGAACCACACGCTCGAGTGTTCGCCGATGTGCACGTCTCCAATTATTTGAGCGCCCGGCGCGATGAAAGCGCTCTCGGCGATTTGTGGGCTGATGCCTTTGTACGCAGTGATCATCTCTGTTGCTTTGTCAGACAAAACTTAAGGTTGTCGATTACGTTTTCCGAATACATCACCCAGCGACAAACTAAAGTTTGTCGAACGGATCGGGCTGCAAGGCGAGTCAATAAGACAAGAAGCGAGCCGTATACGGAAGCCTTGACGGTAGCATAGCGGCTAAAAGCGTCGCAAGTTGACACCTGTTTGCGCCTGCCTTAGCATCTGCGTGATGTTTCTCTGGTTGTCGATCAAGCGATTCACGTCCGCGCGTGTTCTGCGTAGTCCCTCCGTTGCGGCAACGCTTTGTGTTGTCTTCGCAGCGATGTGCGGTTGCGGTAAGCCCTTTAACGTTAAGACCAGGACCAGCCTTCCCCCCGCAAATTACGCGGCCGGAGCCACGTCCGATAGCATCAGCATTCAGGCCCAGGCGCTAAGAGACGAGGACTTCCTGTACGAAACGTTTGACGCAAACCTGATCGCAGCCGGCGTTTTGCCGGTTCGCGTGATGGTGAACAATTCCAGCGCTCAGGTGGTAAGCCTCGAAAAGGCGCGGTTCGAGGTCCGTCAGCCGAACGGACGCGGGCTCAAGGCGGTTGACGCGCGGAGAGCCTTCAAGAAGCTGATCTCCTACTACGAAATCTCGCTCTATAACAAAGCGGGGTATAAGGAATCTCTCGGCACATTTTCGGAATATGCCGTCGATGTGAAGACCCCGCTTGAACCCGGCCAGTCGCGGCAGGGGTTGATATTCTTCCTTGCGCCGGGTAACGCTGCTCGGGAAGCCGGCTTGACTCTTGTGGTCAGCAGACTCGGTTCCGAAAGCCGCGCGCCGGTGGAGTTGAAGCTCGATTGAATTCGGTTGTTCATATGAATATCGATCGCAAACATATCTGCAAGCTAAACGGATGGCGCCGGGTTGCGCCCATCGCTCTATTGACGTTCACCTTTGCGCCGCTCGTGCTTGCCCAGGAAGCGCCGAAGAGTCCCGCGCCGCAGCCGGTCGACGAAGTTCAGCTCGCTCTAAACAACGGACGCTTGCTGGTCGCGCAGGGGCGCATTGATGAAGCGATTAATGAATTCCGCAGGGCCGCGAAGCTGAAAGACGACAAGTGCGCGGAGTGCTTTCAGATGATCGGCGCGCTCCATTTCCAGTTCGCCAGGTTCAAAGACGCCGCGGTAGCTTATCGACAGGCTGCTGATTTGAAGCCTGCCAACGAAGCCGAGTTATGCAACGTGCTCGGCGTGGTGTTGTACTTGCAAAACGAGAAGAAGTCGTACGAAGAAGCGGTCGAGGCGCTTCAACGTTCGATCCAACTCAGCAAAGGCAAACTCCCGATGGCGTACTACAACCTCGGCTTTGCCCTGATCAAATCGGGCAAAGAAGAGGAAGGAGTCGGCGCGCTGAAGACTTATCTCCAGCTTGATCCCAACGGGAACGAAGCAAGCCAGGCCCGGGCGGTAATCGCTAATACAAAGATGGTCGACGCTCGAGTAGCGCCTGCCTTCGCGTTCAAGTCAAACACCGGCGAAGAACTCTCGCTCGAGAAGCTTCGGGGGAGAATAGTCCTGCTCGAATTCTGGGCGAGCTGGTGCGGACCCTGTCGCGCGGAGCTGCCGGAGATCAAGAGTATCTGGAAGAAGTACGGGGGTGATCAATTCATCATCGTCGGTATCAATCTCGATTCCAACCGTCCGGCTTTCGACTCTTTCACGAAACAGGAAGGTCTTTCGTGGCCCCAGTACTACGACGGGCTGGGGTGGGGTAACAAGATATCTCAGTTATACGGGGTGTACGCTATCCCACATTCGGTGTTGATCGATCAGGACGGGGTAATCAAAGCGCGAGGCTTGAGAGGCGAACAACTGGCGGAAGTAATCGGCGAAATGGTGAGCAAGCTTCCGAAACCGAAAGTTGCAATTGCGGGCGCTAGACCGTGAGTTCTGGCGGCTGCTGTAATCGCAATCGGTCCAGGGAATTCTCAGCGCAAAGACGCAAAGGACCGCAAAGCTCGCAAAGAGCGTACGGCAATCCAGTGAACTGCGACATTTGGAACTAGCGACCTGGTTTTCTGGCAGGAGATTTCGTCGGTTTGGTAAGCGGAGTGTAGCTCAAGACAAAATCCCTCACTCTCTGGCACCGATTCAGTTCGACCATTTTCTTGGAACCTTCTCCTTCAAACCTAAGCCCAACTCTCGCGCCTGCATCCCACGCCAGCGGTTTTCGCTCGGCCTCACTCTGGTCCTGATCCGAGTTCTCGCGTGCTACCAGCCAGTACTTGCCCGGCGCGAGATTAGTCAAAGAGAAACTCCCGTCCGAAGCCACGTCCCCCTCGGCGTAGCGCAGAACTTCATCGGCCGCTTCGGGCTCGGACGGAACCAGGTGCACGCGCATCTTCACGGCCGGCGGCTTGTTGTCTTCGGCGGAAATGACTTTTCCTCTCAAGCCCGCAGCGCCTTCGGTAACGGTCATCACCAGCCCCTTGACCTTATCGCCGGATCTCATAGTTATGCCGTTCCTGGCGGCATCGATCGGCTTGGCTTTCGGGTCCGTCTGAGCGAGCATCAGCGACTTCACGTACAAGTGCTCTCCCGGAAGCTGGAAGTCCAGATGTTGCAGACCGGGACGGAGCAGGCTGATCACGAACTCGCCCTTGTCGTTGGGTGTCGTGTTCTTGAACTCCGCGAGGGTGGATGTAAAGGGATCCGCTACGCTTGGTTTGCGCTGATCTCGAGCGCTGAGAACGATACCCTCGAGAGGCACGGGTCGAGCGTCCTTGCACTCGGCCTTTTGTTTTGGATCCTGGAGAGATTCCAGCACTGCACGGCCGGCGATCGACCCGAGAGGTTCGAGCGTAAGCTGAACGCCGGTCACGTCCGCGCCTCTCACGGTTACTCGATGCGATTCTGAAATCGACATCGACATTCCCTCAGCGCCCAGCGCGAGATTTCCCGCGCCGCCCATCGCGTAGATCACGTATTCACCTTCGAGCAGTGACTCAAAGGCAAACTTATTCTCGTTGCGGCCTGATAAAATAGTGGTCGTGCCTTCGACTATTCCATTGCTCGCGCGAGCAAGAAACACCGAAGTGCCCTGCACCGTCGTACCGGTGGCTACGGTCACGCTTCCGCTGACCGAATAACCGCGATTATTGCGATAGCGTATGTCGATGTTGGTGACTTCAGCGCCGGCTACCACCGACACCTCGCCGGCAGTGTCGAGCGTGCTTGACGGATAATAAGTCGGAGCGTCTCCGTCGAAAGCATTGGAGCCTCCCATCGAGAAGCCCTGCGAGCCGCGACCGCCCGCGGCGATTTGATAAGTGCCCGGCGCCAGACCGTAGATTCGATATATGCCCCTGTCGTCGGTTTTGTAAGGCCCAAGTAGCACACTCATCGCTTCGGTCATTTGACCCATTATCCCGCTCGCAGCGCGTTGAGGCTTATCGTCCGTCCCTTTCACTCTGATGGCCCGCACCGTAGCTCCAACCAGGGGATCGCCCGATGAGTTGGTTACCTTGCCGGTGATCACGCCGCCTTTCACGAGCGTGAGCGTGACAGTATCTCCGGGACGATAAAAGGTCTTCGAGTCCTGGTCGGATAACACGTAACCGGGCGCGGTTGCCGACATCGTATAGGCGCCGGGGCGAAGGCCGCTAATTTCAAATTTGCCGTCCGCGTCGCTGATGACAGGGCTGAACAACGTAGTGATAGTGCTTTCGAGGTTCCCGCCGAGGTTGACAGGGAAATTCAGTATCGAAGCCTCGGGAACCGCGTGCCCGTCGGCGACGACGCGGCCTTTGATTCGCGTGCCTGAGCCGGTCGATTTATCCTGAGCAGTGGCGGTAGCATCTTCGGGGCGAGCGCCGGAAGGCGGCTTCTGTGACTGTGCGGTCGCCGACACAACGAGCGCCGAGATTACTAAGAATGAAGCGAAGTTTTTCATGGCGTTGCTATTGATCGGAACTCTGATCGGAACTCTTGCCTGCGAGATCGAGTACGAGGGAGACATAACCGGGCTGCGCGGTTGCTGTGCTTACCGTCTGTTTGGTTGAGAATGTGCGCATGCCCTGTTTCGACGGGACGGAAGTAGACGCCTCGACCTCGTAGGTATCCGGAGCCAGATTCTCAATCACGAAGTCGCCCTTCGAATCAACCGAAGTAGACTCGAATCCAGAAACGTCCGTGCTCAACCGCTTCGCCCGAACTGCCCGCACCGTGATGGGCCGGCCGGGTGGAAGCGTGCCGCCTTCAACCGTCACGTGTCCTTTGATGACGCAGTTCGCACGCGTGACTATCACTCGCACTCCGGTGAGCTGTTCGTTGGCTTGAATATCGACACCGCTTTGAATCTCGCCGCCGTTGAGTTCGATTCGCACGAGGGCCGCTTCGCGCTCACCGATGGAGTCTAACCGGAAGGTTGCTTTCCCGCTCTTCAGCCCGCCGATTCGAAACGTGCCGTCCTCCGCGATCACCGAAGTACCCGACGAGTATGACCTGGTCTGCGCATCGGTCACCGAAGCGCTTAGCACCAGCCGGCCGTAGCCCTGTAGACCGGTATCTCCATCGGCGTTCTCGGCGACTACAACGCCGCTGATGCTGGCGCCGCGATGCAGCTTCACTTCAAGCTTATCGACGTTACCGGAGCGGACCTCAAAGGTTATTGGATCTCCATAAAACTCCTTCGTTCCGATTCCGGTCATAGCGCCAAACTGCTCGACCTCGAGCTTGTAGCTGCCCGGTGCGACTGATTCAAATTTAAACTCTCCGTTTTCGTTAGTGGTTGTGATGCCTCCCGGGATACCGCCAAAATGCTGTTGCTGGTCGTCGTCCGAATCCTCATCATCAGTTTTGTTAGGCGTCCGGTTAGGGGCGCTGCGCACTGCCGAATAAGCGACCATCGCCTTACCGATTCCAGCGCCTTTCTGTGCTTCTATTACACGGCCGCTTACGACGAAGCCCTTATCTGCGGCGCTGAATTGTATGTCGATCGCTCCCACTTCCGACCCGGCGTTCACCTGCACCTGTTTTGCCCGTGCCTGATCGCTCACTCCGGGATAGAAGGTCTGAGTTCTCTTGGGCCTCATCTTGAAGATCGCCGAGAAAACATCGGAGTCAGCGCCTGCGCTCACCAGATAACGCCCGGCGCGCAGCCCGTAGATTCGATAGATCCCTCGGTCGTCAGTCGCGTACATTCTGCCGCCGGCGCCAAATGTATTCATCATCGCAGTGACTGAATTCACCGCAGCCGCCGGGTTGGGGTTGGACTCAACTGCTTTTAGAGTGATCTTTTCGCCGATAACCGGACGGCCGTCGCTGTCGGTAACTTTGCCAGTAATCACTCCGCCCGCCGAGAGCGAAAAGTTCATTCCTTCTGTTGTGGCTCCGCCGGTCACGGTTGTCTCGCCGGCGGAGTCGTTTGAATCGCTTACGAGCGCGGGAGCATACGGCGCCAACCTGTATTTCCCGGGCGGGAGATCTTCAAACCTGTAGTTGCCGTCAGAATCAGTCGTTGCCTTCAAGGAGGCGGCCTTATTGAGAAACGACTCCGCGATCTTGGAAGGATCGGTGACGGAAAGGGTCGCGATTACGGTGATGTCTTTGGCGGGTTTGCCGTCGAGCGTGACGCGGCCGGTTATGGCGCCGGTTTCTTTCTCCTGGGCCCAGGCCGATGGAATCCCGCAAAGAAGCGCGACGAAGACAATAACTACGAGAGTACGCATTTGATTATCTCCAGTCGGGGAGATGGAGTTGATTGGCGGCACTAAGAATACCACTCCTCGACTAACGATTCTACAACTGTTTGTTTGACTTGTCTGCGGCCCGTATTGTTCGGTTATTGGGTTGCTGACTTGTAACGTCCGGTCAGTTCTTGGCGTGCTTTGCGGTCCTTTGCGCCTTTGCGCTGAGTATTGGGTCTTGCTTCTTCAATACAAAATACTCAGCGCAAAGGCGCAAAGGACCGCAAAGCACGCGGAAATTAATACGCAGAATCCGAACGCTACTCTGCGGTCTCTGTTGGATTGCGTTCCGCAATCTTCGCGGTGGCTGCGGTGCGCATAACTTCAATTGACGCCGGTTGGCCCGTCCAAAGCTCGAACTGACGAGCGGCTTGCGCGGCCAGCATATCCAGACCGCTGATTACGATACAACCCTCCTCTCGCGCGTCGGCGAGAAAGCGCGTCTCCATGGGATTGTAGACGAGGTCGTAAGCGACACGGCGCCCTCGCAACGAATCTTTCGTGACCGGGCTTGAACCCTCGCTGTGACCGCGCATACCGATCGGAGTGGTGTTGATTACTATTTCAGCATCGCTCGATTCCAAGGATTCGATAGTCGAAACGCTTACGCCAAAAGAGTCGGCCAGCTCGCGCGCTCTTTCGGGACTGCGCGCGAATACCTGAACCCGCGCGCCTCGCTCGAGCAATCCGTAAATCACCGCCCGCGCAGCGCCACCCGCGCCAAGCACTGCGCAGTGCGCGCCCGCGAGCGGCTGAACTCGCTCGAGCGGTCCCATCGCGCCTTGAACATCCGTGTTGTACCCGATCAAGCGATCGCCCTTCATTACGACCGTGTTGACAGCACCCGTCGTGCCCGCGGTTTCGTTGATCTCATCAAGAAGTGAAACTACTTCACGCTTGTGCGGAATCGTGACGCTTAGGCCCATCAGGTTCCAGTCGATTTCGCGAGTTGCTTTACGAACAAACTTATCGAAGAACGAAGCCGGGTCTTCTACTTCGAATGGAAGATAGACGAAGTCGAGATCGAGTTCAGCAAAAGCACGGTTGTGCATCGCAGGAGAAGCGGAGTGCCCAACCGGAGAGCCGACTATTCCAGTGATCAAAGTTGCGCGAGAGATCCCACGAACTCTATAGAGATTTATCAATTCATCACAGCTCAACTGGCCGGGCGCGCTTTCTTTGCCGCTGCCGAGACTGCCATATGTGAGAAAGCTCCCAAACGCAGGTCCAAGCACGCGCGTGATCAATCCCGCTTCTCCCATCGCCAGCGCAATGAGCTTTCGATTGTCCGTGTGTGCTCGCGCGAGAAGCTTGAAGCTTGCAATCGAATCGGTGATCTTGACCGCGCGGGTCACGATCTTATGCACGGCGGCAGGCAGGGAAGTTACCCGATCATAGATCGCATCCAGATCCGCCGGTGTTCCCGAAAAGTCATGATAAGACACGATGAGCCGCGATGTATCGGGAGAGAAACCCAGCAACCGCTCGTAGTGTGCGGCTTCAACATCGCAGTAACCGGCAAACTCCGTGGCCGCGGCAAGCAGGCGGAGACGAAGATCGTCATCGACTTGCCGGCGCCCACCTTCCGATGCCGAGCGGAACGTAATAATCACCGGAACAGAGGTCGCGCTGACGAGCGTCTTGATGCTGTCTAGAGCTGCACTCGTGTGATCGGCGAAGTCTAAATCCGCCAGGTAATCGAGTCTGACTTCGATAAGGTCCGCGACGCTTGCTGCTCTCGTGATCGCAGCTCGAGCAGCATCGGTCGTTTCTTCGGTTATGACGGCGCAGACGCGCACGCAGTTCTCAGACATATTAGTGAGAATGAACCACGGATGACGCGGATTAGACTGATTCACACGGATCTAATGCGCCAGAATCTGTCGCCATCCGCATTCGATCGATGTCCGCAAAAGCGTATCACGGCGCGTGACAACCAGCCATTATATGAGGAGTGTGCAAAGTAGTGTATGGCAGGCAAAGCAGTCCTCAGCGTCCTCGGCGTCCTCTGCGGTTTACTTCCCAGCATTGATCAAGTAACCGCAGAGGACGCAGAGGACGCTGAGGAGGAACGCGAAACTGAGCGACCAACAATGAACCGACTACCTCTATCTGCTGCCACTGGCTGCGAACGCGAGGTGGCTGCTAACATCGCTAGAAGAGTTCAGAGTTCAGAGTTCCGAGTTCCGAGTTCCGAGTTCCGAGTTCAGGTTTCAGAGGTTTAGAATTCGGGGGGCACAGTTGAGCGCGCGGTACTGAACGGGTTGATCGTTGAGAACGAGCTGAGATTGCGATGGCACGCAGCGCCGAACCCTGAACTGTGAACCCTGAACTCTGAACTGGAATTCCCGGAGAAACGCATGCTGAAGGACAAAAAAATTGCGGTGCTCGGCGCGGGCAAGCTGGGCGAATCCTTAATCAAAGGCTTGCTCGATGCCGGAGTGATCAACATTGCCAATGTCAGGATAACCGCCGGCCATCAGTACCGGCTCGATCAAATGCGCGAACGCTTCAATGTCGAGGGCCTGCTCTCGAACAAAATCGTCGCCGAGGCCGCCGATATCATCATTCTCGCCGTTAAGCCTCAGACCGTGCCGGTGGTGTTATCCGAGATCGGCGACGCCTTAAGGGGTGATCAATTACTCATATCCGTAGCCGCGTCCGTCAGCACTGCGTTCATCGAAAAGCACCTGGCGTCGCCCGTGCCGGTGATTCGGGCGATGCCCAATACTCCGAGTATCATAAAAAAGGGAATGACTGGAATCGCCTCCGGCTCTAACGCGACTCAGGAGCATCTCCAGCTTGCGAAGTTCATCTTCGATTCGGTCGGCCGGACAATAGTCGCCGACGAAAAACATATGGATTCGATCACCGGACTATCGGCCAGCGGACCTGCCTTCATCTACATCGTGATCGAATCGTTGGCCGAAGCCGGCGTGAAAGTAGGCTTGCCTCGCGACGTGGCGACCGAGCTTGCGGCTCAAACAGTGGTCGGCGCCGGATCGATGGTGCTCGAAACCTCGGAGCATCCGGCTAAGCTGAAAGACATGGTGACGACGCCCGCCGGTTGTACGATCGATGGGATTTTGGAGTTGGAAGAGGGCGGGCTTCGCGTGACGCTGATCAAGGCGGTGGTGAAAGCGACCCAACGAGCAAAGGAGCTTTTGGAAACGTAGAATGAAGCGAAACAAAGAGTCGATAATTGCAAAATGCAAATTGCAAATTGCAAATTGCAAATTTAAGGTTGGCGGGGCGATTCGGGCAATTTTCAGTTTTCAATTTGCAATTTGCAATTTGCAATGCTTCCCTCTCCTCGTTCTCTTCGCCTTGCCGCTTGCATTTTCTTCTTCTGCCGTTCCCTTGCCTCAACAGAGCGAATCCCAAAACGAGATGGCCGCCGCTAAATTTCCGAGCTTCGTCAACGAGTACTTGACTGACCTGCACTCGCGCCACCCCGCGTCAGCCGCAAGCAGCGGTATCCATACGTGGGACGCACATCTCGAGGACTACAGCACTCCGGCAATCGGCTCAGAGATCGCGGCCATCAAAGCGTTTCAAGCTCGGCTTCAAAAAATTCCGCCGCTCGAGCTTGCGATGTCCGACACGCTCGATTATCAGATTGTCTCGCACAACATGAACGCGCGGTTGCTCGAGCTTGAACAGATCAAGAGTTACGAGCGCAACCCCAACGTTTACAATGACCCGATTTCCAACGGGCTCTTACAGCTTGCGATGTTCGAATACGCTTCAGCGGACGTTCGGCTTCGGCACGTGATCGCCAAGGAGAAACTCGTCGGCAGATTGCTCGATTCGGCTCGCGCGAACATTCACAAACCGCCGGCCATCTTTTTGAAGATCGCCCTTCAGGGTTTCAAAGGCACGCTCGGATTTGTTCAGACCGATCTGCCAAAAGCATTCGCGTCCGTGCCCGATCCAAAGCTCCAGTCTGAATTCAAGAAGTCGACGAAGAGCGCCGCGGACGCGATTGCGAAATACATAAAGCATCTCGAGCAGACCAAACCCGATCCTGAAGCTACGTTTGCAATCGGCAAACAGAACTACGAAGCCAAGCTCAAGTTCGATGAGGGTATCGAGATCCCGGTGGACAAACTGCTGAAGATCGCCGACCGCGAGCTTGCGAGAGCACAGTCTGACTTTAGAAAGACGGCGGCGCTCATCGACCCAAAACGCAATCCGATGTCGGTGTGGGGCGACGTGCAGCGCGATCATCCTAAAGCAGGCAAGCTTGTTGAAGACGCGCAGAAGCAACTCGATGCGCTGGTGAAATTCATCGAAGAAAAAAGGATCGTCACGCTGCCTTCGGCTGCGGCTCCGGTAGTCGCCCCGACGCCGGACTTCATGCGCTGGTCTACCGCGAGCATGTGGACGCCGGGCCCGTTTGAAAGAACATCGCTGCCGGCCCGCTACCTGATCACCGATGTCGACCCGAAATGGAATGATAAACAGAAGGAAGAATATCTAGGCTCGATAAACTATCCGCAGTTGTGGACGACATCGATTCACGAGGTCTACCCCGGCCACTTTGTGCAGGGCGTGTTTCTCAAGCAGGTCGGGTCGGCGGTTCGCAGAGACGCGGCGCTGGCGCCTAACAGCTTTGTCGAAGGGTGGGCTCACTACACTGAACAGATGATGATCGATGAAGGCTTCGGCGGAGGCGATCCGAAGATAAGGATGGGCCAGTTGGCGGACGCGCTTCTCCGGTTGTGCCGCTTCGAGGTAGGTATTCGAGAACACACTCTTGGCATGACCGTCGATCAGGGCACGCGCTTCTTCATGGATAACGGGTACATGGGCGAAACGCCTGCGCGCATCGAAGCCGAACGCGGAACGTTCGATCCGACCTATCTTGTGTATACGGTTGGCAAGCTGGCGATATTGAAATTGCGAGACGACTACAAGCGCGAAAGAAAAGATCAATTCACCCTTCAGGAATTCCACGACCGATTGCTATCGAACGGCAACGCCCCGTTGTGGGTGCATCGCCAGATGTTGCTGCCGGGAGACAAAGGAAAGGTGATCGAGTAGTCCATAGCAGCCGAATCGCGTTTCCTCCAGACTGCACTCGCACTTCCCAAAGGTCCCTTGTGCCGGGCAGCTTCTTGAAGTATTGCGCCGGAACGACGTCAATATGTTCGATGAGTCGCAAAACCCACGCGACTCGTTGTGCGTGCTTGGCAGGTAATGGATCAAGAAAACTCTGGATGGGTGAGCCGCCGGATTCAGTCCGATAGAAAACTATCGTTCGCACTTCGCTAACCTACCATAGCGATTCGACAAAACGAATCCACAAAGCCTCTACGGCTAAATAGCGGAGCTGCTCGTCAGTATTGCTCGACCTGGACACATGCGTCTTGTACGGGCGAGCTACTGGCGGTAATATTCAACCCGCCTTAGTAAGGCTGCTCACGCTCAACATCCGAATAACCAAATGGTCGACGAGTATTGAAATCTAATACTCGGCCCTGACCTCAGGAGGTTGAAATGCCCAATCAAAATGCAGTCGTCTCACGCACCATACGCCTCGATCCGCCGCTCGACCGCGCGCCTGGCGAAATGCTCCGCGGCGAACGCGGTGTGTCGGTGGAACTCGAGGGCGGGCGCCGTGTGCGCCTGGATCCTGCCAATGCTCGCTCGGCTGGTTTCGCACAGGTTCTGGATGGGTTGAGCAAGCAGGGCCTCCCGGTTTATCTGGAGGTCGATCCCGCGACCGAGGCGATCACCCGGTTGCTCATTCCTCATATTGCTCGAGTGATCAGTATTACATCGAGTGAAGGTGCGCTCGATGTCGAATTGGATCGTTCGCATGGGCGCCACGTGCTGCCGCTTGGCCAGCCCGATTCGGCCGATCTTGAGCGGCAATTGCGCGAGGCCCTGAAAAGCGGCGCGCCAGTCATAGTCTCGGAAGACGACGCGCACAATATTATCGACGTTCGCGAGTTCCCGTCCGCCCCGGAGGGGCTGCTGCCCCCTTTTCCTCCAGTCGCACTACGTGAGCCGAAACCCCTGCCACTGATCTGGCGGTGGATTTGCTGGCCGTGGTGGTGGTTCTGTTGCCTGTCGAAGACGAAGGCTCAGCAGGTCTTCGACGCGATGGCTGCCACGAGCTGCAATCCGCTTACGGTCCCGGCGCCGTGCATTCCGTTTCTCTATCCGGACGATGGTTGCTGGGCGCGCGCCCACGAGATGTGCCGGCTGATGATCAATATGGGGCTGTCGCCGAGAAAGGTGTGGATCGACCACAGCGGGCCTCTTCTGCATGTGAACACCAGGAACAACCCACAGTGTTATGTCGAGTGGGGATGGCATGTCGCGCCAACGCTTTGCGTCCGCGGCCCGAAGCTTTTCCAGACCCGGCGCATGGTGATCGATCCGTCGCTGTTCACCACGCCCGTGTCGGAGTCCACGTGGAAGGGTGTGCAAGGGAATCCTAACGCGACCTTGACGCATACCGATGCTTCTCAGTTCTGGCATGGCGGCGGCACCGATCCGACGTATGCGGCTTCGAACGCGATCCTTGCGCAGTACCGGCTCGCGCTGCAGAACCGGGCGAATCAGGTCGGACCTCCGCCCTACGCGAACTGCCCGTAACGCAATGAGAATGGCGGTCAGTTCAGTGGGTCCCGCCAAGAAATGGGATCAGGCGTGCATTGCAATTCACGGCCACGCTTTACGTAGTTTTGCGAACAAGCAAAAGGTCACACGAGCGAATTGCAATTTGCGCGCCCGACCCCGATCCGAAGTTATATCGAGTGTGCGTCATGATGAGCTAGACTTCCGCCAAGCTTGCTTTGATAGAATAATCTTTCTCGAAGCTTCAAAAACCCCATCAGAGGTCCACGAAATGAAGATCAAAAGTAAACCAAACGCACTAACCAAGAAATCCCGGAGAGGCTTCCGGGGTTATCCTGTCGCAACTGTCGCTTTCTATGGTCCTGATGACAAGAGAGCCACCAAAGTGGCCGTTGGCATTATCAACGAAGAACGGGCTGACCCGGACCCGTTGCAACGATGGCATTCTGACCAGACTGACCTGAGATTCGATGAACAGATAATCAAGCAGGTACTGGACTTCATACGGCGCCACAAAGCTCTGAGCGTAGCGACGACCGATAGAATAATCGGATGTCCACATGAAGAAGGGATAGATTATCCAGAGGGAACGAGTTGTCCTGAGTGTCCGTTCTGGGAAGGCAGAAACCGCTGGACGGGGGAGATCGAAAAAGATAGCAAATTGATACACTGAAGTAATCAGCAGAAGGCTATATCTTGCCTCTTCGCAGGTGACGTCATGGACGCAACTAACGCCGAAGAAACGGTTGGTCGCCGCCCTTCCAAGCTCTCCGCTGCTCTGCAGAATTGTTTGACTTCACTTCACACATTTGTTTATGCGAATACCAATGGCGCTATTGGCGGAAGGATGATGAATTCCCCGGTGCTCCTGCTCACAACAAGAGGGCGCAAGACCAACAAGCTACGAACAGTACCGCTGCTATATTTGGCGGATGGAAACGACGTGGTGCTTGTTGCCTCGAACGGCGGAGCGACGCGGCATCCGACCTGGTGGCTCAATCTGCAAGCAAACCCGGACGCTCGAATTCAGGTAAGAGAAACTAAGCAGCGCGTCAGGGCTGAAAGAGCCAGCGCGGAGGAAAAGCGCAGGCTCTGGCCATCACTTGTTGCGATGTATCCCGGCTACGAAAAATATCAAGAGATAACGAATAGGGATATACCAGTGGTCATCCTGCACCCGAACAACGAGAGTAATGGATCCCACGGCTGGACCGAACCACGATAAGACGCAACTTTGCGAGCTTTGCGGTTCTTTGCGTCTTTGCGCTGAGAATTCCAGTCAATCAATCAAATGTAAGCTGAGCGAAGCACAGGAGGACAACATCCATGGATTATCAAGGCGATGATCGATTCAACGCGTTTTTAGGTTTGCTGACCCGCATAGATCGCTTTGGTCGGACTTATGTCAACTACTTTGTGAGAACCAGTTTTGCGGGCCAACAGTTTGCCATCGTGCGCGCGTCGGTTGACGAAATCGACAGGCTGAGGAGGAAACGGCGTCCAATCGGACTGACCACCTGGCCACAAATCCTTTCGAGAGCCGTTCTCAAGGAAATACTGATAAGAGAAATGAATTACATCGACATGACGGCACAGGCTATTGCGATGCACAGGCAGATTCCTGATGACAAGTTCCGCACGCCCTGGACCCGCGATGATGCGAAGATATTGCTTGCGGCGCGAGTCTTTGCCGAAGATGCGATACCGCTGCGTGATGAGTTTCTCAAGTACTGCATGCGCGAGACCTTCATCGATGAATTGAGAGCGCTGGCTGACGAATTTGAAGAGGCTATTGCCGCCCGCAGGCAGGTGACCGGCGCCCGGCCATGTGTCGAGGCGCTTATCGATGATGCGATGGAGCGAGGACTGTTGACTGCGCGAAGACTTGACGTGATGATGCTCAACCGGTTTTACGATGACAATCTCGGAAGAAACGAATGGTTCATGACAAGTCACGTGAGTTACAGGACTGGCTCAAACGCTGCACCGGGCGGAAACGATTGAGGCTCGCTGATACAAACCTGATCCTACACACAAGAGAGAGAGGACGACCCCATGAAGACAATTGCATTGCTCGGCATTGGATTAGTCATCGGATTGACCGGCTGCGGCCTCCACGCTTCCTTTAACAAAGTCAAAGGAAGCGGGAATGTTAAGACCGAGAAGAGATCGCTTGCTTCATTTGATTCGCTGGACGTGGGCTGTCCCGGGACGATTCAGGTGAAATCCCAGGCACAGGCGAGTCTCGAGATCACCGGCGACGATAACATCGTTCCACTGATTACTACCGAAGTTAAGAACAATACTCTGGTGATCAGATCGACAGAGACATACGACCCGAAGGACAAGCTGGAGATCGTCATATCAACCCCCGATCTAAAGAAGTTTGTCTTCGCCGGGGCGGGTGAAGCGAATCTGGCAAACATAAAGAATGACAAACTTGAAATAGTCATGAGCGGCGCCGGAAGCATCAGCGCTTCCGGTGAAACAAAGGAAGCGGACATAACCTTATCTGGCGCGGGAAGTGTGGACGCGAAGAACTTACATGCCGTCGACGCCAAAGTGAATTCAACCGGAGTAGGCAGTGTAGATATATACGCTACAGGGCAATTGGATGCATCGGCGGTTGGCGTAGGTGAAATCAACTACTATGGAAAGCCAAAATCCGTAAACCGGAAGGCAGTGGGAATCGGGTCAATCAACGAGAGATAAAACGACGTGTGATCTCTTCGCGACGACTACAAGCTCAGCGATTGTGAATGGGTAATCCTTAGGCCGGCGGGAGAAATGTCATGAAACGCACATGGACGATCATCGGCGTAAGCGATGTGCCATCCAGCTTCAAATGGTACCAGTCGCTCTTCGGCCAACCCGAGACACAACCGGGCCATGCCGACTTTGGTCAGATCCTCGATTCGGATGGAACCGTCCTGCTCTGCCTCCACCAGTGGGGCGCGCACGAGCATCCGTCGTTGATGAGCCCGCAGGAGGCGACACCTGGCAACGGGCTTCTCTTGTTCTTTCGCGTCGACGATTTCGATATGGCGCTGAAAAGGGCACGCGCACTTGTAGCTAGGCTCGAAGAAGAGCCGCACACGAACCCGAATACTCGAACAGAGGAGTTCTCGCTACGGGATCCCGACGGATACTACGTCACGATCAGTGCGTTCTCTTCGCTCGAGCTGGAGGGCGGCGAGCCGCCGGCCTGACAAGCTCGTAGTCCGGCCTTCAGGCGGAAGTTCGTAGTTTGTATTTTGCGCTGAATACGAACTTCCGCCTGAAGGCCGAACTACGAACTTTTCACGGAGTCTCTACCGAGCTGCGTATGCCGAAAATCTGACGCGGCCCGCTGACGGCTCACGTTAGGCGCAGGCGAGGCAATACACTTGAACGGAAGGTTTGATATGTGGGCATGCCGCTCGAGTTCTAAGAACCAAAGCTCAATCCCAAAAGGTTGGGACGGCCACGAACGGCCGCCCCGGACTCACCCAAAGACTAAGAAGGCGCGATGGGAAAGCAAGCGAGTCGAATTAAAAACTCGCGAGCTTAGCCCCGGCAGAGATAGACCCGCGCGCAGTAATTGGAACGACCGCTTCCGTCCTTGAATTTGTCGAACGTGTCAACTATCAACGTGCCGCTGTCGAGGCGACCCGTCATAATGGTTTCCGCGAAGCCGAAATCATAGCGGGCGGTAAAGGCGATTGCCTCCGTCGCGACCACGCTATCGCCGTAAGCGATCCCTTCGACGACACCCCAGTCGCACGGCGTAGGCACACAGGCGCCGAATCCGTGAACGGTCAACGTGCTTCCCTTGGCGCCGAGCACGACGCGCACCAGGCCTCGAGTGTTCTTGTCGCAGTTGTTCCAACTGCCGATCAGGCTTTTCAGCGAGAGCACCCCCTTGGCGCCCGCCAGTTCCTTTGCACTTAACTTCGCTTCAGCTCTATTGTTTTGAATCGTTGCCATTTGTTTTATCCTCCACTGAACTTGAATTGTAAGGGTGTTGAATCTTACGGACGTGATCATGACGGGGAAATCCGAAGATGTACAGCCCGTTAGGTGCGATTAACTACCCCACACAATGAGGGAGGGTGTCCATTGCAACGAAGCCGCGGTTTAGTATGCAGGGCCAGAGCGGTTTTGTGGGATACAAAAGGCTTCCACTCCAGCCCGTATGTAATAACACGCGAGGTGGATGCTTATTCCATCTCGACTCGCGGCTTTTTGGAAATCGTTGTGGAATAGATTTTCAACTGGAGTGTTATCCTTGAGAGCCGCAAGGTTTGGCAGGTTCGGAATGGGAGAAGCGAGCACTCGCAATACAGGGTTTAGTGGGGCAGCGCTCGAGCACCTCGATGCGCTCTACGGTTTTGCGATGGTGTTGACCCGTGACCGGGCTGAAGCTGAAGACCTCGTGCAAGAAACCTATCTAAGGGCCGTTCGGGCTTTTGGGAGCTTGATGCCGGACAGCAACTTGAAGAGCTGGCTGTTCGCGATCATGCGCAACATCTGGCTCAACCAGCTACGGCACGTTCGCAGCGGACCGCAGTTCGTCGAGCTCGATGCGGAGGAAGGGAATCGAGCCCAGTGGCTTGATCGAGTATCCAACGATCCGCATGCTCTCTACGTGAGCAAGCTGGAACGCGAAGAGGTACGCGCCGCAATCGGGCGGCTGCCGCATCTGTATCGCGAGATTATTGTGCTTCGGGACCTGGAGGGATTCAGCTACCAGCAAATTGCAGCCATACTCGAGTGTCCGGCCGGGACGGTGATGTCGCGGCTCGGGCGCGCGAGAGAAAAGCTGAGGCGATTGCTTGGAGACTTGCGTACGCCTTCCGCGAGAACAGCGCAGGTGAATTAGACTATGAATCAGTGCGATAACATCCGGACCCAAATGGTCTTTTTTCTGGATGACGAATTACAGTCGAGCGAAGTGAAGGCGCTCGAGGCGCACCTGACGGAGTGCGAGGGCTGCCGCGAACTTTTTGAGAACGAGCGGCGCTTTCTCACTGCACTTCGGGGGTTCAAGCCCCTGAATCCGGCTCCGCCCGAGCTTCGAGCGCAAGTCGAGAGAATATTGAGCAATGGTCCTCCAGCATACAGTGCGCCGGCTGAACTCCGCGTTCGAATCATGCGCACGATGTCGAAGTTTGGCGCTTCAACAACTGAGCTAATCGGCTCCCGCGGCGCACTCCTGGTTATCGGATTGGTAACGATCGTTCTGTTGGTTGGCGTATGGTACGCAGCGAAAAAGGGTAACGCCGAACCAAGTCCTCCGTCCGACTTTGCGATGATGGCGGTCAACAATCACCAGCGTCACCTGCGTGGGCAGCTTCCACTCGAGACAACCGCCGACGCTCCGGAAGAGATTTCCAATTGGTTTGCCGGCAAGGTGCCGTTTCGAGTGACGCTTCCAAATTATCAGGAATCGTCGGGGCAGGAAAAACTGTATGAGCTCGAAGGGGCGCGATTGGTTGGGTACAAGACCGACTATGCGGCGTACGTCGCCTATTCGATGCGCAAGCGACCGATCAGCCTGGTCATGACATCAGACGCAGTTGCGCGGCCGTCAGGTGGAGAGCAGATAGTATCGAATGGAATAACGTTCCACTACGACGCGATTAACGGGTTGAAGGTTATTTCATGGTCCGACCGGGGTCTGACTTACGCGCTGGTGTCTGATCTGGAAGAGCGCGGTCAGCAATC
>DATNBZ010000225.1:0-4466 GCA_035607285.1 Blastocatellia bacterium | reverse complement strand
AGCGTAGCCTCCATCGAAATCGATGCCGGTCACCTTGCGATTGATGCACATCGCGAAGTCGCCGCGCCGGCATGGTTCGCAGACGAAACAGTGTCCGCCGTGCCAGCCTACGCCGACTCGTTGCCCGGTCTTCCACGCGGTGACGGTTTCGCCGAGTGCGTCGATGCGTCCGGCGACTTCGTGACCCGGGATGCGCGGATATTGAAGCCCCGGCCACTGACCTTCTTTGACAAGAGCATCACTGTGGCAGATGCCGCACGCTTCTATCTTCACGCGAACTTGTCCCGCTCCCGGCTCAGGGATATCGCGCTCGACTAATTCCCAATCTCCCTTTGCTTTGCTTATCTGCGCTGCTTTCATTTTCATTGCGTTAGATTCTCCTTCCGAACTTCAAATTCACATGCGTACCGATTCTTCTTCTCCACTGTTTGCTCTGCTGGTTTCTCTCGATATCCATTCACGGATGTAGGGCGGGCAATTAAGCAGCTCTACACCCTTTGCTTCGCATCGCGCCAGCAGTTGCACGATGTCGAGATCGACAAGTGTTACTTCCTCGAGATCCAATGCGATGGTGTTGTTGTTACTCTCTATTTCTTCGAGCAAGGCTTCACGTTGTGATGAAACCAGTTCGCCAGACAGCCGAAGGATCGTGCACTGACCTTCTGTTGTTTGCTGAATTCGTATCGTCATCACTCGTCCGTCAAGCGCAAGGCGGCTGCTTTTTCCAATCGCACATTCACTCGCGAAATTGTCGGATGCTAAGCATCTCTACTTTCGAGTTCCCTCAAACGTTCGGACAGCAAAACGGCTTCATCGCGGAAGGACATGAAGGACCTCATTCATATAACGATCAGCCTCCGCTGCCGCATCCTCCGGACTGTTGCCGTTCTGACGCGCGCTCAGATAGGGCGCATACCAGTCCCACCAGTGATGCTCGGCGTGCGACTGCTCGTAGGAGCCATGATGCTGCTCGGTTTCGTGCAGAAGGTCGGCGAGTGTTGGCACGTCAATGGTGAGCTTCCATCCGCGGCCAGGAAGCCGCGTCTGGATCTCCTGGAGCAGCCAGCCGTTCCCGTCGGGATCCTCGAACGAGGCAAACGAGTAATAGGAACGACCTTCAGGGTCGCGCCCGGCGACGCGCGGCTTCTCCGCGGTATTGTTGAATGGTCCGCCTGCAAAGTGGAAGACCTCGCTTACGTCAACACTGCGGGCAAGTAAGTCTTCGCGGGCGGCGGCGATGTCGTCCACGGCGAGGACCAGGCTGTCCGCTGAGCCAGGCCTGGGCGACGTGATTCCCTTGCCGAAGATGATCGAGGCTTCCGAGTTGTGCGGCGTCATCTGCACGACGTGAAAGTCGCCCGTCGCGAAGTCGGCGTCGAGCCGCCAGCCGAGATTCTCGTAGAACGCCTTTGCGCGGTCGACGTCGGAAACGCCAAGCACCACGACTTCGAGCTTCATATCAACCGGTTCACCGCTTGAGTTTTTTGTCATTGACGTAACTCCTTTCTCTGAACTCCCATTGTGAGATCAAGTAAAAGAACTGCCGCGCCGGCGTGCGATGAAGACGTTGATTTCCGGCTTCGGCTTTTCCTTTTCTTACTTCAGTGCCGAAAAGCTGGTCGGATCCATGAAATAGCTGTCGATATGATTCGCCAGTGGTCCCTGGGTCTCCGTCTCGGCCTTCACCTTTATCCACTCCGGGTCCGCTTGGAAGGCGGCCCAATTCCTCCCGGCTTCCTCACGGCTCGGATGCTCCAGAATGTACACGAAGAGGTTCTGCGAATACGGCGCGTCTTCTGGAACCCAATAGCCAATGCTCTTCATGTTGTGTCGCTTGAAAATTGCGTCGGTGTGATCGCCAAAGCGAGCTTTTAGGGCGTCCATTTTGCCCTCATTAACGTGATACAGGCGCAGTTCGTAGACGTGATGCGAGGAACTTGATCCACCAGTGTTGCTGAAACCGAGCGTCACTGCGCCACCCGCAATAAACGACAGAAGAGACGCTGTCTTCATGCCGCTCAGCTTTGCCGCTGCGAGCTTCAATGTTGCTATTGCGAGGCTCACCGTTTCCATAAGTCCTCCTACGGGCTCTCAACTTGGCGTGTGCTTACTGGACACCGCATGGCGCAGGCTTAGAGCGAAGAGACTGATTCAACGATCTCACTTGCGCTCACAACGGCAACGGCGTAGTTCGGTATGTTGATGTCGAGAGCTGCGTGCATCTCTTCATCCGAGTAATCCGCAGTCGCGTCTCTCACCACCGTTACTTCGTAGCCAAGCTCAGCGGCAAAACGAACAGTTGCCTCGACGCAAGTATGCGCAATAAGCCCGATGACGATCAGCTTGTGAAGGCCGTGCTTCTTGAGCTGCAAATCCAAGTCGGTATTTGCAAAGCCGCTTGAACACCAATGCTCGAGGGCGACGATATCGCCTCGCTGAGGCGCGAATTCGCTGCGGATCTCACCGCCCCACGTGCCGTGTTCGAAGGTCTTACTCAACCAGCCTCTCTTCTGGATAGGCGCCAGGTATTTCCAGGTCTCGTAGTCGCCCGGACGGTATTGACGATGCAGCGCATAGAAAACGCGAAGCTTCGCCTTCCGCGCAGCATTGAGGACCTGCAGCATATGCGGAATGCACCCATTGGCTTCTGCAACACCTTTGAGACGATCCCAGAGCTTGCCTCCCTCGGAAATGAAATCGTTGTACGGATCGATGATGAGAAGTGCAGTGATCTCGTTGTCAAACTTCAGATTAGCCATGTTTTTTTCCGCCTATTCTCAAGCCTGCGATGCGCGTTGAACCGATCGGTCGCAACGGCGTACGCAACCACTCAGGCCTCCTTTGCCGACGCAGTGAATGTCGCAGCGTTCTTCCTGACTAACTCCTGCACGCTCAGCGGCCCTTGCCCCGTTAGCGTGAGCACGTCGTCCGACATCCGGTCGTAGCGTCCCGCGCGGTGCAGATCGGCCATTGTCGCGAGGTGGTTCACCAGGTGAAGCGGCAAGCCGAGTTTGAGCAGAGAGTCCCGCCACGGCTCAACCGGAATGTCCTGATAAGTGATCGTGCGGCCAAGCGCCTTCGAATACTCCCGTGCATAGAAATGCATGCTCTCGGACTGCGGACCGGTCAGGTGATAGATCTTACCGATGTGCGGCTGCGGATCGGTGAGCAGCGCGGCAATAACCCGTGCGACATCTTCCACTGCGATCGGCGAAGTCTTGCCCTCGCCGAACGGTAGTCTGATCTGATTTGATTCCCTCACCGAATCGGGCGTAAGAATCAGGAAGAAGCCTTCGAGCAGCACTGTCGGCCTCACGTGCACGACCGGCAGACCGGACCAGTTCAGCGCCTGCTCGGAGAGCCACTGTAGCTTGTGCTGCGGGCTCGCGGTGGTTTCGGTAATGCTCATCTGTGAGACAGTCATCTGCGACATATTAATGAACGCCTTAACGCCGTGATGCTTCGCCACCGCCGCCGTATTGACCGTCGCAGCCAAATAGGTATCCGAAACGGACATGCCGAAGTACATGGTCTCGCAGCCGGCAATCACCCGATGCATCGAATCGAGATCGAGCAGATCGCCCACCACGACCTCCGCGCCCATGTCGCGCAACGCCTGCGCGCGTTCATCTTCAATTCGGACCATCGCGCGCACCGCTTTGCCTTGCTTCAAGAGCAGTTCGGTTACCGTGCGACCTACTGCGCCGACCCGGCCCGCCGCGCCGGTGACCAGAATGGGACTCTTCATTTTCCCCCTCCCTTATCTAACTCGACGGTTGGATATTCAACCGCGCGTCCGTCCCTATCGAGAACGTCTCGATGACCGCCTCGGCGATCGCGTCCGCGTTCTCATCAGAGCGGATCATTTCGGCCGGTTTCAGGACTGCCCGGCGAAGTGCTCGGCAATAGGGGTGCCGGCGAACTTCTCAGCCAGCAGACGGGAAAAAAGCAGCAGCGAGCTGCGTGGCCGGTAACTCGCCACGACGTGCTGGGTCTGCCCGGCGGCGTTATAGTTGACCAGGACGACACAGCCGATAGGCTCGCCATGGACCTCAGCGACGTAGTCCTCGAGGAAGCCGTTGCTGTAAGGGCCAGCGAACTTGTGCTCCTGGCGGTCATACAGCGAGCGGATAGTGAGCACGACTGACCGGACGGCCTCCGCGCCCTGCACGGCGCCGTCCAACATCGAGCCCTCCACGGTTGCGTCGTCGGCCATGTTGTCGAGCCACGGCGGGTAGTAGCCTTTGAGAGCGGGATCGCCGCTACCGAGATATTGGGGGAGCACGTTGGCTTTGATGGGCATAAGTAAATTCCTCCTGGTCCCCGAGTCCTACGGCGTTTGGGTAGTCCCAAACATCGGGCGGCAGCTTGTCCTTGAGCGATGCGTGCATGGCGTCACGGAATAGTTTCACCGCGGGAAACGGCCGCATGGCAATAGTGCGCTCCACGATCAACCCCTGCTCGTT
>DATNBZ010000215.1:0-22242 GCA_035607285.1 Blastocatellia bacterium | reverse complement strand
AGATCAACGCAGCCTGAAACGCTTGCAACTATCTTGTAGTTTTCATCTGTGCGGAGCTTCTCCCAGCTCAGGAAGTTATCTGTGTACTTGCAGTATCATCCTCCGCCATCCAGAGCTTCTGAGGAGTTACGGACGCCGACGGACTTCCTAGCTCCGTTAGGAGCGGCATAGAGTTGAGCGCAGGAACATTTCACCCCTACGGGGTTGGCAACATATGGAGCTCGCCACTATAAACATTCTACCCCTACGGGGTTCCAGGGAATTCTCAGGACACTTCTTTTCCGGCGAAGAGTCGCGGGCGGTTCCCGGCTCAGGTCAATCACACCTGACGTACGCGCCTCCTCCAAGAACCGGGCTACGCAAGTTGCAGTTTGGTGATACAATGCTGCCCGTCGCGCTCGAACCGTTCCCACGCTTATTAGCCGGAGGTTGAAGTATGAGATCGAGACTACTTCTTCGAAAGATAATGTTAGTTACGCTGGCAATTATTGTCTTCGCCCCGTCCGGACTGGCGCAAGTAGTTCAGAACGACACGCCTGGGACAATCCGCAAATCGGGCGGTGTGCTTCAAGCATCCGCAATCAATCGCGTAGAACCCAGTTATCCGCCGCTCGCGAAGGCGGCTCGAGTTAGTGGAAGCGTAGTTGTAGAAGTGACCGTAGACGAGATCGGGAACGTGATCGCCACGCGAGTGATTTCAGGTCATCCGCTTTTGAAAGACTCGGCGGCGAAGGCGGCAAAGGGCTGGACGTTTCAGCAAACTAAACTCGATGGCGTTCCGGTAAAGGTCATCGGCACCATTACCTTCAACTTCAATCTCGGAGACGAACCTCGTTCCCCGGAATCAGGATTCGGGAGGGAGTCCGCGAAGAAAGACCCGACAGTCAGCGAACTCGAAGAAGCAAAGAAAGCCGTTGCTGAGAATTCTTACTCACCCGAAGCTCACTTCAATTTAGCCGACGCCTATTCCGATGAAGACAAGTACGAGGAGGCGATTGAGTCATACAGGCGAGCCATCCAACTAAAGCCCGACTACAAAGAGGCGTATCAGGGTCTTGCTTCAGCTTACAAGGAACTGAGAAAACGCGACGAGGAAATCGCGACTTACCGGGATGCGGTGCAGGCATTGCCCAACGACGTCGAGCTTCTCAAATCGCTCGCGTTATCGTTGCGCGAGACCGAACGTTATCTTGAAGCGGCCGATGTTCATCGAAGAATCCTGGCGATCAAACCAAACAATGCCGCCGAGTACATCGATCTTGGCTGGGACCTGTTTCGGGCAAATCACTATCAGGACGCGATACCGGCTTTTCAGGAAGCCATTCGACTGCGCCCTGGCAATCCTCTCGGGTATCACAACCTCGGCGCGGCCTATCTGAACCTGAAGAAGTATGATGATGCGATTGAAGCCTATAAGCAGGCGTTGAGCGCCGACGCGGCCTACGATCAGGCATACAAGGTTCGTCGCGAGATAGGCGCCGCGCTTCTGCGGTCTGGGCGGTCCGATGAAGCAGTCGAGGAACTGAAGCGGTCGATCGCGCTCAATCCGCGATATGCAACTTCACAATGGGAACTGGGCCTGGGCTATCACAATTTGAGCCGGTACGCCGAGGCGGTTGAGGCTCTCAACAAAGCGATCCAGCTCGATTCCAGGAGTGCAGTCTTTCACAACTCCCTGGCAGAAGCGTATCTGCACCTCGGCCGTATGGCGGAAGCCGAAAAGGAGTATCGCGAGACAATCAAGCTGGCCCCGGAGAACCCCGCCGGGTACATTGGCCTGGCGGCGGTGCTGTATGCGAACAGTAAGAACAGCGACATCGAGAGTGTGCTGAAACCTGTGTCGTCGCGAATGCCGTTGAACGCGAACCCGAGCGTCGTTGTTGCTTCGTTCCTCGAACACCTGGACCACCACAACGACGCAGTAACCTTGTTGAAGAAGGCATTGCAAACCGATCCAAACAACGCGCTGGCGCTAAATGATCTTGGCTACCACATGGTTGAGCACGACGATCACCTCGAAGAGGCGGTGGCGTTGATTCAAAGGGCGGTCAAGGCCGAACCAAAGAACGCGTCGTTCCTGGATAGTCTTGGTTGGGCTTACTTCAAACAGGGGAAGCTCGATGATGCCGAGCGGTATCTCGGCCAGGCCGTACAGATAGGATCAGCATCCGCGACTGTGCATGAACACCTCGGTGACGTCTACGATCGAATGAGAAAGCCTGAGCAGGCTCGAGCGGCATGGACGAAGGCGCTTTCGCTTTCGACTTCGACTGCGCAGTCAATGAGAATCAAGGCTAAATTGTCGGGGGACGTGAAGAAGTAGGCGAATCAATCAAATTCCTTTCGCGTTGAGGTAGGGAGAACATACATGGCATTCAGACCTCGTCTCACATCATATCTGATGACAGTCGCCGTTGGCGTATTCTTATGCGCTTCGATGCTGGCAGACGAACCCCGACAGAACCAGGCGCCGACCCTGCGGCGGCAAACGGACGACCAGACAATAAAATTCGCGAAAGAAGCGGTTGATAGTAATCCTCAATCGGCCGAAGCGCACTTCCTTTTGGGCCAGGCGTACGGGCGCGGATCGCGGCTTGAAGAAGCCATAGATTCCTTCAAGGAGGCGATCCGTCTAAAACCCAACTATGAACTCGCGCATTCGCAACTCGGCCTGGCGTACAAGGGCGTTGGCCGATACGAGGAAGAGATACTCGCCTACAAGAGCGCGCTGGTCGCGGTTCCCAATTCAGTGTTGCTGCTCGACAGACTCAGCTCGGCGCTACGCCAACGAAAGCGTTTCACCGAAGCTGTCGAAATACAAAACCGCCTGATAGAACTGAGCCCCGAAGATGCCGGAGCCCGAACCGTGCTCGGTTGGATGCTTATGAACCTGCGCCGTTATGACGAAGCGGTGGCGGCTTTGAAGGAAGCCATACGACTTAGGCCGCGGTTTGCGCCAGCCCACTATTATCTCGGCGCAGCTTACGCGAACATCCGGCGTTTGGAAGAGGCGCTTGGCGAATACAGGCAGTCGCTGGAAGTGGACCCTCCTTACTCGCGGCCCGAAGTCATATATACCGAGATCTCCCAGACACTGAAGCAACTTCGGCGATATAGCGAATCGATTCAGGCGGGCAGGAAGGCAATAGAGATCGAGCCCCGAATGCTCGATGCCTACTGCCACGTCGCGCGCTGCTATTTCGAGATGGGGCGCTATCAGGAGGCTATCGACGTTCTTAATGCCGGGCTCACAATGCTGCCGAATGACGAGACCTTGACCACTTCGTTGGGTGACAACTACGCGGGTCTTGGAAGACTGGCCGACGCGGAAAAGGCCTACCGGGAAGTAATGCGGGCCACTAACGGCTCGGTCGAAGCTCGACTGAGACTTGCGTCAGTTCTTTCCAAACAGAGAAAGGACCTGGAAGCGGAAACATTGCTTCGCAGCGTTGTTGAGCTTGCGCCAAGAAACACGAATGCGCGCATCGCGCTCGCTGTAGCGCTGGAACACCAGGGCAAACTCGCTGAGTCCGAAAAGGAAGATCGCAAAGCGCTCGAGCTTGAACCCAACAACGCGTTGGTGTTGAACAACATCGGCTACGCGATGGTCGAGCGAGGAGAAAGGCTGGAGGAAGCGCTCGAGTTGATTCAAAGGGCTGTGTCGGTCGAGCCGGGTAATCCAGCCTACCTTGATAGTCTGGGTCGCGCTTATTACAAGCTCGGAAAATACGCTGAGGCGGAGCAACCGCTTCTCGAAACAGCCCGGCAACTCCCCGATGTCGCCGAAGTTCAGGAGCACCTCGGGGATCTCTACGGAGGTTGGGGAAAACCCGACCAGGCACGCGCCGCATACCAGCGAGCGCTGTCGCTTTCCAGCGAGCCCACGGAGACGGCAAGGCTGAAGAAGAAATTGGCAGCGGTTAAGGAGTAGGAATCAAAATCGGTACTTTGTGAGCTTTGCGGTACTTTGCGAGCTTTGCGGTACTTTGCGAGCTTTGCGGTACTTTGCGAGCTTTGCGGTACTTTGCGAGCTTTGCGTTCAACGTATTTCTCTTTCTCGACCAGATTCCTTGCGCAAAGCTCGCAAAGTACCGCAAAGCTCGCGGCGTCGGGTGGTTTCTAAGGTGGGACGCCCTTACAGGTTAACTGCTTGACTAGAGTGGCAGGTTCTTGATTCGCTCAATGATGTCCGTGGTGGACGATCCTTCAATATAGGGCAGCGACAGAACCCGGCCGCCTGCGGCTTCGACTTCTTCACGTCCGACGATTTCATCAACCGCCCAATCGCCGCCTTTGACAAGAACATCGGGCAAAACGGCTGCTATCAACTCGCGTGGTGTTTCGTCGTCGAAGATCGTCACGTAATCAACCGCCTCAAGCGCCGCGATCACTTCGGCGCGTTCCTGCTGATTCAAGATCGGCCGGCCCTCCCCTTTGATAGAGCGAACCGAACGATCGCTGTTCAACGCCACAACCAAGGCATCGCCGAGTGAACGAGCCCGGCTCAAGTAACTGACGTGCCCCGGATGAAGCAGATCAAAGCAACCGTTGGTAAACACCAGTCGCTTCCCTTCTCCGCGGAGGTGTTGCCTTTCTTTTATCAGAGCATCGATGCTCATGATCTTGGTCATCGTGTCGATTGAACCACGATACACACGACGCCGCAACGCATCCGATGTCCGACAAACTTTAGTTTGTCGAAGCTGGCGGGCAGACGACAAACTGAAGTTTGTCGGACAGCGCTAGCTAGAAAGCGGAACAAGTGGTCCCGGCCCGCGTGTGCGTTCGAGATGCCTTTGCCATGGAGCAATGTGCTTATTCGATTTCTCAGAGACTTCTGGTTCAATACCGGTTTCCTCTGGCGGCTCGCTCGAATTATTCTGTTGCTTTGCGCCGGGATCGTAACCTTGATCATGGCATTCGAAGACAAATTGATTTACTTCCCCTCGAAATACCCGGATGGCGTCTGGGATGTCGAATCGTATTCAGCCCGCGACGGAACGATCATCCCAAAGATAGAAGAGTGCTACTTTGAAACGAGCGACGCGTTGCGGCTTCACGGCTGGTTCTGCTCCCCTCACCGCAAGACCGGCGGTGTGCCGGCGCCGGTTCGCACAGAGATGGTACTGCTGTGGTTTCACGGCAACGCGGGCAACATCACTTATCGGTACGACATGATTCGCGGGATGATGGATCTGCCAGTCGACGTGTTCATCATCGACTATCGAGGCTACGGCAGGAGCGAAGGCAAGCCTACCGAGAAGGGCTTGTATCTGGATGCTCGAGCGGCGTGGGACTATCTGACAAAAACGCGCGGCATTTCGCCAGACCACATAATCGTCTTCGGAAAATCGCTGGGCGGAGCGCCGGCGATCGATCTGGCCTGTCAGGTTGAACCGGCGGGACTGATAGTCCAATCGAGCTTCACGTCGGCGGCGGATATGGCCGCAGTGGTTCTGCCATTTTTCCCAACTGTGTTCCTGCATACAAAGATGGACTCGATCACAAAGATCGCCGGCGTGCATTGCCCGAAACTGTTCATTCATAGTCCGGCCGACGAAGTTATTCCCTACAAGCTCGGCCGTCGTCTCTATGAAGCAGCTCCCGAGCCCAAAGAGTTTTATGAAGTTGAGGGGGCGCCTCACAACTCGACTTACATCGTCGGTGGCAAGCCTTACTTCGACGCAATAGGGCGTTTTGCGAAGTCGTGCCGAGCATCAAAGTGAGGCGCTCGGACCATGAGCTCGGACCGAAGAAACCAACTCTTTCGCAGAGGTCACTTGCGAAGTGAGACTAACGACACATTGACAGCCCTCCCACACCGATCCTCCGCCTTGTTCGAACAGGCCGAGGACATAAATCCAACGCGGCTGGAAATACTTTGCCGGAATTGACATACATGTGTGAGAGGTGATGGCATCCAGGGATTGCTTGTTGCCACTGACGGTGTATCCTTAAAACCTGTAAGATGAACTCCCCCGTCGCTGAGGGTATAGCGTATTGACCTCCCTCTCAAATTTAGAAGTTAGTGGTCAGCCGATAACGTCAAGGAGAAAAAGAAATGGACACCAGGCCAGAGAAGATTTTCGATTTTACCGTCGACCAGCGTGAGATTCCGCGGCCCGGCGGCAAAGCATTCGTCGCCCTTAATCCGCACACACAGATTGGCGTCCTTCACACGACAGAATCAGGTTCGCTTGAAGGGTCATTTACCGCGCTGAAGGGAAAGTTCAGCCCACCGCACTTCATCGTGGGCGAGGGAAAGATCATTCAGTGCCGGCCGCTAAATGTACAAGCTGCCGCGCTGGTTGGTACTGGACCCTGCTTAGCAAACGCGCAGGCTGCGGTGCAGATTGAGATGGTCGGGTTTACCGGCGGCGGCAAAGACAGTACGACGACTACCGATTTGTGGATCCCAAAAGATGACGTGTTGCTGCCAGTGGTCGCAATCATGGCTTTCTGCGTCGGCAACGACATCAACATTCCCTTGAGAGTGCCTAAGGATGAGTGGAAGGACAACGCCGCTGATATGCCGTTGCCCTGGGCCACCGCAAAGAATACGCGCCGGGTTGCCGCCGCGGCGGGGGATTTCCCGAAGTTGAAAGGATGGTGGATGCACGTCGAGATACCCTGCCAGGGTCCGACAAATCATCACGACTGCGGCAAGCTCAGACGAAGGGACATGCTAACGATGGCTCAAGCCCTGTTGGACGCGTAGACACTTCGCCGGCGATGACGCATATCCGGTTGAGCGGCGAACGCTGGCACAAGAAGTGTTGTCATCAGACGCACAACACCAAAGAAGAGGTTGCGAAGTCCGGCCGTCATTAGAGGCTTCGTTGGGGGCGAATCGACAGCTATACGATTCGCGTCCAGAAGGGCGGCGTGCTGAATCGTCAAATATCCCTGGCGGCGCGAAGGTGACAATACGGCATCGTTCTCGGCCTGCAAGTCGCCGAACTTTTTCGCGGCCGAGCCGGCCGATTTTGGCAAGGAGGTACGAGCACGGCACACGATGGTTGGGCAGGGTTCCCAAGAGCCGCGCCTATTACATCTGCGTCGTTGCCCATCCAACAGCGCACTACATCTGCATCAGTTCCCTTTTCGGTTAAGCTCCTCACGTTTTGTCGCTCTCGTTGACACTCCTCAAAACCGATTCCTATAATTCGATGCCATCTTAATGACGAAACGGCGCACCGGCGCTACTCGGAGAAACCGATGCCCGAAGATCCAGAGCCTGCGAGCGACGAGAACGATCAAATCGAACAGAGGAAGCGTTCGCTTGAAGAAATCATCCAACTCGGCTTCGATCCCTACCCTCATAAATTCGATCGCACTCACACGATAGGTCAGATAGTCCAGGGGTTCACTCTCAAACCTGCCGAGGAACTCGAAGCCGAGAGCCCGCATGTCCGAGTTGCCGGCCGCGTTCACGCAGTAAACAAAATGGGCAAGGCGGCGTTTATTCGCTTCAGTGACGGCGCCGGCCTCCTTCAAATCTACATCAAGTCGAACGAAGTCGATGAGCGAACGTGGTCGCTGTTCAAGCTGCTTGATCTCGGCGATTTCATCGGAACGGAAGGCCGCTTGTTTAGAACTCGCACGGGCGAACTGTCAATTCATGCCGACTCGCTTACCTTTCTTGCGAAGGCTCTCGTTCCGCCGCCGGACAAGTATTATGGTTTGCATGACATTGAGCTGCGCTACCGCCAACGCTACGCCGATTTGATCGCCAGCCGCGAAGTTCGCCGCGTCTTCGAGACGCGCTCTCAGATCATCCGTTCGATTCGCCGTTACTTCGATGACCGCGGTTACGTTGAAGTCGAAACGCCGATGTTGACCTCGCTTCCAACGGGCGCCGCAGCGAGACCCTTCACGACTCATCACAACGCGCTGGACATCGACTTGTACGCTAGGATCGCGCCCGAGCTTTACCTCAAGCGATTGATCGTGGGCGGATTCGAAAAGGTCTACGAGATCAATCGCAACTTTAGAAACGAAGGAATCGACCGCTCGCACAACCCCGAGTTCACGATGCTCGAGTGGTACGAAGCGTATTCGGAATACGAAGATCTGCTAAAGCTGACTGAAGAGCTGATTTCGAATCTCGGCGAACAGATATGCGGCAAGACGCTGGTCGAATATGGAGAGGGTCAGATCGACTTCGCGCGGCCGTGGAAGCGGCTGACGATGCGCGAGGCGGTCATTCAATATTGGCCGGACAGCAACACTCGCCCGACGGTCGAAGACTTATCGACACGCGACGGCATACTGCGTTGGGCGGAGACGCTTGCGGATTTGAAATCTCAAATCTCACATTTGAAATCGCTGGATTACGGCCACCTCCTCGGAGAGATTTTCGAGCACGTCGCCGAGGATAAGTTGATCAATCCGACGTTCATCACGGAGTTTCCGACTGAGCTGTCGCCGCTATCGAAGCAGAATCAGGACGACGCGAGATTCGTAGATCGCTTCGAGCTTTACATCGCGGGAATGGAAATAGCCAATGCGTTTTGCGAGATCAACGATCCTGTCGACCAACGAGAGAGGTTCGAGGCCCAAGTGAAGCGTCGAGAGCTCGGTGACGATGAAGCTATGGTCATTGACGAAGACTACATTCGCGCGCTTTCATACGGGATGCCCCCCACAGCGGGTGAAGGCGTCGGGATAGATCGGCTGGTGATGATTCTGACAAATCAGCATTCGATCCGCGACGTGATCCTTTTTCCGCATATGCGCCCGGAAAGCAAATAACCAGTTTCAGCTCTTATTGTAAGAGTAGTAGACTAACGAGCGGGATGACCTTTCAAAGTTATTCGTAGTAGAGCATACGCATGAGTCAAGAAGAATTTCAGGTCGATGTCGCGAAAGGGATTGTCCGCAGACGGGATCGCGGACTGTGTGTTAAGGGCAATCGAATAACTCTGTACCTAATCAAGGACTTCCTCAACGATGGTTGGCCGCCACATCTCGTGCAAGATCAACTGCTGCTAACCGAAGAGGAGATGCAAAACGTTCTCGATTACATCGCAACAAATCGTGAGAGTTTCGAAACCGAGTACGCCGAAGTCGTGCAACAAGCCGCAGAGCGTGAGCGCTACTGGCGCGCGCGACAGGAGGCTCTGCAAAAGCGGCTCGATGAAAGACCAGGACCGCCACCGAACCTCTCGCCTGAACAAGCCGCCGCGTGGGCCAGGCTCGCTGCCTTGCGCAAGAAGCGCAAAGAGGAAGCGGCTTGATCAAGGTCTTACTGGACAATGACGTGACCGGTTTTCAGCAGCTTCTTGCCGGGGCGGTCGAGAGTATTGGCTGGAGTGAATACGAACTTATCGAGTTCATCACGCTCCAGAATGTCGGGCTGGATCGGACTACAGGAGACCGCGAAATCTGGCGGCTATGCCAGCTTGATAGTCTGCTGCTACTCACAGCCAACCGCAATCAGGGTGACGCGGATTCTCTCGAACAAACCATTACCGAGGAAAACACTCCAGAGTCTTTACCGGTCCTAACGATCAGCGATCAACAAAGACTCCACAACACTGCATATCGAGAAGCTTGCGTTGAACGCCTGCTGACCATCGTGCTGGAGTTGAGGAATCATCTGGGGACTGGCCGACTGTACATTCCCTGAGGGCTCTGCGTTGTCTTTCCGTGAGCGGCGGCTTAGCGTGGCATTTCCATATTCCATTTCAATCCGTCACTGATCGAGACCAGTCTACTGAAACGCCAGCACGAGTCAACGAAGGATCCGATTCGCGACTTGTTGGCTCTCTTGGCTTCACTGTAACCTGTGACCAGAAATGCCCTACGAACTCTTCATCGCGCTTCGTTACCTGCGGGCAAAACGCAAGCAGGTAATGATCTCGGTCATAACCATAATCGCGATCGCCGCCGTTTCCATGGGCGTCGCTTCGCTGATTATTGTGCTGGCGATGATGACCGGGTTCCGCCAGGAGTTTCAAACGAAGATCCTCTCGGGCACCGCCCACCTGAATCTAAACCACAAAGAGCGCAGGCCGATCGAGAATTATCGCGAATTGGTCAGCCGTCTGAGTGGGCTGCCTCACATTCGCTCGGCTGCGGCAACGCTCTATCAGCGAGTGCTCATCCAGGGTGAGAAAGACACTGAGGGCGCGATCCTCAAGGGCGTCGACATGGGTGCGCCGCCGAGCTCAAACGAGGTCTTCGGCTTCACCGTTGAAGGCAACGCGCAATCGCTCGCCGAACCTGAAACCGATCCCGACACCGGCGCGAAGATCGATCAAATAATCCTTGGCCGCGATCTCGCGCGCACTGTAGGTCTGAAACCGGGCGATGTCGCGACGATCATTTCTCCTCAGGGTCACCTCACACCGGTGGGACTCGCGCCCCGCTATCGAGACTTCAAGGTTGCGGGGATCTTCGCATCAGGTTTGAGCGATTACGACGAAACGTGGGCGTACATTTCGCTGGATGCGGCGCAGAGACTATCCGGCGCGCAGGATGTGGCCGAGATCATCCAGATGAAGGTCGACGACGTGGATGCGGTCAAACAGATCGGCGCGGAGGTGCTGGCAGCGGTGGGCGACGATTACGAGGTGCAGGACTGGCAGCAACTGAACGCGCCGATATACAGCGCGCTGAGTTATGAGAAGTATCTTACAGGCGTTGCGCTCTTGATAGTTATTGGAATCGCGGCGCTGAACATCATCACCGTACTGATAATGATCGTGATGGAAAAGCATCGCGACATCGCGATCCTGAAATCGATGGGCGCAACCAGTCGCAGCGTAATGTACCTGTTCATGGCGCAAGGCGTATCGATCGGAATAGTCGGAATCATAATCGGCGTGCTGGTTGGCGGGGGCTTTTGCTACTTCGCAAACGGCCATCAATTGATCAAGTTGCCGGTCGGGGTCTACGCGCTCGACTATTTGCCTTTCCACACAACTGCGTTTGATGTCGTGATCGTGTCGGCAGTAACGATGGCGATCAGCTTCTTATCGACGATCTTCCCTTCGTTGAGCGCAGCGCGGTTGGACCCGGTTGAAGCGCTGAGATATGAGTGAAGATAGAGAATTGAGGATTGAGGATAGAGGATTGAAGATAGAGGATAGAGTCTTAGCATCGGAAATCGATCCTCGATCCTCGATTCTCGATCCTCGCTCCGTGCTGGTTCGGGTCGACGGACTCACTAAAACCTATGAGTCGGGGAGGAGCCGCGTGGTCGTGTTCCGAGACTTGAGTCTACAGATCGCCGAAGGAGAGATGGTGGCGATAGTCGGACCGTCGGGCGCTGGAAAATCGACCCTATTGCATCTCTTAGGAGGACTAGACCGTCCGACGTCGGGGACGGTAAAAGTGGCCGAATTTGACATTTTTAAACTCGGTGATATAGACTTGGCGCGGTTTCGGAACGGGGAGATTGGTTTCATCTTCCAATTTCATCACCTGCTGCCTGAGTTCACCGCCGTTGAAAATACAATGATGCCGCTGCTGATCGGGCGAAGCTCACATCAAGCTGCGCGAGCGCGAGCGGGATCGATTCTGCAGAGTGTCGGGCTCGCCAATCGGACGACGCACAGGCCCGGAGAGTTGTCCGGAGGTGAGCAGGCGAGAGTGGCGTTGGCGAGAGCGCTTGTTGCTCAGCCACGCTTGCTGCTGGCGGACGAGCCAACCGGTGATCTCGATAGCAAAACAAGTGAAAGCATTCATACTCTCCTCAAGGAGGTCCACCGATCGCAGAAGCTGACCTCGGTTATCGTCACTCACAACGAGCGCCTTGCTTCAATCTGCGACCGTGTGCTCCATCTCGAGGACGGACGGCTTCAATAGTATGTTCGAACGTTACACCGAGAAGGCTCGCCGCGTAATCTTCTTCGCCCGGTATGAAGCTAGCCAGTTCGGCGCTCAAGCCATCGAAGCTGAGCACATCCTGCTGGGCTTGCTTCGGGAAGACAAACAGCTAACACAGAAGTTCTTTCGCAGCCCGCATTCCACCGTCGAATCAATACGCCGGGAGATCGAGACCCGAACGCCCCTCCGCGATAAAGTGTCCGCTTCCGTCGATCTGCCGCTATCATCCAGCGCCAAGCGAGTGCTCAGCTATGCGGTCGACGAGAGCGAGCGGCTTGGACATCGGCACATCGGCACCGAACATCTCCTGCTCGGAATTCTTCGCGAAGATAAATCATCAGCAGCCGAGATATTGTACGAACGAGGCTTGCGCCTGAATCAGATTCGCGACGACCTCAATCGCGCGCAACACAACGAACGGCTGTCGGCTCAAAAGAAGGACGCCCCACACCTTGCCGAATTCAGCCGCGACCTCACCGAAGCGGCTCACAACGATATTTTGGACCCGTTGATTGGCCGGCAATCGGAGACTGAACGGGTAATTCAGATACTCTGCAGGCGCACGAAGAACAATCCTGTGCTGATCGGTGAACCGGGCGTCGGCAAAACCGCAATCGTAGAAGGCCTGGCACAACGAATCATTGCCGGCGATGTACCCCCGTTCCTGCGCGACAAGCGAATTCTCGCGCTCGATCTTTCTTTGGTCGTTGCCGGCACGAAGTATCGGGGCCAGTTTGAGGAACGGCTGAAAACGATCATGCGCGAGCTGATCGAGAATCCGCACTACATCATTTTCATTGACGAGCTTCACACGCTCGTTGGCGCAGGTTCGGCGGAAGGCTCGCTCGACGCGGCCAATATCCTGAAGCCCGCGCTTTCGCGTGGTGACATTCAATGCATAGGCGCAACAACTCCCGCGGAGTTTCGCAAGTCGATCGAGAAAGACCGCTCGCTCGAGCGACGCTTCCAGGCAGTGAAGGTCCCGCCGCCGACTGAAGAGGAAACCGTAAAGATACTGGAAGGAATAAAGGAGCGATACGAAACGTTTCACCAGGTGCGGTACACCGACGACGCAGTCGAGACAGCGGTCTACGGCTCGCAGCGATACATTCCGGATCGATTTCTCCCGGACAAGGCAATCGACATCATCGATGAAGCCGGAGCGCGAGTGAAATTGCGCGAGACGAATCTGCCGGCCGAGATACTCGATTGCCAGCGGAAGCTTCGCCGTCACACCGCGGCTTTTGACCGCGCCACGGCGGAGCGAGATTTCGAGCGCGCGAAGATCTTCAAGCAGAAGGAACAGGAAGAGCTTGATCGCCTGACGACACTTCGCGAATCGCACAACCTGATCGCGGAGCACTTTCCCATCGTCACGCGCGACGACGTCGAAGAAGTCATTTCGCGCTGGACTGGTATTCCCATTACTTCACTCAAGGAAGAAGAGTCACAGAAGCTCCTTCGCATCGAAGCCGAGCTGCATAAACGAATCGTCAGCCAGAGCCGCGCGATCTCAGCGCTTTCACGCGCAATCCGCCGTAGTCGAGCAGGACTGAAGAATCCAAATCGACCGGTTGGCTCGTTCCTCTTTCTCGGACCGACGGGCGTCGGAAAAACAGAAGTCGCGCGTTCATTGGCGGAGTTCTTATTCGGATCAGAGCGAGCGCTGCTGCGCTTCGATATGTCCGAGTACATGGAGAAACACGCTGTCTCGAAGCTGATCGGCAGCCCTCCCGGTTATGTGGGACACGAAGAAGGCGGCCAGCTTACGGAGAAGGTCAAGCGCAACCCATACTCCGTGTTGCTTCTGGACGAGATAGAGAAGGCGCATCCCGATTTGTTCAACATCCTGCTCCAGGTCCTGGAGGATGGCACGTTGACTGACTCGCTCGGGAATACCATCGACTTTAAAAACACGATTCTCATCATGACCTCGAATATCGGCGCGCGATTCATCCAGAAGCGCGGGCATATGGGATTCCAGGCGTCGGCGCGGTCACAGCAGGAGACCGTTGAAGAGGGAGTGTTGCAAGCCGTCAAGCAGACTTTCAATCCGGAGTTCATCAACCGTCTTGACGAGATCATAGTCTTCGAACCGCTAACGGATGCCGACTTGTTTGAAATTGTTGGTCTGCTGGTAGCGCAGCTCAATCGCACGCTGATTCGCCGCAAGCTTCAGGTACAGATGGCCGAAGAGGCAAAGCGATGGGTAGTCGAAAAAACGTGCGCCGACCGGACTTATGGGGCTCGCCCTTTGCGACGGGCCTTGCAAAAACACGTCGAAGATCCCCTCTCGGAAGCACTGATTGGGGGGAGGTTTCGCGAGGCCTCGGTGATCGAGGTCTATTTGGACGGCGAGTCGCTCGGCTACCGTCCCGTCGAGCTTGAAGAACTTAACGACGAGTTGCTGGTTCAGTAGCTTCTGAGCTGTCACTTTTCGCGTTATTAAGAATCCCCGCTGCTTTCTCCCCTGAGCGAATTTCACGTCTCACGACATACGCCGGATGGCTAATATTTCGACGGACCACAAACGCGGCGGCCATCGCCGAAGCACGCGCAATAAAAGACTTTTGGCAGTTGGCTTTGCGCTTCGCATTTTTGTTACAATAAGCGGTCAACCCAGCGTTCTATATTCGTTGAGGATGAAACGCGCGATCCGTGCGCCGGCAAACGTACAGACCGTAGTTGCACATCAGAAGCCGGTCCGGCATTCACGCAATCGGCGTAAAGTAAGATAATAATAGCCGGCGACTCGCTCAGGTGACTAAGAAATTACGGAACAGAATCAAACGAACTCAGCATTTCCAGGGAGCGTGCATTTGTCTATGAGTAAGCGTGTTGTTTGGGTCGTAGCAGCGCTCGTAGCGGTAATCGGTTGGCCTATCAGTGAACGGGTTGCATTCCTTCAGCCATTCGCACTCGCAAGCCGCGTTCAAAACGTCACGGTCGAACAAGTCTTGATACGCGGCAATCGCCGCATACCGGAATCGACGATCAAGATTTGGATCGGCACCCGTGAAGGCGACCCCTATAGTCCGGTGCAGCTCGATCGTGATGTCCGCGCGTTGTACGCCCAGGGCCACTTCGAAGACGTTAAGGTCTTCGCCGAAGAAGGGACGCGCGGCGGAAAGATCATCACGTTTGAAGTCGTAGAGCGGCCGCTGCTTCTCGACATCAAATATGAAGGACTCAAGTCCGTACAAACTTCCACTCTCCTCGAGGAGTTTCGCAAACGATCAGTCGGACTCTCGAAGGAATCCCAATACGACGCGGTTAAGGCCAAGAGGGCCGCTTCTGTAATCAAGGAATTGCTGGCCAACGAAGGGCACCCCGAAGCGACGGTCGATCCTATTCGTGAAGAGATCTCAAAGACCGCCGTTGCGCTGATCTTCAGGATCAACGAAGGTCCGCGCTTCCGTGTCGCCACGATAGAGTTTCAGGGCAACAAGGTTTTTTCCACCTCGTACCTTCGAAGCCAGATGAAGCTTGTCAAGGAGCTTGGCCTCTTCACCACCTTCACCTCGAAAGACATTTATCACAAAGAGAAGCTCGATGCCGATCTTGATCGCCTGCGAGTTCTGGTCTACGCGGACCACGGCTATCTAAAGGCGCACTTTGGTGATCCTCAAGTTGAGGAGGTTGGCAACGTGGGCACGTGGGTGCCCCTCGTCGGTCACAAGGGTCGTGGCATCAAGATCGTCATACCGATCGACGAAGGCAGGCAGTATAAGGCAGGCGAGATCAAAGTCGAAGATAACACCGAATTCACCGCTGACGAGATCAAGGGAGTCGTCGGGGTGAAGACGGGCGATGTGATCAAGGGCTACAGCGTTGTGCAAAAGGGGCTTGAGAACCTGAAGAAGCTGTACGGTTCGCGCGGGTACATTCAATTCAACTCTGGATTCGCGCCCGACTTCAAAGACGATCCCAATGATCCTGGAAAAGGGACGGCGGATATTACCTACACCGTTGAGGAAGGAAAGCAGTATACGCTTCGAAGGCTGGAGTTCATCGGTAACACATTCACGCGAGATAATGTGATCCGGCGCGAGGTCCTGCTGAACGAGGGTGAGCGGTATAACGAACAGCTATGGGACCTCAGCCTGTTGCGACTGAATCAGCTTGGCTACTTCAATCAGGTAAAGAAGGAAGACGCGACGGTCAACACCAACGAAAAAGAAGGCCAGGTGGATCTCACCGTCAAGCTCGAAGAGAAGGGCCGGCAGCAGATCAGCTTTAGTGGAGGCGTGTCGGGAATCGGCGGCTCTTACATCGGCATTCAGTACTCGACCAACAACCTGCTGGGCTACGGCGAAGCGCTGTCGTTCAACGTGTCCACCGGCAATCTTCAAAAAGTCATTTCGTTTGGCTTTACGGAACCGTATCTGAAGGGACGGCCGATCAGTCTCGGCTTTAATGTTTTTTATCAGGACTATCAGTTCCTCGGTCAGGGATTCGGGGCGCTGACTACGCAGGACATTCTCGGGTCCTTCAGCGGCAGCTCGTTGTTCACCCAGCAGACAAAGGGAGCGTCGGTGACCGCAAGCGCGCCGCTCAGCTACTTCGCCAAACGCTTCCGAATGGGGAGATTCATCAGGCTGGGTCTTTCTTATTCCTTCTCAACTACGAACATTCTGGACCCCGCGGTAAACCGGGACTCCGATCCGAGTAATGACATTCTTGTTACATTTCGCCAGAGCGGGGTGACGCAGTCGACGATTACGCAATCGACGTCCTACAACACGCTCAATTCTTCGCTGGACCCGACTAAAGGAACGTCGGTGACGCTGGCCGCGTCTTTTTCTGGCGGGCCGATTGGTGGGAAAGTAAACCTTGTACAACCCAGCTTCGAATACAAATCGTTTCGTCCATTTTTCGCGGGCCGTGAGGCGCGCGCCCGGATCGAAGGCGGCAAGCCCACCCGCACGCTTGGCTTCAGGTTCCTGTTTGCGCACTTAAGCCCGTTTGGAACACCGTTCGAGTCTAATTCCCTGTCGTTCATCGGAGGCACGCCGCTGTTCTCGCGTTTCTTCCTGGGGGGAGAACAAGACATCCGCGGCTACAACGTGCGAAGCATTTCTCCGACTGCGCCGGTAGCGACAACGGTTACCACGCGAAATATTTCCGCCTTCGACATCAGCGGACAACGACTCAAGATTCGAAGACCCGGTCAGTCCACGGGCCACAGCGTGGCGCCCAGCGTATTGGCGAAATTCGTAGCCGAGAATGCGGTCGATACTTCGGTGCCGAACTTTCCGGCTTTCATCGGCGGCGACACGGAAATGCTGTTCAATCTGGAATACAGGATACCGATCATCGGGCCTTTGCAGTTTGCTCCATACTTCGATATCGGCTCTGCCTTCAACTTGCGCGGCCTGGCTGATCAATTCGAGCGGTCGGAATTCCTGCCAAACCAAACGCTCGGCGTGGTAACTCTCAACCAACGCGGCGAGACGGCGACGAAGCGTGAGCTGCGAAAGGCGGCTCCGCCAGAAAGTCAGGGCGGGCTACCGCCGGGCTTTCAGCAGGTGTTGATAGTCGGCGATAAACAAACGTCCAGGGACGTACTCCTTACAAACGCGGCGAGCGGAATATTCGACAACTATCGGTACAGCATGGGAGGCGAATTGCGAGTACAAGTCCCTGTGATCAATGTTCCGTTCAGGCTGATATTTGCATGGAACCCGAATGCGAGGACACAGACGGATACCAATAATTTTTTCTTTGAACAGAAACGCGCCATTAGATTTTCCGTCGGGCGGACTTTCTAGCGCAGAGTTTTTTGCATTGCCGCTTCTAAAGGCGAGAGCGGTGCTGCTATAATTACGTTTTTGCAAACACGACGCCGTCGCTGACAGACGGCGCCGGCTCAAACTAAAAGACGACAGGAGCAGGTATGTTTAAGATCAAGTTAGCTATTCTTGCGGCGGTGGTGCTCGCATCAAGTGGTGTAAGCGCCAGAGCGCAACAGGCTACTCAGGCGGGTGTCGGCGCTGCGCTTCCCGACGGCAAGGTTGCGGTTGTCAACACTCAGGCCTTTCCCGGTGGTATCGGCGAGTTGAAGCAAAAGTATGAGGCGGTGGACAAGCAATTCCAGCCTCGCTATCAGCAACTCCAGACGCTCGAGAACCAACTCAAGCAGCTCGAGACTGACATAAAAGTGAAGTGCCCTCAGCTAACTCCGGACAAGTGTCAGGAGATGCAGAACAACTACGAAGACCTGAAGAAGAAGGGCCAGCGAGATTACGAGGACCTGAAGGCAGAATACGACCGCACGATCGATACCGCGACCAAGCCTGTCCGAGACAAGCTATACCAGTTCCTCAATAACTACGCGTCTCAACGCGGTGTCGTCCTGGTTATCAATCTTGCCGGCGCTGCTCAGTCCGGGTCGCTTGCATACTGGAATCCGGGCACCGACATTACCGAAGACTTCATCGGCGAATACAACAAGGCTAACCCCGTGCCGGGCGGCGCTCCCGCGGGTACCACGCCTGCGAAGAAGCCCTGACCCGGGAAAGGAGTTCATCGATGAAGTTACTAAAACTACAATTCGTATCTCTCACGTTACTGCTGATCGCCGTTTCAGCCTTCGCGCAGCAACCCGCGGCCGCCCCGCCGAAACCGGCGCCGGGCCCGGCCCTGCTTCCAAAAGGCAAGGTAGCGGTAATCAATACCCAAATCTTTCAGGAGCAGGTGGAAGAGTTCAAAGCGAAAGTCGATCAGTTGAACCGCCAGTTCGAACCGCGTGTAAAGGAAGTCCAAAGCCTCGCCGACAAGATCAACGCTCTCGAAACGACTATCAAGTCGCAGAGCGGCGTGCTGACTCCCGCAAGAGTAGCCGAGATGACCGAGAACCTCGAGTCGATGAAGCGCGAGTATCAACGCAAGGGCGAGGACCTTCAGGCCGAGGCCGGCCGGACACGGGACAAGGCGTTTGAGCCGATAACCGGGAAGCTTACAAAGTTCGCTGAGGACTACACAGCAAAGCGCGGGATTGTCATGCTTGTGGACATTTCAAACGCTGTGCAGTCGGGTACGGTTCTCTGGTACGATCCGCGCACTGACGTCACCCAGGACTTCGTAAACGCCTATAACAAGGCCAACCCAATGACTACCGCGCCAGCGGCGAAGCCTCCTGCGAAACCCTAAGAAACTCTTGCGAAACTTAAGAAACATGTAGGGGCGGCCCTCTGTGGCCGCCCCTCTTCTGATATCGACTTGTAAGGAAACCAACGAGGGGCGGCCACAGAGGGCCGCCCCTACATTTATTGCAGCGTGTCGAGCTTGCCGAGACCGTGATCTTCTTCGTCCTTGATTCGAAGCATGTCAAGTATGAGCGCGGTATTGCTGGTCGTTTTGATCGACCTATCATACGCTTCGCTGGTTTTTTCAAACTCAAAACTCCCGTCGGCGGCTCCGGCAAAGAGGCTCAGCGCCTTTCGGCCAAAGTCCAGTCCCGACTTCGCTCCGACAACGAGGCCTTCGTCGAAATGAATTTCACCCGACACCGCGGATGATGTCACCTCGAGCACTCCCGTAAGGCGGTTGTTCTCCAGGATCTGGATGATATCGAACAAATTGATGTCGGCAAGATTACCGGAGAGTATTTTTTGCGGACGCTGTGGGACCGCGCTGGTTTGCCGGACATCGCGGAGTTGTCCGGTGACCGAGACCCTTGGATCAAGACGCTTAGCTTCGAGCAGTCTCTCGTTTGCGCGCTCGACATCCCCGGCCGAAACATGAAGGCTTGCCAGCGCCAGGCAGTGTTGCGCAGCCTGGTCGCGGCGGCCCGCATCGATCAGGATCTCGCGAAGCTTCTCTCGTAATCCGATATGCCGCGGCGCTGCATCGATCGCGCGTTCGAGCGTTTCGACCGCTCGAGTCACCATTCGATACTTCACCAGCAAGTCAGCGTCGATTATCGCGCTGTCCGGATCAAATTCGTTTGGATTGCTCTTAGCCATCATCCCAGTGTCTGCGTCGCCGCCGCGTTCAGTCTAACATAACCTGCCGCGGCCACCAGACATTACTTAATGGAAGACAGTTGGCTCGGGGCCGAGCAGCCATTCGGACCCTAATCCCGGCAACAAGCCGATTAACCGGCCACGATTGCGACTTGATGCCGATCGGCCAGAGCTATGAGCTCCGCTTGATCGAATAACAGCGTCTTTTCCGCCGTAATATGTATTACGGTGGCCCCGGCTCGGTGCATGCCCTCGATCGTTGGGACCCCGATCACCGGAACGTCGAAACGCATGTCTTGATTGGGTTTTGCCACCTTGATTACGACGAAGGGTCTGCCTCGCGTAACGTCGCCGGCGCGGAGAATCACCGCGTCGGTCCCTTCCATTGCTTCAATCGCAACGACCGCTCGATCTTTTACCGCGATCGTTTGCCCAAGGTCGAGCCCGGCAATCTCGCGCGCGATTCCGAGACCATACTCGATATCAGAAAGCTCTTCTTTCGTCGGCGCGCGACGCGTAAGCACCCCTCGAGCTGCGAGCAGCGGCGCCAGAAACGTAGTCGAATCGATGAGCGTTATGCCTTCCCGCGCAAGTTCGTCTGCAACCGCGCCTATCAGGCTGTCGGTGTTCCTTGAAGACAGTCGTGTCAGAAGACGAATCATTCTTAGATCCGGTAAGGCGTTCAACCGGAAAATCTGATGATGCCTTACCTGACCCGCCATGATCGCATGCGTCACATGCTCCCGCTTGAAGAATCGGATCAGGCGGCCAAGTTGGCCGACGCTAAGCCATTCAACTCGAGCGCCCTCCGATTCGATCTCCGGCGCGGTCTCCTCTTTGATTGCGGCTACTACCATCTCCACGCCGCTGTCTCGCGCGCCCCGCAGCACGAGAAATGGAAAACGCCCGTTGCCAGCAATCAGACCGTACTTCATAAACAGAGGTTTGAGTGGATGAGGGAAATCGGTAGCCCTGTATGGGCGGTCCTCCGTGGCCGCCCCTCCTTCGATGAAGAACTTCCTCAGTAAGGGGCGGCCACGGAGGACCGCCCATACAGGAGTGCCCTTAATTAGAACTCCACCCAGGTTCCCTTCTGATTTTCCGTCGCCTTGCGATAGAGGTAGTCCGCCGAAGCCAGGTCTTCGATTGCCAGGCCGAGCGATTTAAAGACTGTGATCTCGTCCGGCGTTGTGCGGCCAGGCTTGGCGCCAATCAACAACTCGCCTATCTCCGCCTTGATGTGATCGGGCCCGATCGCGCCCTCCCGCAAAGCAAACAGGTAGTCTCCGCCCTCGTTGATCGTCGATTCGCGCCGATCAACAAACAGGCTCGAGGCGGCGATCGTTGCGCTGTCAACCTCACGTGTAGTTGGAATGCTCGATCCTACGACGTTCAGGTGCGCGCCTGCTGAAATCCACTCTCGCTTCAAGATCGGCTCCGCAGCGGTGGTCGCGGTTACAATCAAGTCGGCGTCGCGAACCGCAGCTTCGACGCTGTCGGCCGGTTCGATCGGAAACGGGTATCTCGGTCTGAACTCTTCAGCAAACCTGCGCGCTCGTTCCGCGTTCAAACTGGCGACTCGCGCGCGTTTGATCGACCGAGCGCACGCCATTGCTTCAATGTGAGCGCGAGCCTGAATTCCCGTCCCGATTATCGCCAACTCGCCGGCGTCTTCACGAGCAAGCAGTTGCGTCGCCACACCGGAAACTGCAGCAGTGCGAATGGCGGTGATGGCCGAAGCATTCATCAACGCGAGCAACTCGCCCGTCTCCGCGCTGAACAGCATCACGCTGCCCTGATGCGAATCCAACCCCTTTGACGGATTGTCGGGGAAGAAGCAAACCGCTTTGACTCCGTAAGCGGCGCGCTCGCCCGCCCTATACGACGGCATCAGGCCGATGTCGCCCGCGGCGCCGGGCGGGCTAACAATCATTCTCAACGGCTGAAACGCGTTGCCTCGAGCGAGATCAGCCAGGGCCTCGGCCATCACCGGCAGGCACTCGCGAATCGGAAGCAGTTCTCCAACTTCTTTGTGCGTAAGAATCAGTATCTTTTTCACTTGACTCACTTCGTTACTCCTCGCTGTGAACTCTCAATGAAATTGACGAGGTAATCGATTTCGGAATAGCCGCTCAGGTCTCGCCTGATCGCTTCAACAGCCTGGGTCGTGTTCAGTTTCGCTGCGAGCAACAACCGAAAAGCATGAGTTATGCGTCGGATTTCTTCGCTGCTGAATCCGCTGCGGCGCAACCCGAGGGTGTTCTGCCCGTAGCACCGGGCATGATTACCGACTGTCCGCGCATAAGGAAGCGCATCCTTGACGACCACCGAATATCCTCCGATGAATGCGTACTTCCCTACTCTACAGAATTGATGCACGCCTGCATAAGCGCCGATGGTGGCGTGGTCTTCGACGATCACGTGACCCGCCAGGGTGGCG
>DATNBZ010000211.1:0-5191 GCA_035607285.1 Blastocatellia bacterium | reverse complement strand
GAGCTACAACAGCAAGTCGGACATCTACTCGATCGGCGCGCTGCTGCAGTTTTTGTTAAGCGGTGAGAGCGCCGCTATAGGCGAGAGCCAGGGACTCTACCCGGTCGCAACCGTCTTTCCTCAATTTGAACGGCTTCTGGCGAGAGCGATCGCCGAATCACCCGGCGATCGGTTTCAAACCATAGCCGATCTTCGCGACGCCCTGACGGATCTGAATCTGCCGGTTGTGCTTCAGTCGGGCCATTTCACCGATGTAGGCCTGGTTCGGGAGCTGAACGAGGACAGCGTTCTCGCGCTCAACCTCACCCAGTATTACGAGTCGGTTCAAACCCAGATCGGCCTCTACATTGTTTCGGATGGCATGGGCGGCGAGGCCGCGGGCGAAGTGGCTTCGCGCGTGACGGTTCGCGCGGTAGCCGAGTGGGTAACCGACAAACTGATCTCCGCATCTCTCAAATCGACTCGCGAAGAAAAGATAGCGGCGCCGACTCAAACCGGCGGCCTGCGGCTCGCCGTTGCCAACGGCCATGAGATGGCCACTACAGAGATGTTGAAGCTGGCGGTGATAGCCGCCAACCGCGAGGTCATTGCTTATGCCGCCGCGAACCCGCAGGAGCGCGGCCTGGGGGCTACGGTGACTGTCGCAATGATGGTCGGGGAAGTGCTCACAATCGCGCACGTGGGCGACAGCCGCTGTTACCTGCTGACCGGAGATCAACTCGCCCAGTTGACTGAAGACCACTCACTTGTCCAGAAGATGGTCAACACCGGAAACCTGACGCTTTCCGAGGCGCGCAATCATCCTTATCGCAATGTAATCTATCGCTCAATCGGATCCGACGAACAGATCGATATAGACATCGTCCGGCGCAAGCTCAAGAGCGGCGACACGCTGATGCTGTGCAGTGATGGACTGAACGGGATGCTTGGGGACGATCAGATTCGCGATATTCTTCTGGTTAACGCCGATCCGAATAATGCAGCGAAGGAATTGGTGGTTGCGGCAAACGCCGCCGGCGGAGTGGACAACACTTCAGTAATCGTCGTCCGCATCAACTGAATTGAGGGTAGCACCGCCGGAAAATAGAGCGACCTTAGCTTAACCGATACTTGCTAAGGTCGGAGAAGGAGCGGGGTAGCGCTATGGATAAGACCTCCGTCATTGTCATTGCCATTTTCGCGGTGATCAGTGTTGCAGCCTTTCTTGTATTTCGGATGCGTGCCAAGGTTGAAGTCAAAGGTCCGCTCAACACAGGGCTGACACTTGATGCGTCTAACGAGCCGCCTGCAATCAGTCCTGCCATCAAGATCGAAGGCGCGAAGAGTCGAGGCGGTGGGTTGATCGCTTTGGACGGCACCGGTCGCGGTGCTGATGTTAGGGGCGTGGATGTCGAGACCGATATTCGAGTCTCTAGCGATCCGTCCGAGGGCCCTGCGAGCCCAAAAGCGTAACCCCCAAACCAGCGGGGGAGGCATCAGTGAGTGCGATGGTCCAGGACGCACAAGCTGGACGCGACTTCAATATTCAACAGTTCTTTGGTGGGATCCTTCCAGTCAGTTCTGTCCCTTCGGCATTGCATCAACTCCCTCCACCCCCCCGCGACTTCACCGGTCGTATCGATGAGCTTGTTGAACTGACGGCTGCAATTGAAAAGGGTGGGGCGAGTATTCTGAGTTTGCGTGGGATGGCCGGAATTGGAAAAACCACCTTGGCGCGAAGAGCCGCTGAGCGTTTTTCCCCGCGCTATCCTGATGCCCAGTTCGATCTGGATCTGAGAGGTGCTAGTCCGCAGCCCCTGTCTGCTGCCTATGCGATGGGACATGTCATCCGCGCTTATCATCCGACTGAAAAACTTCCCGAGGGTGAAGCCGAGATGGCCGCGCTTTACAGGTCTGTACTTCACGGGCAGCGGGCGCTCTTGCTGATGGACAATGCCGCGAGCCGCGAGCAAGTTGAGCCCCTTATCCCGCCGGCCAGTTGCTTGCTCCTAATCACTTCGCGCTTTCACTTCACACTACCCGGACTGTTCGGAATGAATCTTGGCACACTCGCTCCAGAAGATGCTCGAACTCTCTTGCTGACCATCTCTCCGAGAATTGGTGACCACGCAGATGAGCTTATGAACCTCTGCGGTCATCTGCCTCTAGCATTGCGGCTGGCGGCCAGCGTTCTTGCCGAGCGCCTTGATTTGAGTCCAGCCGAATATAACCGGAGATTGACAGACGCTCGCGAGCGACTCGAACTGATCGACGCTTCGCTTAGCTTGAGTTATGACTTGTTGAGATCCGAGATGAAAAAGCTCTGGTGCTCATTAGCGGTCTTTCCAGACACGTTCGATGTTTCGGCGGTGGCGAACGTGTGGGGAGCAGAAGCTGAGGTGGCTCGGGATACCCTCAGCGCTCTAGTGGCATACAGTATGGTTGAGTGGAACCCTACGACAACCCGGTACGGTTTGCACGATTTAGTGCGTTTGTTTGCCGATTCACGACTTGGCCAGAGCGAGAGGCTATTGGCCCTTAAGCACCATGCCGTACACTATCTCGACGTCCTTGGGGCAGCGGACCAACTGTATGAACAGGGGGGAGAGTTCCAGACGGATGGACTCGCCCAGTTCGACTTGGAGTTGCGCAATATCCAAGCCGGTCAGGATTGGGCCCAGAAGTATGCAAAGGAAGACAACGAAGCGGCTTCAATCTGCATTCAGTATCCAAATGCTGGAGCGGAGTTGCTCATTCTAAGGCAACATCCACTGGAATCGATACGCTGGCTTGAGGCCGCGATTGAGTCCGCCCGCTTACAAGAGAACCGAGTTGCTGAAGGAGCGCATCTCGGCAGCTTGGGTACAGCCTGGGCACGACGCGGAGAAATGCGGCACGCCATAGCGTCATACGAACAAGCAGCGCTCATCCTGCGCGAGGTTGGCACGAGGGCCCACGAGGGTGGTGTACTTCTCAACCTTGGCATTGCACATAGGAACTTGGGTGAATTGGACCGCGCCGTTGCGTATTATGAAGCAGCTTTGGCGATCTTTCGTGACATCAAGGATCGTCGTTACGAAGGCACCGTGCTTGGTAATCTGGGATTAGCCGTTAAAGAGTTAGGCGATGATGTCCGCGCCATCGAGTTGCATAACCAATACCTAACCATTGCGCGTGAGGTTGGCGACCGCCAAGGGGAAAGTATTGCATTAGGTGCACTAGGGAATGCCCACTATCAATCGGGCGATTATCGCCGGGCAATTGAATTCCACGAACGAAGTCTAAGCATTGCGCGGGAGATCGGCGATCGGCACGGCGAGGGGATCGCTTTTGGGAACCTCGGTGCTGTATATGACAGCTTGGGCGACCGCAGTATTGCTAGAGGGTACTTCACACAGCATTTAGCGATCGCCCGCGAAACAGGGGATCAGCGCGGCGAGGGGACCGCGCTCTTCAACCTAAGTCTCTCGCTCAACGGACTTGGTGATCGCGCTCAAGCTATTAGCCATTCCGAAGCGGCTCTCGATATTTTCGAGGCGATTGAGAGTCCCTTAGCGGCAAGGGTGCGCGATCAACTGGTAAAGTGGCTGGGACAGAACTAGGGAATATGTCTTTCAATCTATGGGTTGGTGATCCGTAGAAACATTAACCTCGAATAGCGCTCGAATTGATCCCGGTTGTCGCTGATTGCACTCGCTTGAGCGACAGATCTGAAAGACAGACCGGTCCGCTTGAAGCCGCGCGTTTCATTCCTGGTTCGCTCGGGCCAGGCTCGTTCCAGTAGCCTCCCCATACTGCTGAAATCCTCGTCCACCTTTCCGTGCGGTAACGCTTCCCGGAGCGTGGTAATCGCAGCCTTGAAGTTTAGATCCGACCTGAATGACAACGGCGAAACCAGACCCGAATAGTCGAACGCGTCGGACCTGATTCGAAAGCTGCGGTTCAGCGTGTCCGCGTAGACGTCCAACATCATCTCCTCGGAACGATACTCGGACGAATCAAGCACGCCGCCGGACCGGCCTTGCCCTCTGCTGAGCCCTTCAACGTAGTCGATACGTTTGCCGCTCAACTCTCCCAAAACCATCAGTCTCACGTCGGACTTCGCAAGCGCGAGCGTCCCTGAGGAATGTGTAACTTGAATCTCTCTTTCGCTTAGCACGAGGCGCCGTGCCCGCAGAAGCTCGGCCTGAAGCTGCATTTCCTCATCACTGACGACTGCCGCTTTGCAGCCATGACTGCGAAGCAACGCGCAAATCATCTCGGCCTCCTGACGGGTTTGACTGCGCGCGACTGGAATCGGTTTGGCGGCGTCGATCAAGGCTCGCGTTTCGGCCGGCTCAAGCTGGAGCGCTAAAGCCAGCGACTCGACCACGCTCTCGTTGGCGACCGATCGACCGGGTTGAAGGATGGCGTTGAACGCGAGTTCGGTTGTATCGATGTTTCGTTGAACCGGCGCGGATTCGATGGTGGATAGCGGCAATGACGCCCCACAGTAGATGCACTCACCACGGGCGGCAGGCGTGCGCCTTTGACAGCGCGGACAGATGGTGACGGCTTGGCTCAAGGTTTTCTCTTCCGGGGCTTAATGATGCGAGGGTGTCAGACGGATATTACATTGATCGGCGGTTATTTGTCATTGGTCATTAGTCATTGGTCCGTAGTCCGTAGTCAGTAGTCCGTAGTCCGTACGAGTAGTCCGTAGTCCGGACGAGTCGTCCATAGTCCGTACGAGTCGTCCATAGTCCGTAGTGAGACCCTCTACGTCTGGCCCCGAGCTGCTGACTACGGACTACTGACTACGGACTACTGACTACGGACTACGGACTAATGACCAATGACCACCGCCATGCTACATTCTCGTTGATGAAGCTCAGTGATTCACTCACTCGTAGGAACCTTGCCGTCGCCGCGTCAGTGTTAGTTGTTGGACTCCTCGTTGCCGGTTTCTTCGTGCTGCGTCGCGTGCCGCGCGTGGCGATGGAGCGTTATGCCCCCGCCGCCTCGATCGCGTTTGTAGAAGTAGACAGTCTTGCTGATCTGATTGACGGCCTGACGCATACGAAAGCCTGGCGCGAATTGGCTCCGGTGCTGGGTCTTTCGAGCCAGCTCACGCAGCTTGGCCTGGTGAGCGATCTAATCGGGCGCGCCGGGCTCGGTCCCGACGAGGCAGTCGTCGCCGGCCGCGCACAGTGCGCCATCACGATTACGGGTA
>DATNBZ010000197.1:0-22653 GCA_035607285.1 Blastocatellia bacterium | reverse complement strand
TCACCATGCCGTGTTTCTTAGCCACCTCCTGCATGAGCTTCACCGTCGGGCCGTCGGGAATCTTTTCGACCGCTTCGTACCATCGAGGCTCCTGCTCGGCACAGAAGTACGGCGTGGTAAAGACCTCTTGCATGCAGACTATCTGAACGCCTTGTGTCGCAGCTTCTTCGATGAAGGAGAGGTTCTTGACTATGTTTTCGTGTTTGATCTTCTCGATCGGCTCTTCAATCGAGCAGGCGTTTGAGGTTTGAATCAATCCGCACTTTACGATTCTTGACATAACTAGCTCCGTAGTCGGTAGTCAGTAGTCCGTAGTCAGTAGTCCGTAGTCAGTAGTCCGTAGTCAGTAGTTAGCATTCCACGTGCTACTGACTACTGACCACGGACTACGGACTACTGACTAAATCAGAATTTTACTTCCATATCGAGCCAGCTCGTTTGAGGCAAGCCGCCCTGCAACTCCGGATCGAATCGATACTGCAGTACCGCTTCAACCGCGCGGCGTTCGAGCCCGTATCCCGACCGCCGCGTAACGTAAGCCCGCACCGCCCGCCCATCGGCGCCGACCAACACTCGCAATTTGACCGGCGGGCTTACCTTTGTTCGCATCGCGCCTTCAGTTAGGGCCGGGCGCGTCAACTGACGAACGCCGATCGGACGGGTCGGGCTCTCATAACGGTTCTCGCTGACAACGCCCGTCGCCCGTCGCGGCCGGCCGCCGGAGGGTGTCGCAGCATGAGCTTCGTTTTTCAAACTCTCCAACGAATTCTGAACCGCCTGGCGATACGCTTCTCTCCACGCATCGTCGATCTTCAGAAGATCAAGCGTCACCAGCGAACCGCGCAAATGATCTTCAGCGTCGGGATCCCCGATTCGCCCCAGCGCCCATACGGCGTCGTATCGAACATCGAAGGATGAATCATCCAACGCCTCGATGATCTCGTCAACAGCCGCCTCGTCCTGCATCAGCCCAAGCGCGAAGGTCGCTGACGACCGGACTTCGGAGTTCGAGTCTCCCAGCGCGTAAGAAAGCGCGTCGAGAGCCTTGCGGTCGCCGATCATTCCCAGCGCAAATGCGGCGGACGACCGCACCTCAGAGTTTGAGTCCGCGAGCAGTGGAATCAGCAATCCCGTAGCGGCCGGATCTGAGATCTGCCCGAGCGCGAACGCCGCGGCTTCTCTTACGATTGGCTCCTTATCGGAGAGCGTCTCGACCAGCGCCCGCACTGCGCCTCTTGCGCGCGTCGATCCAAGTTTGTCGGCGGCCTCTTTCCTGACTTGCGAGTCCTTGCTCCTCAGACCAGAGAGCGACCCAGCGTCGGGCGTTGTTGACTGTGCAAGCGAGGAGGCTGCAAGCAAATGGACCAGGACAACTATCAGCAACTTCATAACGCAGATTATACCCCTATCTGCACACGCAGGTGTCATTAGCTGTGTTCATGTCGGTTAGGGTAAAGGTTGCGCCTACTGAGAGCATCTGGAGTGTGGCGGTCGCCTTTCTCGCTACTGTATCTATTCTGGCCAGCAATCGGCGATCCGGACGATTGTCCTGCAGAGTAATCAACCCGCCCCGCTGTGTTATCGAGCCAATACCACCTATCGTCAGACCACCACAGTTCGTGAACAGATAGTCTCCCGTGGTTGTGTTTATCTTTAGCAGATTTCCGTTGCTCTCATCCTGGATGCAGATGTCGAAACCGGGTCCGCCTTCGAGGCGCACGAGAGCAAAATCAAAGCCTGCACTCGCTAAGGCTCCGCCACCAATGACTATTTTTCCGTCAACCTGAATCGCAAGGCCACCAACTCCGTCATTACCTCCGTTAAAATCGATTTTGGTCTTGCCGCCAGTTCCAAATGAACCATCGAAGTTTCCGTTCGGATTGTATCTCGCAGCGAGAAAGTCGCTCGGGAATTGTCGCGTATTCCCCGCAGCCACTATGTGCCCGTCAGCTAATATCGCCATTCGGCGAATAAAGGTGTCGTTCGCCGGTAAGGAATCTGCGGCCACCATGCCCGCGGTGCCGAAGTTGGGGTCGAGTATGCCATTGAGATCATATCGAGTATAAGCGGTGTGTATTCCTATGCCGTCGCCGGCCGCGCCTGCTGCTTGAATACCACCATCCGATTGAAGAGCAAGAGTCAATATCCCGCTTGAAAATCCCTCGGTTACCGTTATGACCTTGCCCGCAGAACCAAAGGTTGGAACAAGGGCGCCACTGGACTCATAAAGAGCGAGCGCAAACGCACTTCTGACACCGTTGAAAGTGGAGCCTCCAACAACGATTCGGCCGCTCGGCTCAATCGCCAGTGCAAAAGAATGATCTGACGAGTTCGTTTCAAATCTGGTTGTGACAACCCCGCCACTACCAAACCCCGAGTCAAGGCTCCCGTCGGAATTGTACCGCAGCAGCAGAAAAGCCGAGCCAGAAGGGGTTTCTATTCCAATACTCGAAGATACCAGGATCTTCCCGTCTGATTGAATTGCCGCAGCCAGTCCTAAAATGGGAATATTGATGGCAGTAAGGACCTTACCTCCTGACCCGAATGTCACATCCAGGCTTCCATTCGAATTGTATCTGATCAGACCAAGACCGTGGTTAGCCGCGCCGACCGCGACAATCTTGCCGTCTGATTGAATAGCCAGCGCGCCGATCTCGTCAGGCGAGAAAGAAAAATTTGTAATAACTTTACCTCCATCTCCAAATGACTGGTCCAGACTGCCATTCGGGTTGTATCGGGCAAGGGCAAAAGCTACGTCATCGAATTCAGGGAAAAGTAATAAATCTCCGCCGGCAACTATCTTGCCATCCTGCTGCACAACAACAGAGTTTATCTCATCGAACCCCGATCCGAGATCAGTGGTTACCTTGCCGCCATTGCCAAACGTCGGGTCGAGATCACCGGCGGCAGCAAGGACTTGAGTGATAGTGTTCGACAGGGCCAGCGCTGCCAGCACGATCATTAACAAAGGGCGATGTTTCCCCGGAACGCGGCGACACGTGTCTTTTGATGCGATCATGTATGAGTCCTCGTTTCACATTGTCCTGGTAATCGGGCCGTGGCCCAAATCGTTCTCCCGCTAATTGGAAGTGTAGCCCAATCCGAGTTTGAGGTCTATCTTGCGGAACTCGGAAACACTTTCATCAACGCGATATAACTTAATCCTGAAACAAACAAACCTACGAACCACGCGTAATCGTAAAGCGGTCTGATTGCGGGAATCACCAGGCCTCCCCACGCCAGCGCGCAACCAAGCAGCGTCGCTACAACCGCTCGCCAGTTCCAGCCCCCGGCGTAGCTGTAAACGCCGCGCGTCTTGTAAAGATCGCCCAGCTTTAGTTCCTTGCGTCTTATCAACCAGTAATCCGCAATTAACACCCCGGCGATCGAGCCAAGCCCGCCTGAATAACCCCCAAGCCACTTGAAAACGTAACCCGACGGATCGGCAAGCAATCTCCAGGGCTGCATCGCGATCCCCAGAATCCCGGTAATCAACCCGCCCAATCGAAAGGTGATCACTCGCGGAAACGCGTTGGCAAAATCGTTGGCAGGCGAGACGACGTTCGCGGCGATGTTCACCGACAAGGTCGCCACGACGACAGTGAACATTGAAATAGCGACGACGACAGGCTGTGTGAATTGGCCTACCAACTGAACGGGGTCCCAGATCGTTTTGCCGAAGATGATCGCCGAAGCCGACGTGATGATGACTCCCATCGCCGCGAAGACCACCATCGTGGTGGGCAGAGCTACGGTCTGGCCTATGGTCTGATCGCGCTGGCTGCGGCTGAATCTGGTGAAGTCCGGCATGTTCAAAGAGAGTGTCGACCAGTAACCGATCATCCCGGTCAGCGACGGGATAAACACCGCCCAAAACGCGCTGAAGCTTCCAAACTTGTCCCCGCCCTGCATGATTGCGCCGAGGCCTTTGGCTTTCCATAACACCCAGCCCATCAGCACGGCTGCCATCACCAGCACAAACGGCGCGGCCCAGTTCTCGACCTTGCGCAGCAAATCCATGCCTCGATAGATGATGTAGATGTTCAGCGCCCAGAAGAGCAGGAACGAAACATACTCAGTGGGTGTGTGCCCCGCTACAAATGCTGGAGACTGAATCTTGTCGCCGAGCAGCGTTTGCCATCCCGGCCAGGCGACCAGCATAAGAGTGTGCACCGCTTCGCCGCCGATCCACGCCTGAATGCCAAACCATCCGCACGCGACCATCGCTCGCATGATTGCGGGCAAGTTCGAACCGGTCGTCCCATAGCTTGCGCGAGCAAAGACCGGAAACGGAATCCCGTATTTCGTACCCGGATGGGAGTTGAGCAGGATCGGCGCGAGCACGATGATGTTTCCCAGCAGGATGGTCATCAACGATTGCCACCAGTTCATGCCGAGATCTATCAGGCTCGAGGCAAGCATGTAAGTTGGGATACAGTGCGCCATGCTGATCCACAGCGCGGCGTAGTTGTAAGTGGTCCAGTTTCGCCGAGCGATTGGAACCGGCGCGAGATCTTCGTTCCACAGCCGGCTATGGGAAACGTCTTCAGTGAGCTCGACGAAATCCGGCTTATACAGGGTCTGACCCTCAGCAGCCATGCTTACCTCCGGTTAAATGGACTTGCGCATTCTAGCAGGATCATCGCCGCTATTCATTAATGTTGCGGTTGCACTGATCTCGGGGGCATGCCGGCTTCAGTCGGCAAGCCGATCACAATTGGGAGGCTAATGGACTCTATTTCGTTCGCATCAATTCATGACGACATTGCAACTCAATAAACATATCTAAGGAGCCTGTCTAAGCCGGTTCGCGGATCTGAATGATCTAATACAATCGCCTCGTAGAATCGCAGTGCGCGAGGAAGGTCACGCGGGTCAAATCCGAAAATGACCGATAGTAGTTCGGCTTTTTTCTTGCGTCCGCTTCGGATATCGCGATGGTAACCATCCCATTCGAATTTGACCCATTCCTTCATGAGATGTTCTCGGCTCGAGCCGACCGCGATCAGACAGCTAGCCGCGTCAAGCGCTTCGTCTATCTCACTGCCGAAGTCGGTCTGCCGCTTGGTTTCATCGCTGAAAAATATTCGCTTCGACGTATTGCTCGCCAGGTACTCGTACACGCCGCGGGCTAACCCGGCATCTTCAGACGCAAAACTAATGAAAACTTCGCAGGGTTTGCCGGGCAGAGCTTTGTCCCCAGTTTCCACCCTGGGTCGTTCGTTTTGAAGCACTCGTGCTACAAGACTACGGGTGACAGGACAGAGGTTGTATTCGTTCCCATTCTTCTCGGCTGTTTCAAAATCCCCCGGGTCGATTTCCAATTTGACGGCTTTGACGTGACTCCGATACTGCCCGGTGACGCTTTCCAGTTCGGTGCCCGCGCGCCGCCTCGCGTTATAGAAGATCCACTCGGGGACGAAACGGGTATCGCCAGATTCAAACGCCCGATTAAACCGCACAACCTCAAACAAGCCGATAGGCCGGTTTTGCAGGCAGCCGTGAATCACCTCACCATCGCAGAGGATGGCCCCTTCATCCAGAGCCAGCTTCGCCACTCGATCAATCTCGATCCCGAAGTCCTCCGCGTTGATGTTTAGAAAGCATCCGCGGCTCGCAACCGGTTCGTGCGATTCGAACTGCACTTTGAGAGAGTCCGGGCCTCCCAACCACCCCGCCAGCAAATGACTCTTCGTAAAAGTGGGAAAGTTGAGTTCTCGGAACCGCGGTTGCCACAGACGCCAGGCAGTCGCGAAGTCCGGATGGTCGACTGTTCGGTCTTCGTCCGGGTCAAGCAGGTAGTGCAACTTGAGCTTTGGATCGACGACGATCAACTCTTCTCGTAGCTCACGCTCAACGGTTTCCCACGGGTTAAGCAACTCCTGGCGCGAGTCGCATCCGCCGTTTGCGATGTTCCAGCCAACTGGATGCACCTCTCGATAGAAGAAAGAATAATACTGTTGAGCTCCTATTTTGATCACCGGAAGCGTGCCGCCGCTTCCATAACGAAAGGGAAACGCCGGATCGTCGAATTGATAGGCGCCGCCTTCACCAGAAATCAGAAACCGATCCAGTTCCTGCTTGTACACTTTGATCTTCGGTGAATTGATGATTTCTTTGTTGAGATAAGACTTCGCCTGCCTCAACCATATTGTTGGTGTTTGAGCGTCGAACCGGAGTTCGAGTTCCGCGCCTGTACCCCGCCTCGTCAAAGAAAAGCGGGTTAACAGGACTTGAAGATAGTTGTTCTCGGCCACTTCAAGCGGACGGATAAGCTCGCTATCGAATAGTCCCATCCCCTTACTCCTTTCAGCGCGGTCTTCCTAATAACGGCCGCTGAACGTGCTGCGTTTGAGGAACTGCCCGTCGCCCGGCTTGCCGGTGTATTCTCCGTCGTCGATGACGATCTTTCCTCGAGACAACACCGTCTTCGTCGCGCCTTTGATCTTCATTCCCTCATACGCGCTGTAGTCCACATTCATATGGTGGGTCTCGGCCGATATGGTCATCTCTTCATCAGGATCGAAGATTACAATATCGGCATCCGATCCAACCGCGATCGTTCCTTTTCGAGGGAACAACCCGAAGAGCTTCGCCGCCGATGTCGAAGTCAACTCGACGAAACGGTTCAGGCTGATCTTTCCGCCGGCGACTCCGCCGTTGTAGATCAAGCTCATTCGGTGCTCGACTCCCGGACCGCCGTTCGGAATCTTGGTGAAGTCATTGCGCCCAAGCTCCTTCTGTTCTTTGAAACAGAACGGACAGTGATCGGTCGAAATCACCTGCAGGTCGTTCCCTTGTAAGCCTTGCCACAACTTGTCCTGATTCCACTTTTCCCGCAAGGGCGGGGTCATCACCCACTTCGCGCCTTCAAATCCTTCGCGCTCGTAAAGCGAGTAGTCCAGGAACAGGTACTGCGGGCACGTCTCCGCATAGGTTGGGAGCCCGTTATCTCGAGCCTCGCGAACTTCTTCAAGCGCGTCGGCACAGCTAAGGTGAACGATGTACACCGGGGCCTCCGCCATTTCGGCGATTGCGATCGCGCGATGCACGCCTTCGGCTTCAGCTTTGGTCGGGCGCGTGAGCGCGTGATACTTCGGCGCGGTCTTTCCCTCGGCCAGCGCATGCTTGATGATTTCGTTGATGACGATTCCGTTCTCGGCGTGCATGCAGACCAATCCGCCCGCTTCACCGGCGTTCTTCATCGCGCGATAGATGGTCGCATCGTCCGCAAGGAAGACGCCCGGGTACGCCATGAAGAGCTTAAAACTCATGACGCCTTCGTTGATGAGCTGGCGCATTTCGGGGACTCGCTCGTCAGGCAGGTCGGTGGTGATTAAATGGAAGCCATAGTCGATCGCCGTCTTGCCTTCGGCTTTCTTGTGCCAGTTGTCGACCGCCTGGATCAGCGATTCGCCGTGATATTGCACCGCGAAGTCGATGATCGTAGTCGTCCCGCCATGCGCGGCGGCGATTGTTCCGGTTCGGAAGTCGTCGGAGGCGGATGTCCCGCCGAACGGCAGTTCCATGTGAGTGTGGGGGTCGATGCCGCCCGGAATCACGAGCTTGCCCGAAGCATCGATTGTGCGGTCGGCGTCCATATCGAGTTGGCGCCCGATGACCGCGACCTTGTCGTCCTCGATAAGGATGTCGGCCCTGTAATCATCGACTGCCGTGACGACTCTGCCATTCTTGATTAGAACTCTCATCTTCACCCCTTAGTGCTTCCTGGTGTCTTAGAGACTTGGTGGCAAGAGAGGATTCCGCCACAAAGACTCAAAGACACCTAGTAGCACGAAGATTCACACGACAAACCTTGGATAGGACTCAGGCAGGCAAGATTAAACAACCGGCGCGCCGTTACGTCAATGCAAGCGATGCGCGCCCACCAGCGGCGAGCGCATCGGCACGGTTAAGTCGCAAGACCACGACCCTATTAGCAGCCGCAGGTGTTGTTCGTCATATTGCAGTCGGCAATCATCACCGGCTTAGTGATGGAAGCAACTTTCACCGATGCGCTGCCTTCATCGCTGCGTTTTTAAGACAAAAAACGAGGGAACACGCGTGGGCGAGTTGACTCTGGGTGTCGCAACCGCCCTACAAGCGTTCCCTCTTTTAGTCGCTAAAGGAGAATTTAATAGAACTAACGAAGGTTATGCTAGGGTAGAAGGGTCTTCCGTGTCAAACAATATTTTGACGAGATATCCACAATATAAAGCCGATCTCGAATAACCTCCGCGTGCTTTGCGGTCCTTTGCGCCTTTGCGCTGAGTATTGTGTCTTGTTCCTTACAATACCCAATACTCAGCGCAAAGGCGCAAAGGACCGCAAAGCACGCGGAGGACTGACCACACGTTACAGTCAGCAACTCAATAACCCGAACACCAGGTGATCGGCACAGTCATCGGAGCTCGCCCGGTTGTAAATTAACGGAACGGTACAAAAGAGCGGGGCTCAGTGGGGCTCGGTCCTATCAAGGAAGCTCAGTATGTGTTGCGCGATGTCCTCGCCCTTCTCCTCCTGAAGGAAATGTCCCGCGCCTTCGATCACGATCTCGGGTTCGTCTTTCGCTGATGGAATGAGCTTTCGAAAGAAGCGGTCGCCGCCGCGAGTGACCGGATCGCCGTCGGAAAACATCACCAGCGCGGGTTTGGTCCAGTTCCTCAACGCTTCACGCGTTTCGCGCATATCAACGGCGCCCGCCTGATCGGGTTCGATCGGAACGAGCAGCGGGAACTTCTGCGCTCCCGCTTTGTATGTCGCGTCGGGGAAGGGCGCGTCATATGCCGCGACTATCTGATCCGTTATCGATTCGCGGTTTACCGCGCTCCGCCGGACGATGGTTCCGCAAGGCAGATCGGGAGTGTTGGTGGCATACTCCCGCCACTTCATGAAGCCTTCAGTCGGCGGCACGTCGCCGGTGGGCAATCCGGTATTCATAATCACAAGCCGCGAGAATCGATCCGGCATCTGCGTGGCGACTCTGAGCCCAAGTATTCCACCCCAATCCTGAACGACCACAGTGATGTCGCGCAGGTTCAGCGTCTGGATGAATCCCGCTATCGTCGCGCGATGCATCTCGAAAGTGTAGTCCGCCGGATCGCTGAACTTATCGGATTTGCCAAACCCGACAAAGTCCATCGCCACGACGCGATGCTTCTTCGACAGCGCCGGAATCATCTTGCGATAGAGATAGGACCAGGTCGGCTCGCCGTGAAGACAAAGGATGGTTTGGCCCTGGCCTTCGTCAACGTAGTGCACTCGCGCGCCGTTGATGTCGGCGTAACGCGGCTCGAACGGAAAGTCCGCCAGATCGGCAAAACGCTCGTCGGGCGTGCGAAGCAATGGCATTTAAGGTGGCTCCCTATCTATAATCCGCGCGCAGGCAAATCACGGGTCTACATAACTACATCAAAGGAGCTTGCTATGCAACGCCGTAGAATTCTAACGCTGTTGGCCGGCGCGATTCTGTTCGCACATTCACTTTCGGTATGCGCACAACAACCGCCGCGAGCCTTCGCGCCGCCCGATGACATCGACTATCGCAAAGCCAACGTAATGAGCGAGGGTGTGAGATTAACCGCAGAGCTGTACTCGCCAAAGTCGGCGGCGGGTAAGCCGCTCCCGACGATAATCATGAGCCACGGATGGGGAGGCACCGCCGCTTTGTTGCGCGATGTCGCGCTCGACTTCGCGCACGCCGGTTATCTGGTAATCGCCTTCGATTATCGCGGATGGGGCGCTAGCGACTCACGAGTCATTCTCACCGCGCCGGCGCCGGTTAAGAAAGACGGAAACAAATTCAACGCGGAAGTTATGGAAATTCGCGAGGTCGTGGATCCGTTGGAGCAGACGCAGGATATTTTCAATGTGATCAACTGGGCGATGGGCGAGCCGCAAGTTGACAAGAATCGAATCGGGCTTTGGGGCTCGAGCTACTCCGGCGGGCATGTTGTTTACGTCGCGGCTCGTGATCCTCGCGTGAAATGCACGGTGAGCCAGGTTGGCGCGATGGACTCGCGGCCCAAGGCTCAGTTGCAGTCGACCTTCGGCTCAGAAGCTGACCAGTTGAAGGTCACCTACGACGAGGCAACAAAGCGGGCGCGGGGCGAGATAGGCTATCCGGCTCCTCGCGCGCGAGTGATCGGCAATCTTCAAGGTGCGCCGATTCGCGACAAGCTGCTTCGCTACGCGCCGGTCGAGGACGTGCCGCTGATCAGGAACTGCGCGATGCTCTTCGTGGTCGCAGAAAAGGAAGAGCTATTCGACAACGCGCTTCACGGGAAGCTGGCTTACGATCGCGCGCCCGAACCGAAGAAGTACGTGGTGATACCGGGCATCACGCACTACGGCGTTTACACCACCGCTCGCGTGCAGGCTACAAAGATCGAAATCGAGTGGTACAACGAGCACCTGAAAAAGTGAGGGGGCTTCAAAGTACCGGCTTTGGCGGATGTTGTTTCAGTCGCCTCGATTCTGCGTGCGCGTCACAGTCCGCCGGCTACTTCAAGCACCTGGCCGGAAACGTAGTCCGACAGCGGTGAAGCAAAGAACAGAACCGCGCCGGCGCCTTCCTGCGGAGTGCCGGCCCGGCCCATCGGTATCATCGGCGTAGTTCGGCTTAAGCGATCTTCCGGGATGCCGATCGCTATTTCGGCTTCACCGCGATGAATCGTCTCGCCTTTCTCTTTCGCTTGCGTAAGCCGGGTTTCTATTCTTCCGAATGCGACCGCGTTCACTTGAATGTTGAACTGGCCCCACTCCTTGGCGAGGGTTTTTGTAAGCCCGATCACGCCTGCCTTGCCGGCGGAGTAGTTCGACTGGCCGGCGTTGCCGCGCGTGTCCGAGGTCGAGCTGATATTCACGATCTTTCGCGCGCGCGCCTGTCCGTGTTCCTGTTTTTCGCGCTTAGCCGTCTCGCGCAGGAACGTCGAGGCCGCGCGAATGATTCGAAACGGCGCGGTCAAGTGCACGCCCAGTATCGCTTCCCATTGCTCATCGGTCATCTTGTGAATCACCGCGTCCCAGGTGTAGCCGGCATTGTTCACAATGATGTCGATGCCGCCAAACTTCTCTATCGCCGCGTTGACTAGCCGGTCGGGGAAAGAGCGGTCGGTCACATCACCGGGAACGCTGAGGGCCTGGCCGCCCGCCGCGATAATGGCTCCCACAGCCTCTTCCGAGGGGGCGGGGTCAATATCGCTCACGACTACGCTTGCGCCTTGTGACGCAAAAAGCTCGGCCGCGGCGCGACCGATGCCGCGTCCCGCGCCGGTAATGATTGCGGTTTTTCCCTGAAGTAGTCCGTCCATGAATTCCTCCCGTTAGCATGTAAGAACAACCACAGATGAACACAGATGAACACAGATGTTTTCTTTTGATCGATCAGTGTTCATCTGTGTTCATCTGTGGTTGCCCTTACATGCGTTTGTTCATTTCTTAAATATCGACTTCGCGATCATCGCATGCACTCCCTTGTTTCCGTCCACAAGCTGAGTGATCTCCAAATCCGCGGCAACGCTCGAGAGCATATAGGCGTCGTCTCGCGTGAGGTGCTTTTCGCTGACCAGAAAATCGATCATCTCGCGCAGCGCCATCTTCGTAGCTTCGTTCAGGTCTTCGTGAATGCCCATCGTGATGAAGTGCGAAGGAGTTTCCGCGCGAGGCCATTTCAAATGCATGTCTTTGCGAACGATCAATTGAAACGAACCAACGAGCGAAGTTTCAAGCGCGGTGATGTCTACTTCTCCGTTTCCCTGGCCCGCGTGCCCGTCGCCGGCCAGGAACAACGCGCCGCGCGCGTGAATCGGGATGAACAGTGTGGCGCCGGCTACCAGCTCTTTGTTATCCAGGTTCCCGGCGTGAATCCACGGCGGACCGCTGCTTATCCTGCCCGACGTTTCAGGCGGCGCAACGCCGAGGCTTCCGAAAAACGGCTTCAATGGTATTTCAATTGCACTCGAGAATCGCGCGACCATTCGTTTCTCATCGAGCGGGATGATCTTGATCTTCGGATACGGAAAGTCTTCGGGCAGGAATCCGCGGCCGGGACCGAAGGCGTTGTAGGCATACGGTATCGCAAGCCTGATTGATTGAATGCGAACTTCCAGCACGTTGCCGGGCTCAGCGCCCTCGACGTACACCGGACCAGTGAGAATGTGCCCGCCGGGTCCCTTGTTTGTGACTTCTTTGGTGATGTCGCGCAGCGATTGCTCGACCTGATCGGGCGGGACGCCTGCCGCTTCGAGCCTCGATGGACTCGACGTGATCAGGGTTTGAATCTCGATGGTGTCGCCCGATTTGATTCGAAGCGCGGGCGGCGTGTTTGCATCGTAGTATCCCCACGCAACAGTCTTTGGAGTCGGTTTGAGTTGGTGCTGAGCGAGAACTTCGATAACCATCGCACAGCTCGTTAAGAGTAGCAGCGCTGCGATTCGCTTCATCATGAATTCTCCGTGTCGATCAATTCTCGGGGTGATTATTTCTCCGTGTCGATCAATTCTCGGGGCGATTATTTCTCCGTTTCGATCAATTCTCAGTTGGATTAATTCGCCGTTTCTCGCAAAGACGCCAAGGACGCAAAGCACGCAAAGAAGCGCGAGTCTATCACAGCGTTTGGGAGACCTAGAAGGTCGCGGCTGAAATTCTGTTTGCCGCTCCGAGACGGCTCGAATATCATTGCCCAGACTCAAAGAAGGGGGACGAATGAAGGGAATTGTTTTGGCGGGCGGACTGGGCACGAGGCTGGCGCCGCTTACTCGAGTGACCAACAAGCATCTGTTGCCGGTGTTCGACGAGCCGATGGTGCATTATCCGATTCGCACGCTGATCGGCGGCGGCATAAGCGAAATCCTTATCGTGACCGGCGGCAACAGCGCGGGTGATTTTCTCAAGCTGCTGCGAAACGGAAAAGAGTTTGGGTTGGAGCGCCTGCACTACGCCTACCAGGAGGGCGAGGGCGGAATCGCGGCCGCGCTCTCGCTGGCCGAGCGTTTCGCGGATGGCGAACCGATCTGCGTAGTATTGGGCGACAACATCCTTGAAAAGAGCATCGCGCCATTCGTGAAGAAGTTTCGCCATCAGGGCACCGGCGCGAAGATTTTGCTCAGCGAAGTAACCGACCCGCAGCGCTTCGGCGTCCCGGTTCTCGAGGACGGCCGTGTTGTCCGGATTGAAGAGAAACCCGCGGAACCAAAATCACAATATGCGGTGATTGGCGTTTACATGTATGACAACCGCGTGTTCGACATCATCAAGACCTTGAAGCCGAGCGGGCGAGGCGAGCTCGAGATCACCGATGTGAACAACGCCTACATAGAAGCCGGCGATCTGAGCTGGGATGTGATCGAAGGCTGGTGGACCGACGCCGGCACGTTCGACAGCCTGTTGAAGGCGTCGAATCTTGTCGCCGACTCCAGGACTCGGTGAGATTCGTGGGAACTGAACCACAGATGAACACAGATAAACACAGATGAAAGACCGGAAAATGTTTGGACAGTCGACAGTTGCTACTTTTATCGACTTCAATTTCTCCACACTATCCGTGTTCATCTGTGTTCATCTGTGGTTGATTGTCTTCTAAGGGCTGCCAACGTGAGACTGGCTACAGAATAGAGCGCGGTCGCCGCTAAGACTGGAAGGAAGCAGTGAATCGCCAGGATGTACCGATACTCGGTATGCACGGCGGAGTGCACGGTTAAGTAGTAGATAGGGACTGCGAGCAAAAGAAATAGCGCCCGTCTTCGGCGCGCAACCGCGAGCAAGACAATTCCGGCGGAGATAAGCAACCACATCCACTCGGTCTTATAGAGGTTCTTTTGAATGCCTCTGATCACCGACCGGGCGTAACGAGTCCACGCATATGGAGTAGCTCCGATTCGAAACAGGTCCGCTCTTCCCAATTGAACAAACGGGTGATCGAGACTCGCGCGGTCGGCGGCGGTTAACCGATTGTTTGCGATTGCTATTCTCACCTCAGTAGCATTGGCGGTCGCGAATTGTAGCTGACATCGGTCCAGCGAGTTCGCGTCACCGTCATCAACGTCGCTGTCATTTCTGCCCTTCCTGTTCTTCGCCGCTATTCGTGTCGTCGCAAGGACGATGCGCGGGTCCTCTGTTCGGACTTTCGCGACCAGCGCCCCCTCCGCCTGTTTAATCTGAATCGTCAGAATGTAGTCGGTCGCTTTGTCCAGGGAGATCGGCTCGGAGATGAATTGATCTCCCAACTCGGAGCCGTCCGCTGCGATCTCGAGTCGACGGGCAAGCAAGTCACGGGAGACCGACGCTTCGGCGGCTACAAACGAAGTGCTCGCGTCGGTCATCCATCGGGACCAGACCGGCCGAACATCGATTGGGACGCCGATATCGTGGCCGAAGCCGGGGCTCGCAGAAACCGCGGGTGCAGTTGGAGCGTTGGCGATCGGATTCCGGAATCTAAAATCGTTGTAGCGCAGCATGAACAACATGCGCCGCAGCATTACTCCGGTGAACCAACCGGGATTTGAACGAACCACCGTCGCCGCTCGGGCCAACCGGTCGCGATCACGCTCGATGCCATCCGGGAAATAGAGACTCGCGCCATAATCGGGCCGGCCGTGCCATTCCACTTCCTTGCTCAATACATCGGGGTCCACAACCGGCAGGTCGAACCGGCCTTGATAGTCATACTCGGCAATGCCCTCCATTAGATTCAAACCGGCGCCTACGGAGATAGGAATGAAATGGCCGTACACGATCAAGTTGCGGATCGTGAGCGGCATAATGACGAGCAGCGCTGATCCAGTCAGGGCAAGTGAGTAGCGAAGCCGCGTCCCTTTCTTGAAGGAAAGCAGGACCGCAAGTGACAGGAAAAGCATCAACAAGAGCGCGTTCGATCTTAGCCAGCAGGACAGACCCAAAGATAGGCCCGCTGCCACTACCGTCATGATATGAGGCCGCTTGGCTGCTCTCGCGATCAGATAGACGGCTATCAATATCGGCAGAACGGTCAGAGAGTCCGGTGAAAGAAAAATCGAGTAATAAGCCAGATGAGGAGAAAGAGCAACAATCAGTCCGGCCATGACTGCGATCGCAAACGGCAATAACTCAGCCGCTATCAGAACTACTATTACCGCCCCGGCTGCCGCGAGCACCACTTGCGTGATCCGGAGCGGCTTGTCCGGATCGCCAAATAGCATTGTCATTGCCGCCATCAGAACCGAGTAGGCGGGCGGATGAACTATTGGCCGCGCGTCGCCCGGATCGATTGGGTCGCGGGGGAACAGAACACGTTTCTGTTCGAGCATTCTTTTGGCTTCGTCGCGATAAGTAGCGGCCAGGGCTTGAATCGTTGAATCGCCGCGCGCTATTTCGGCTGAGGCGTCTTGCCAGTAGAGCAGTCTAACGATCAGGGCGAGGGAGAAAATGATTACGCAGCTCAGCGCCACCTTCCGCCGCGGAGATCCTCCCGGGTTGGTAGTGGAGTGATAGTGTGTTGCTCGCTCACATTCGCGTTTCTCCTCTGCGTCCTCGGCGTCCTCTGCGGTTGATTCCGCGCCACTGAGCAGGAGAAACCGCGGAGGACGCAGAGGACGCAGAGGACTGCTTGCTGGCAACACGCTAATACCCCACTACCCGCGGGTTACTTGCTGATTTGGTGCGTGGCTGTACGGCGAGCGAACCGGACACAGACAATCGATCAGATAGACGCACCGTCAAACGAGCGAACTTGCCGGCCTCATTTCCATTTTGACGGTTTGTGACAATCGGATTCGCCGACTCTTTCATCGGTTCAGGCTGCCGGGTTGCTACACAATAACCAGTTCGTAACTGGATACTGTGATTCTGTCTCCCGCCTTAACGGTCGCGACTTCTCCGGAAGCCACTTCGCGCTCGTCGTTGATTGAAATTGAATTCGCTCCCTTGCAGGCGAGCGTGTACTCGTCGCCCTTCTTGCTCAGTGTCGCGTGCTGCCGGCTTACCTCGAGGTCTCCCTCCAAACGCAGATCGACGGTGACGTGGCGAGAGCCTCGGCCGATCACGATATCGTCTTTGAAGAACGGCCGAATGTCGGGTGGAGCGGTTTCCGCGCCGGGGACCTTGCGGTGAACCTGCACGGAGAAGGTTGGAACCAGCGGCTCGACCGGCTGGCGGGGCCGGACAATTGTAGCTTCGTCGTCCTTCTCGACAACGGTGACGAACTCCTGCGCAGGCTGCGCGCGCTTGCGAGGCTTGACCATTGTCTTCTGCGCCTCGGTATCCCAGACGTGCTGCACGCGAAATTTGCCCGCGTCCAATCCGGGATCGACGCGCAGCTCAACGGTGAGAGTTCGTGTTTGAAAATCGTTTTCGCCGGCGAGCTCCTTTGCGCGTTCGGACAGAACGTAATGGAGACCACGTTCGAGACCTTCGCGTTTTTCGCCCTGCCACTCCGAGTCATCCGCCGGACTCATGAACACGACGTATTCGCGCGGAACGTAAGTCGGGCCGCCGGGCGGCGTGAACATCTCGCGTTGCATTGACGCTTCTATCTCGCGCGCGACGGTAACCAGAAAGTCGTCCCATTTGGACCGGGGCTTTGGCTCGCCCTGTTCGTCGAGATCCTCCTCGCCGTCGATCCACTTCCTCAGGTTCTCAATCCATGCTCGCATAAAGACCTCGGTTTCGGTTCAGAGTTCAGGGTTCAAGTTCAGAGTTCAAGTTCAGAGTTCAGCCTTTAGGCTGCCAAAGATTCGCAGGCTAAAGCCTGAACTCTGAACTCTGAACGCGAAACTCTGAACCCGGAACCATTCTTATTCCAGCTTCACGAAGCGGCCATCCACCCATCCGGTATCGGGCGCGCCGTCGGGGGCGCTGACTGGCCATTCCAGAACTTTCACCTTCATCCAACCCGCTTGCTCTCCAACTATACGTATCCTCGTTCCCTCCGGCAGCACCACGAGCGGCGCGCCTGAAAGATTCGGATTCCCTCGAAGATTGACGTTTTGCGCGCCCGTTATTCGCCCGTCCTTAGCTCTTTGATCCGCGAAATGATAGTACGTCGACGCCGCCAGTCCGATCAGCGCCGCGGCCAGGAAAATGATAAAGACTCGCCGCAGCCACTCCGAGCTTATGGCGGCTCTGATGTTATCAAGAAAGCCTCGCTCGCTTTGCAGCGTTTGAACTTTCAGGCTCTTGGTGCGCAGGTTCACCGCCTTTTCCTCGGGCGAGACCACTGCCTGCCGCTCGGGTCCCTGAGACTGGATCCTTGTCCCGTTTAACGCCGACTCAACGAAATTCGGTGAGCCGAATGTTCGAGTACCGGGCCGTTCCGCGGCTCCAGCATTTGGCTGTTGCGCCGCCAAATCACGGGGGTCACGGGGCCCGCGTGTCTGGTCTCCAGGAACTGGTTTGGTCTCGGCGTGCCCGGGCAACTCGACGACGATCCTCGCTTTTTGCGGGCGACTTACTTCTTGAGAAGGATTCGCAAGGGTCTGAAAATTGGGCCGCGCGGCGGTTTGCTCGATCGGGCTCGTGGTGCTCAAACGCGAGCGCACTATCGTGGCTTCGTCATCAACCTCCTCGCCTGTTTCTCCAACCGACCGCACTCGGGTGAAGCTTTCCCAGAACTCTTCAACGGTTTGATAACGATCGGCGACTCGAGTCGCGGTTGCCTTGGCGAGCACCGCAAGAAGCGGCTGAGCCCACGGTTGATCCGCAAGCTCGACCGGAAGCGAGCTGATCGGCTCCCGCGAAAACTGTCTAGGCGCCCGCCCGGTCATCGCGGTGTAGATGGTCTTGGCCAGCGAGTAAATATCAGCCGAGGGAGTGAGCTTCTCAATCAAATCGCCGTCGCGAATATCGGGATGATGTTCGGGCGGCGCGTAAACGTTCGTTCCCACGCGTGTGATCTCGCTTGCCTCGTCGTGCGTCATCTTGGCGACGCCGAAGTCGGCGATTTTCAATACACTGTGATCCGCGGACAAAAGAATATTGTTGGGTTTTATGTCTCGATGAATGACTCGCTTGCTGTGCGCAAAGGCAAGCGCTTCGGCGATTTGTTGAAAGCAAAACAGCGCGTCGTCCAATGACACGGGCCGCTTGCGGCACAGCGACCACAGGTCACCGCCGGGCATGTACTCGAGCACTATGTAATGAAACGGCACGCCTTCGAGATCGGCGGCGGTCCCGTGCCCAAGTCTGAGAATAATGTGCGGGTGCCGGACCCGGTCCAATGCGATTGCTTCGTTTTGAAAGTTCTCGACCAGCGTGCGCTCGAGCTCCGGGTCCGGTGTTCCCTGGAGCGATGTGTTTAGAGACTTTATTATGGCCGGCGTGCCCTCGTTCAGTTGATCGTATGCGAGAAATATCTCGGCATAGCTACCTCGACCCAGGCAGCGTTCCACCAGGTAACGATCGTCCACCAGGCTGTTTTCAAGTCTGAGTTCAGGCACCGTTAACTTCGAGGATTGAAGATCGAGAGATGGTCATTGGTCACTGGTCACTGGTCATTGGTCATTGGTCATTAGTCATTGGTCATCATGCTTGTGACCAGTGGCCAGTGACCAATGACTAATGACCAATGACCAATGACTAATGACCAATGACCAACAGTCGATCTTCTATCGTCGATCCTCCTTGCCGTTCATCGGTTCTGTTTCGTGTTCATTCTTGCGGCGCTCATCCGCGTAGCGAGTCAGCGCCATAGCCGCCTTCTGTTTCTCACCCAGCAACTCATATGCACCGGCCTGTTGAATGTAAGCGTCATACAACGAAGGCTGGCGCGCGATCGCTTCGTCGAAGCTCTTAGCCGCACCAGCATAGTCATGTTGTTCAGACAACGCGCGCCCGAGCCAGTACGATGCCGCGGCATTCGCGGGCTCGCGTTTCGAAACCGCTTCGAACTCGGTGGCAGCAGCCTTGTAGTCACCTCGATCAAACGCTTCACGTCCGAGATGTATTGAATCGACGCTTGTGCTCGGATTAGATGCGTCTTTCTTGATTTTGTCCTCCGCCAGCCAGCCTGCGTAAAAGGCTCCGGCTATCAATACCAAAATCAGCAGCGTGTACATCAAGACTCGCGAACCGCCCTGGCGGCGCGCGCTCTGTTCGGAAGACTGCGTTGTCTCGTCGGCGCCGAATCGCCGGGAGCCAAAGTCGACCTCTATTCGACCGCCGGCTGCTCGAGCTTGCGAAGCCGCGGACGCGCGGCCTCCTTCTGCGCTTGTTGCACGTTTCCGCGGCAGTCCATCATCAATAGAAATAATTGGCGACTGGCGCGCGCGGCCCATCTGAACGACGACCGCGGTCAGGTTGTCGTCGGCGCCGCGCTGATGGACTATGCGCTTCAATTCGTCGGCCGCCCGCTGCGGGTCCTTGTGCTCTGCAAGCACTCGAGCCAGTTCTTCATCGGACAGGTGCCTATAGATTCCGTCGCTGCAGAGGAGGAACCGGGCGCCGTCGCCGGCGTTGATCGATTTGATCTCGACTTCTACGTCACGCTCAACGCCAAGCGCGCGGTTGATGACGTTTCGGTTTGCCAGTTCCGATGCGCGTTCCCTCCCAATTCGGCCGGCGCGAAGATCGTCGTTCAGATCGGTGTGGTCCACCGTCTCGCGTCGAAAGCGCCCGTCTTCCAGGCGGTAGACACGGCTGTCGCCGACGTGAGCTACGGTAACGCCGCGGCCGTCGACGTGAATAAGCGCGACGGTCGTCGCCATCGTTTTGAAAGCCGGATCGCTTTCAGCCAGCTCGAGGACATCACGGTTCGCAAACTCGATCGCCCTGCGAATCAACTCCGTCGACGATCCGTCACCCGAGTGATGCGTGAGCGTTTCTTCGATCGTATCCGCGGCGGTTTGGCTTGCGACCTCGCCGGCGCGCTGGCCGCCCACTCCGTCAAACACCGCGAACAGACCGCGCTCGGGAATCGACAGGAACCGATCCTGATTGACCGGACGCTTGGGATTCAACCCGCGATCGCAGACGTGTCCAACTTTCAGATCCATGCTCTCAGTCCAAGCTTCAGTTCCGATACTTCTCACTTAGATGCCGCGAGAATACGTACGTTAGCGGCAACGTCAGCGTTCTCGTCTGAAAACAGAATAGGCTCTAATCGGCAATTGCGTCGAGTTGATGGTGTCCTAAAGTTGTGTTGGTCGACGAGGAAACCGGGCTGGCGACCTGACTGCGGCAGGCGCACAGGACTTTCCTGCGGCGTGTATAATCTGACCGTGCCGGAAGAGATTACAATTATCGACACACCTATCAGCACCGAGCGCCTGGCAGAAATGGCAGAAGAGAGCTTCGGTGATATGGTGAAGGCTGTGGCTGATATCAAGCGCCGGCAATTAGCGCTCGGTGGTGAGCTTCACGCTGATGAAGAGGCGGCGCTTATTGAACAAGGCTCCGCGCAACAAGATCTGTGGGGCATCAATATTTATCACGAGAAGCCCAGGTCCGAATGGATCGAGTTCGACTCGATGATCAACATCAGACCGCGTATGGGTAATCGCTCACGCGGGGTTGAAGACGAGAGCACTCGACAACTTATTATCGAGATTGTAGATTCCCTCATCCGATGAAACCCCTGATCCACAAAGGACTCGAAGACGGCCGGTGGTTCACCTTCTCTGTATCCGAACAGCTCGGCAATGTTGGGAGCGAGTTCGAGCGCGCGGCAAGGGCCTTCGAGCGAGGAGATCACGATCGCTTCGAGAAAGCATTCGAGCGAATGCTCGAGCTGCTTGATCTTACGGTTGAAGATCCAAAGTGGCGAACACACCACCGATTAAGAGAACTGCTTCGGTTGCGAGAAGAAGTGTGCGATGTCTTCCATGGCAATGCCATCATCGGCACTTCAGTCGAGACCTTGAAGAAGTATTTCCTTTACTTCGGGATCGCAGCGAGAGCAGGCCGCTGAGATGATCGTGGATTAACCGCTGATTTTCGCTGACTGCGTTTCGCTGATCTGCGCAAATCAGCGTACCGAAGGCGGCGAAAATCAGCGGTTAATCCTTCCTTAGTGATCGAAAGAGTCAGACTGAACCACCACCTGCCGTTTCAAAACTATTCTGTTCGACCGGCAAGTGTGATTAAATACCTTTGCCCCTGCCAAGATGCTGCTCGCTAAAGATCCGGGTTCATCGCTGTAATACACCTCACGCGGCGTGGCTCTCACGCGCTAACACCGGACGCTCTTCACCTCGCTCTTCGCCCCACACGCTTGAGTTTTGGAAAGGACGGGCCTGCAAATCATGAAGAGCTTCTCGATTCTCATCTTCGTTCTCGCCGCATTCTTATTCGAATGCCCCGATGCCAACGCGAACAACTATTACGTAGCCACCTCCGGCAACGACAACAACGCCGGTGACCAGACCCATCCGTGGCGCACGCTGCAGCACGCGGTGGATACCATCGTTGCAGGCGACACCATCCTCGTGGGGTCGGGCACTTATGCCGGCTGCAGAATCGGCAAGTCGGGTCAGCCGGCCTCAGTGTGCACGTTGAAGGCTGATACCGGAGCCGCGGTGCTGATAAACGCGCCGGGCTCGGCCAACCGACACACCAGCAATATTGAAGTCGAGAATTTCAACGGCACGTTGAGCTACTGGGTGATCGACGGGTTTGAGGTGTCGGGCGCCCCTCGCTACGGCATAGACCTGCGCGACACCGATCATATGACCGTCCAGAACTGTTATGTTCATAACAGCACGGTTACGGGAATATTCCTGGCCTTCTGTTACCACCCGTTGATTCAAAATAACCAGTCCGCAAGCAACGGCGAGCACGGCATCTACCAAAGCAACAGCGGGGACTTCCCGACGATCCGCGGCAACATCCTTCATCATAACTTCTCGGCCGGCATACATATGAACGGTGATCGCAACTTCACGCCCGGTGATGGAATCATCTCGTTCGCGCTGGTTGAGAAGAACGTCATCTATGAAAACGGCGCCCCGCCCGGCGGCGGCTCCGGGATCAACTGCGATGGTGTTAGCGACAGCGTCATCGTCAACAACCTTCTTTACAACAATCACGCGAGTGGTATTTCCCTTTACGCGATCGACGGCGCCGAAGGCTCGAGCCGCAACAAGGTCTACAACAACACGATCGTGATGGCAGCCGACGGGCGCTGGTGCATAAATATTCCCGCGGCCACCGAAGGCCAGCCCGATCCCGTCGGCAACAAGATCAAGAACAACATTCTTTACACCCCGCACACCTTCAGAGGCTCGATCTCGACCTACAGCAACTCCGTTTCAGGTTTTGAGAGCGACTACAACACGGTGGTAAACCGCTTCAGTACGGATGAAGGGGATACAAACATGACGCTGACCGCGTGGCAGGCGTTTGGCTATGACTTGCATTCAGCGATCTCGACGCCCGCCGCTTTGTTTGTGAACCCGGCAGCGTTTGATTTTCATCTGAAGTCCGGCTCTCCCGCTATCGACGCCGGCACGTCCCTCGCCGAAGTAACTCAAGACCTCGACGGCATTCCCCGTCCGCAAGGCAGCGCCTATGACACAGGTTGTTTCGAGCGGCCGCAATGCACACTTTCGTTCTCGCCGGCCAGTGCGGCTTTCACGCGCGGCGGTGGAAGCGCGAGCGTCGCGGTGATGGCGCCCGGCGGATGTAACTGGACCGCCGTGAGCAACGCCGCCTTCATCTCGGTTACTTCGGGAAGCGGAACGGGTA
>DATNBZ010000170.1:0-13745 GCA_035607285.1 Blastocatellia bacterium | reverse complement strand
GAGCTTTGCGGTCCTTTGCGTCTTTGCGTTGAGAATTCTCCGCGCAAAGCTTTAAAGATGAAGAAGTGCTTCGCGTATCGCGAGTGCGCCAAGCAAGCAGCACGAAAATACCGCGGCGCGGCGCAGCGCTCTTTCCGGGAGCTTCTCTCTAAGTTTCAAACCGAGCACGACTGCGAGAGCGCCCTTAGTCATAAGCGCCAACGTTCCACCGGCCCACACTGCCATTGGCAGTTTGGATTGCGCGGTCAGAGCGGCCGCCGACATCTGCCCTGCGTCTCCCCACTCGGTGAGAAAGAGCGACGCGAAGGGAACCAGCGAGGCTTGATACCAGGACGCGCCGGCTGCCGGTCGAGGGGCCGCCTGCTCCGGCTTCCTAAACCAGATGAACGCGGCGGTGGCGAAGAAGATCAAAGCACTCATCGACGCTGTCCAACGAGCGGGGATTTGGGCAAGCGACTGACCCAATAACACCGCAACAAGGGTCTTCGATCCAAAGGCCACCAGCATCCCCAGGAAAACGAGACCGGCATTGAGGCGCAGTGACAGCGACGCGACGGTGTAGATCGACTTGTCGCCTATCAACTCCGCCACGAGCACGGTCCAGTAGGACGCCAGCAATACATAACCGAATCCCGTCACGTAATCCTCCCGCGAAAGCCCCGCCGATCGAGCGTTATGGAAACTCGATCTTCAAGCTCACTCTTCAAGCGCGGATGAAGCTCGATTCCGTGAAGAACCTCTACGAACGTGACCGATCATACGCGTGTCGTGAACCTCGTTCAACGCGTGTATGATTTCAGTTTTCTCTCGACTACGTAACTACTGATTCACGCTTCTGGAACAAGTCTCTTAATCAATTCCGCTATCGGCCACGGGAAAGCTGGCACTCCGACTCTTTTGGATGTAATCTTGCCTCAATCGACAAGCGGCGGCCAAGACCCTAGAATATCGATGGGGGATACATGTTCAAGTGCGAGACAAACATGGTTAGGCCAGTAATTCACTGGATGGAGTCGTTGGATCTCACAGTAAAATCAGAGTTCATAACACCATGGGGGATCTGCGATTTGGTAGGGCTGAGCTTCAACCAGCGCAATGTCGCACACCGCCTTCGGCTCGGACAAACTGAGCCAATTGGCTCGGTGACTCGTGCAGCATTGTTGCTTAAGATCCCAGATATCGAAACGCACGAATCGATCACTGTACGCCGCTTAGTGCGGGACTGCGCTCCGGCGATTTCAGAAGAGAGCGTACGAGAACATACAAGGCGGTTGTTAGAGGATGGATTCGTAAGTTGCCCATCAGGAGATCGCTTACAACGGCTTAATGGCTGGATGCCATTGCATAAGCGGCTTATCGCTGTGGAACTAAAGCTTAGCCGAGTAGAAGAGGCAATGCGGCAGGCGAGGAATAACCTAATCTTTGCGGACAAGTCTTACGTTGGTTTGCCGAAGGATCTGGCGGTTCGTGTTGCGCAAAAGAAAACTCGCTGGTCGTCTTTCCTAGACGCCGGTGTGGGCATACTTGCCGTTGCTACACGAGAGTGCTCAATCGTGATGCCCTCTCGTCGCCGCTCATCAGCGGCTGGACCCGATCCGATACTTCGGTTTTATTGCGCCGAGAAATTCTGGCGAACGTCGGGCTAAAGACAATTGAGCATGAGCGGTTCTGCCACCGACTCTGGCTTTCGGGCGGTCTCTTCTGTTTTTGCAAAGTCCGGCAGTGATTTGCCGAGCGCGTAGGCAGTTGAGAGGTCTTGAAACAATGCCATAGACCGGCCTAGAGTCGGGTTGGTCGCGATTAGATCGACCCACGTCTTGTAAAACCGCGCAACTTGCTGACGCGCATTGTCCTCGTCACTGAGCAAGCTGAACTGCTTCAGGACTCTCTCGAATTCCCCGCGCGCCGGATGCGCTGGGCCAAGAACCTTTAGAGCTCCAACTAACCAAGAGTCGAGTTGTGCGATTCCAACTCGACGGCGCAATGAACTGATTGCGACACGGGTATTTGACTTGCGCGATGGACCGCCCGCTAAATGATATTGATAGTTTCCTCCGATGCCGATCAACGGATGGTCCACTAGTCCTCTTGCCCACAGGACAAGGTTCAAACCCCAATACGGGCCGGCAATTCTGATCTTGGAAGGAATCTTGTTGTTAAGCTCTTGGTGCAGCGCGATGATTCCCGGAAATCGTGTATTACGTAGAGTCCTAGACCCACTATCATCGGTAAGACTAGCATCTACTACCCATAAGCCCTCTGCCTGTGATTCGTGATAGCAGCGTTCTGCTTGTTCCACCTTCGGGTTACGTTGGGTTTTTCCATTAATCTGATTCTGATTCGTAAAAATCAGGGGTAGAATAAACCGCCCAGAAAAACTGCGAGAGCGTTTCCAATTCCCTGTCTCCTTCGCTAGCACTCGATTAATTCGGTTACGAGAGGAACCCTCGACGATCGGTAATTGGGGTACGGTAATCCACGTTGGTTGGTGCTTCGCACATCGATCTAACACCTTCGTCACAAAGCGCTTTGTTTCTCCTTTATCAGGTTTCAGCCAGAAGGATGGGTCTCCAATACTCTCGAATCCCGGAATGGACTTCATGAATTCGTACCATGCGCTGGTCTTTTCTTTGTCAGTATCTTTGCTGTCTGGGCGGGGGCGACGTCTTTCGAGATCATCGAGGCCATCAACACCAGGATCGATCCAGAGCTTTAAGGAATCGGGCAGCGTCAACCTTTCAGCGACGTCGATAGATAAGCGAGCAGTGTCGGCATCGTGGTAGATGGACTTCACCAGTCTCAACGTCTTCGAACTGGTGATGAAGGGAACATAGTTCGACATATATCAACTCAGAGTTTCGCCCCTCGGCGAAGATGGCTGCATACGTGTTCGGGCTCTGGAAAGATGAACATCTCTCCAATTCCAACGCGATCTAATTCGCTTAGGAGGTTTGTCTTGTGCTCCCTCAAGATCGGCACATACAGAAGGGAGCTCGCTTGTTTTCTGTCTAACTCGAATTTGCGAGATCCGTGCAGCGTAAAGAACCCATGCTGTAGCGTGATTCGTTCATTATTCCAAGTAGGGTTTAGTGCAATAGTCCGTTTCCCTCGTGGGTTTATCCTTCCTCCAAGTCTGAAGTAAGGCTCGATGATCGCACCATCACGTTCGCTATCCAGGATTCGAGGAAGCTTTGCATTAACCGCTTGGTTAAGTTCAATCGGATTCAAAATCACGACCAAGCCGTCTTTCTTAGGCTGATGCCAGCAAGCAAAAAACAGAGCAACCGCGGCGTTCTGAGTCCAGTCGAGCAGGCGAGTAGGTAACCCATAGTGTTGCGCTACCTGCATCCATCCTAAGTGATCCTCTGGTCGTGGCGCCTGGACTAGCTTCATCCCCAGGTAACGCTTCATATCCGAAACGAGTTCAAGTGCTTGCTCTCGCTCGTCCACGCTGTCGTAGCGAAGCGCCGACGGGGCGAGGATGTATGCGATATCGGAGTGTCCACGAAACCAAAAAAGCTTCCCCGGTTCTAGGAGAAAATGGAACACCCCGAAGAAATCGCTCAAGCTTGCTATCTCAGTGTCGAAGAACATCGGACACTGTATGGGACACGTTCGATATCTTCGAGCGATCTCCCTTCGACGTTTCGTTGTAGGTGTCGGCATGCAACCCAACGATCGACAACTCTCACGACGTTGTCGTCTTTTCTTAACTCGTGTCAATGCGCGCTACGAGGATTGTCGGAACGATGCGTTCTGGGCCAAAATCCTCAGCCGCTAGTTTACTAAATTCGTATACAGATTGAAAAGTCATGAACTTTGCGTTACGCAAAGCTATCCCGTATGCTGACTGTCTTGTTTTCTCTCATCGAAGACGACTCATTAGCCCTCTCACTTCATCAAACACTGCCGCGTCGTCTTGAACGTTGATTACGATCTTCAACACCCCACTCGGCGCGAAGCTTGCCGAGCCTTCGGATACCATCGCGATCAACTTGTCGGGGTCGATCTTCGCTTCTTCCGTGAACTTCACCGCGAGCCTGTCGCCTTCCCGGTCGATCGAGATGATTCCCAACTTCGAAGCCTCTCGGCGCAGGCGAGAGTACTCGAACAGGTTCTCGACTGTCTGCGGGATCGGGCCGTACCGGTCGGCGATCTCCGCGTGTACGTCGGCAAGGTCTTCTTCGTTTTCAGCCGAAGAGATCCGCTTGTAAGTCCGAAGCCGCTGGCTCATGTCGTAGACGAAGTCTTCCGGTATTCGAATGTCCACACCGAGATTGATCGCCGTCGACAGTTCGTCTTCAACCGGCTCCCCTTTCAGCTCCCGCACCGTGCGTTCGAGCATCCGCGTATAGAGGTCAAACCCCATCGCGTCGATCTGTCCCGATTGCTGCGCGCCCAACAGATTCCCCGCGCCTCGAAGCTCGAGATCGAGCGCGGCGATTCTAAAGCCCGCGCCGAGATCCGAAAACTCTCGAATCGCCGCGAGCCGGCGCCGCGCGATGTCCGTCAAAGTGTCTTCGGCCGGTATCAGGAGATACGAGTACGCCCGGCGATTCGACCGCCCGACTCGCCCGCGCAGTTGGTAGAGCTGCGCCAGCCCGTACTTGTCCGCGCGATTGATGATGATCGTGTTCGCCAGAGGAATGTCGATGCCGTTTTCGATGATCGTCGTGCACACCAGAACATCAAGCTCGTGCCGTATGAACTTGAGGATGACTTCTTCAAGCTGCTTCTCGGCCATCTGTCCGTGACCAACTCCGATGCGGGCCTGGGGAACGAGGCGCGCAATCAATTCGGCGATCGTAAAAATCGTCTCGACGCGATTGTGAACGAAGAACACCTGGCCGCTTCGTTGAAGCTCGAGCTCGATAGCCGAGCGAACGACCGAATCCGAAAACTGAACGACGTGAGTTTGAATAGCGAGCCGATCGCGTGGGGGCGTTTCGATCACCGACATATCGCGCAGCCCGGCAAGCGACATGTTCAGAGTGCGAGGAATGGGCGTGGCCGACATCGCTATCACGTCGACCTTCTTGCGCATCTGTTTGATTCGTTCTTTGTGCGCGACGCCGAAGCGCTGTTCTTCATCGACGACCAGCAACCCCAGGTCCTTGAAGCGAATGTCTTTTGAGAGCAGCCGGTGAGTGCCGACGACCACGTCGACTGTTCCGGCTTCGAGCGCCTTGACGGTTTCGCGTATTTCCTTTGCCGAACGAAAACGCGAGAGCATATCTATGCGAGCGGGGAACGGGCTGAATCGCTGCTGAAAACTCTTGTAGTGCTGAAGGACCAGCACGGTGGTAGGCGCAAGAACAGCTACCTGCTTGCCTTCCATCACCGCCTTGAAAGCGGCTCTCATGGCCACTTCTGTCTTGCCGTAACCTACATCGCCGACGATCAGCCGGTCCATCGGCTGCGCGCTTTGCATGCCTTCCTTGACGTCTTCGATGGCCGACTCCTGGTCGGGCGTGAGCTGATACTCGAACGCGTCTTCGAACTCCTGCTGCCACGGAGTGTCCGCGCCGTAAGCGTGACCCTTGACCAGCTTGCGCTCGGCGTAAAGCTTCAGCAGTTCTTCGGCCATGTCGCGCATCGCACGCCTGGCTCGCGCCTTCGCTTTTTGCCACCCGATGCCGCCAAGCTTGTCGAGCGGAGGTTGATGCCCTTCGCCCGCCGAGTATCGCTGAACGAGATCCAGACGCTCGACGGGGACATACAACCGGGCTCCCTCTGCATAGGTCAGCAGCATGAACTCTCGAGTGTCGCCGCGGCCGCGTTCGAGCCCGGCAGCTACGTTGCCGGTGGGTCCGCCGGCGGTCGCGATTTGAACAAGCCCCTGAAACTGGCCGACGCCGTGGTCTACGTGGACGACGAAGTCGCCGACCTTCAAGTCTCCAAGATCGGAGAGAAAAGCGGCGGCGGTGCGCTTCTTTCGCGACTTCTTCGGAACCAGGCGTTGCGAGGCCGCGCGTTCGACGTCGCCGAAGACATCGCTTTCGGTGAGCACCGAAAGACCCGCCGCGGGAAGAGCGAATCCGTTTGTGAGCTTTCCAACCGTCACTATCCGATTGCCCGCAAGCGCGCCGCTCCTGGTTGTCAGCGACGGCGCAAGCTCGGCAGCGGTCGAATAATCCGCGAGCATCTCGGTTACGCGTTCGGCCAATCCGAGACTGGGCATCACGAACAGGGTCGTTCGAGTCTCGGATGCGAGATCGTGAGCCATATCCGCGATATGCCCGTGGTATCGCCGGGGTGATTGCGAGATGGCCGCGACGTCCGGAGTCGAGGAGACGATTGGGAAAAGGAACAGCGGCGCGGCCCGCTGGCTTGCGAGCTTCGAGAAGTTATCGATCGATGCGCTATCGCCGACGGCAACATCCGCGCTTGCGATAGTGAACTGCTCGTCGGTCGTAGCGGCATCGCGGCCCAGCAATCGAAGCTCGATGCGCGTTGCGGATTCAAACCGTGCTCGAAGCTCTTCCGCGGTAAGGAACAGTTTGTCCGGCGGCAGCGCCAGCTCGCCCGAATCGTCGGCGAGTGCGAACCGATCGCCGAGATAACGAAAGAGGTCGGCCGCGCGCCTCTCGATCTCGACCGGCTCGTCGATGACCATCACCGCGTCTTTGAAGTAATCAAAGGCCGAAGATGTGAGGGGCCTCGTCAGCGGTAATAAATACTCCCAACCCGGGAACGGCTCGCCACGTTCAGCGTGAGCGAGACGCGACCTGAGATCTCGACGGAACCGATCATCATCCCACTGACGCGCGGCGGCTTCTGCCCACGCCATGAACTCTTCGCGTCGCACCGAAAGCTCGCGCATCGGAACGATGATCGATTCAGAAGCGCGGCCGACTGAGCGTTGCGTGTCCGGATCAAACTCGCGAATCGATTCCACCGCATCGCCGAAGAACTCGATTCTATGCGGCGCATCGTGCGCCGGTGAAAAGACATCGAGTATCCCGCCTCGAAGGCTGAACTCGCCTACCGCGCCAACCGGTTCTTCGCGAACGTAACCGGCGGCGATCAACAGGTCCACGATCAACTCGAGTGGCATTTCTTCGGCTATGCGAAGCGTGATGCTTGAAGCTTTCAGCAGATCGGGTGAGATGGTTCTTTCGGCAAGCGCGCCAAGCGACGTCAGCAGGATTCGAGCGTCGCCACGCGTGGCGCGATAGAACGCGAGCGCGCGTTGTTCGAGCACCTCCGCGTGAGGCGATGTGCCGTCGTAGGGATCTGCTTCAATCGCGGGTATCGCAAGCACACTTTGATCGCCGGCGCCCACGCCGTTGATCGCACAGTAGAAGAAGTCGATATCCGACTGGAATTCTTCGACCTCGCGATTGGATCGAGCGACGAATATGACGCGGCGATCGAGCTTGCGCTGAAGCGCCGCGATAAACAGCGCTCGAGCGCTGCCCGCAAGACCCGACAACACGACCATGCGGCGCCCGGCGTTGATTTCAGACGCAAGTTGGCCCAGTTCGTTGCTTTCAAACAGAGTCCCGAAGACTTCCGGGTAATTGAGTTTAGGAACGTCGATAGCCAATCTCCACTCCGCGACTGCGAAGTAAAATCTTAGCACGACACATCTGATCCTCAGCGCTCTCAGCGGCCTCTGCGGTTGCGTTTGAGAGTGGTTCAAGAAAACCGCCGAGGACGCAGAGGACGCTGAGGACTGCTCACGAGCGAGTATTTAGAGCAACTGATTCGCTCTTACCTCGCGGCTCTTGTGACACTCCAAAAACCGACACAAGCCATCCAATCACGGACCGCTTGCCAAATGTAAGCTGGTGAGCAGGCAACCGTGATGGCGATGACGTCGTCTGAGGAGGCAACGGCAACGGCAACGGCAACGGCAACGGCAACGGCAACGGCAACGGCAACGGCAACGGTAACGGAGAACTTTTTTCCGTAGCCCAGGCGTTTACGCCTGGGATCGTGAGTGGCGACGGACTTCGAGCCCCGTTCACGGGGCTTGGAGGGGCGCTTTAGCGGCTTTGGATCCGTCGAAAGCCCGATAAATCGGGCTCGAAGATGAGATCAACCGCCGTCACCCAGGCGTAAACGCCTGGGCTAATGTAAAAGACCGGCCGTGGTTTCTAAGGAGTTGTGGATGCCGCTTCACGCCGCCCAGAAAGTATGAAGCAGCGGGTCTTCGCTCTGAAACGACGAGAACATTGACCGCTTCCTGGAGGTCGCCCGAGGTCACCAGAGGTCACCAGAGGTCACCATGTCACCATCGGCTGCGCTTGCAAGCGACGTTTTTCGCATCTTCGCTTTGTTGACCACGGGGCTTCTTGTGATCGGCGGCGGCACGATTGCTGTTGTCCGGTTTGGGTTCGAGAAGAGTGTTTCGCACGCGTGGGACTCTTATCGCGGCTGGCTCGTGATGGTGCCTGTCATTTCTGTGAGCCTGTTTGCCGGACGCGCGGTGACGATCTGCTTTTTGGCGATCGTATCAATCGTCGCGTTCACTGAATACGCGCGAGCCACAGGGCTGCATCGTGATCTTGCGATGACGTTCGTCAGCCTGGCGGGAATCGCCGGCATCGCAGTTATCGCACTCGCGCGCGAACCGGCGACAGGCGAACCGGGTCAGTACGCTATGTTCAATGTGTTTATGGCGATGCCGGTTTTCGTGAGCCTGGCACTCGTGCTCGTTTCCATATTTAGAAACCAGCCCGAAGGCCAGCTCAAGGCGATCGCGCTTGCGCTGTTCGGCTTCCTTTACGTCGGCTGGATGTTCGGGCATCTGGCATTTCTTGCCAACTCGCGCAATGCGTATGGCTATTTGCTCTACTTGCTGTTTGCCGTTGAACTCAACGATGTTGCGGCTTTCGTCTGCGGAAAGATGTTTGGCAGGCGTCCGCTGTGCACCAATGTGAGTCCGTGGAAGACGCGTGAAGGGGCGCTCGGTGCGGTAGTGATCTCGGCGTTGTTTCCGCTTGCGGTGCGTTTTGCGCTTCCGGAGTTTTCGGCGGTCGAATGCGTCATCGCCGGATTGATTGTCGGAGTCGGCGGACACCTCGGCGACCTCTCGATCAGCGTCATCAAGCGCGACGTGGGAGTGAAAGATATGGGCACGCTGATTCGCGGCCATGGCGGCGTGCTCGATCGGATCGACAGCCTGCTTTATGCCGCGCCTCTGTTTTTTCATTTCACGCGGTACGTTCACGGAGGGTGATTCTGGTCCTGTAGGGGTGGCCCTCCGTGGCCACCCCAGGGAGCGCAGGCATCCTGCCTGCTTCTTCGTTGTGCAGTGCCAGGCAGGCAAGGATGCCTGCGCTCCCAGGGCGAGCCACGGAGGGCCACCCCTACAGGAACTCCAAGGCAGTTGCTAAAGGCATTTGATATATGGAATGGCAGTACGAAACCGCAAAGGACAGCGGACTCTCTTTTACAGATCGACTCAAGCAGTGGCCTCGCGAGCCGGACCCGCTTGTCTACGGCGCGCGCGTTGCACTCGCAATGATGATTCGCGCCGCGATGAGAGCTTATTTTCGTTTCGACATCATCGGCCGCGAACGCCTCCCTCGCGGTCGCTCATTTGTGCTTGTAGCGAATCACGCGAGCCATCTCGATGCGGTTGCGCTTTTGTCCGCTCTGCCGCTGCGGTCGTTGCACCGGGCGTATCCGCTCGCGGCTCGCGATTACTTCGGGGCGAACAAATTACGCCTCGCGCTTACGACGATCATCGCGAACGTGATGTTGTTTGATCGGGACGCGAAGGGCTCAGACAAAGCAAATGTTCTCGATCGGTGCAGGCAAATGCTCGACGAGCGAGAGAACGTGCTCGTCATGTTTCCCGAGGGGACGCGTTCGATTGACGGCAGCCTGGGAATCTTCAGGCGAGGAATCGGCTCACTGCTTGCCGGCACGAAGTACCCTATCGTGCCCTGCCATCTTGATGGAGCTTTCAAGGCCTGGCCGAAGCGGACTGTGATTCCTCGCCCGGCGCGCGTGCGTCTCGTGATCGGCGAGCCTCGCACTTACGAACACGTCGAGCGAACTGAAGCAGGCGTTCTAGGGATCTGCGAAGATCTTCGCCTTGCCGTGCTTGCACTAGCGGAGGGTACCAGAGATTTCGCACTCCTGTATGGGCGGAGTAATCGAACTCGACTTAACGAGCCGATAGCGTGAAGAAACCGCTTTGCGAGCTTTGCGGTACTTTGCGAGCTTTGCGTTCAACGTATCTCTCTTTCTCGAGCGGATTCCTTGCGCAAAGCTCGCAAAGGACCGCAAAGCTCGCGGCGTCGGGTGGTTTCTAAGGAAGACCGCCCATACAGGAGTGCCCTAGTCGCTATCGAGACCTTTGTTACAAGCAACTGGTTTTTACAACTCAACAGACGACCCGCGCGGTCGATATCAAAGGAAGTCTAGTCATGATCAACATACTGACTTACGACGAGACGACGACTGACATCACGCCGGACGAGCATGCGATGACGCTCGAAGACGGCACCGAGTTGTTTTATCGCGCCTGGATTCCACGCGAGCCTGTGCGAAAAGCACTCGTCATTTTTCACCGCGGGCACGAACATTCAGGGCGGCTGAAGGACGTCGTGCGCGATCTTCGCCTTCGCGACGTCGCGATCTTTGCGTGGGACGCGCGCGGCCACGGCTACTCTGAAGGTCCGCGCGGATACGCCCCGAGTTTTAGCTGTACGGCTCGAGATGCCGATGAATTCATTCGTCACATATCTCACACACACGGGATTCAAATTGAGGATATGGTCGTCCTTGGGCACAGCGTAGGAGCCGTTACCGTGGCATTGTGGATTCATGACTACGCCCCGCGTGTGCGAGCGATGGTGCTCGTGACTCCTGCGCTGCGCGTGAAGCTTTACGTACCATTCGCGAAGACCGCGTTGCGAGTAATGCAATCAATTCTTGGGAAGCGACGAATGTTTGTGTCGAGCTACGTCAAGGGACACCTGCTGACACACGACCCGGAGCAGGCGCGCCGATATGACGAGGATCCGCTGATCTCTCGAAGGATTGCGGTGAATGTTTTGCTCGATCTGCAAGATGCGGCGAGGCGGCTGATTGCGGATGCGGGCGCGATACAGACGCCTGCGCTTGTGCTTGCGGGAGGCGCCGACTGGGTCGTCGATCTAAGAGACGAACGCGAATTCTTTGACCGGCTCGGCTCGCGGGTAAAGCGCATGCACGTCTTCGAGGGCATGTATCACGACATTCTCCACGAGAAGGACCGGCGCGGAGTCGTGAACGAAATCAGGGTGTTCGTTCGCGGAGCGTTCGCTCGCGAACAAGCCGCACAAGAAACTAACCGAGACGCGAATGAGGGAGCACACACTAAGGACGAGTACCGGAGGCTGTCGGCGCCGCTGGCTGTATTTGCTCCAAAGCGGCTGATGTTTGCAATGCAGCGGGCATTCATGAAATCAACCGGCCGGCTGAGCGATGGCATTCGTCTCGGATGGCGGCGGGGATTTGACTCCGGCAGCTCGCTTGAATACGTCTACGAGAATCGCGCGCGCGGCAAAATGCTTATCGGGAAGATCATCGACCGGGCTTATCTTAACAGCGTCGGATGGGCCGGGATTCGTCGACGCAAGGTGAACATCGAGAAGCTTCTGCGCGAGGCGATCGAGAGAGTTAATGAATCGGGCGAGCCGGTGCGCATCCTGGATGTCGCTACCGGACAAGGGCGCTACGTGCTCGATACGCTCGCATCGCTCAATTGCCGGAAGGCGACCGCGTTGTTGAGAGACTACGAGCAGGCGAATGTCGACGCCGGCAACGCAATCGCAGCGCGGCTGGGCATTCAAGGCGTTCGCTTCGAAAGAGCCGACGCCTTTGATGAAGCTTCGTACGACTCGCTCGATCCGCGCCCAAACATCGCGATCGTTTCCGGGCTCTTCGAGTTGTTCGGCGATAACGCGCTCGCGCGGCGATGTCTTGAAGGAATCGCGAACGCGATCGAGGAGCACGGCTACATCATCTACACCGGCCAGCCCTGGCACCCGCAGATCGAAATGATTGCGCGCGTGCTGACGAATCGCGACGGCAAGCCGTGGGTAATGCGACGACGAACGCAAATCGAACTCGACGACCTCGTGCGCGAGGCCGGCTTCGAGAAGATCAAAACCCGCGTCGACAAGCGCGGAATCTTTAGTGTGTCATTGGCAAGGTTCGTAGTACGGCCTTCAGGCGGAAGTTCGTAAAGCGGGAGTTCATGAACTTGGAAGCTCTCTCACTTTCGGCCGCTCTTTCGCTCTTGTTTGTGATCGTCTATGGCCTGAGCAACGCGCTCGCTACCGGGCGTCCGGACGTAGGCACGTGCTTCTTCGAGTGGGAGCTTCATATTCCATTCCTGCCTGCGCTCATATTGCCGTACATGAGCATCGATTTGTTCTTCATAGCGTCCTTCCCGTTATGCGACGACAAAATCGAGCTGCATGCACACGCCCGGCGAGTCGCGGCAGCGATTCTGGTTGCAGGTCTGGTGTTCCTGATGTTTCCACTGACGACAGGCTATCCGCGGCCGGAGGTTAGCGGTTGGAGTGGTTCGCTGTTCCAGTTGTTGTGGTCGTTCGACCGGCCGCACAACCTCGCTCCATCTCTTCACGTCGCGCTGGCGTCGTTGCTGTGGCCGGTGTATGCGAGGCACACGCGTGCACGGTTCAGGTGGCTTGTGCACGTATGGTTTGCGTTGATGATAGTGTCGCCGATCTTCACGTGGCAGCATCACTTGATTGACGTCGCGACGGGCGCGCTGCTTGGCCAGCTTTGCGTGTTTGCGTTTCCTGAACGTGGTGATCGTGCGCTTGTGCGATCCGGGGCGAGCAACTTCCGAGTAGCCCGATTGTACGCCGCGGGTTCTGCGATTCTGGTTCTTTCGGCGTCGGGCATCGGTCATTGGTGGTGGCTGTTGCTTTGGCCTGCTGTGTCGCTCGCGTTGATCGCGGCGGCTTATGTGCTTGGGAGCTCGAGCATATTTCGCAAGAAGGATGGGCGGCTGCCGATAAGCACGCGCGTCGTGCTCGGGCCGTACTTATTTGGCGCTAAGGTGTCTCGCTTGATTTACAGGCGCAATCGCCGGCCGTGGGTCGAATCGGCAGCGGGAGTCTATTGCGGAAGGTTGCTTACAAAGCGGGAAGCGCTGTCGATCAGCGCGATGGGGATCACCGGCGTGCTCGATCTGACCGCCGAGCACTCGGAGACGCGGGCGTTCCGTGAGGTTGACTACTTGAACGTTCCGGTGCTCGATCTGACGACGCCTTCGCGCGATCAATTGGATGCAGTCGTAGCGTTCATCACCAAGCACGCCGCTCGCGGAGGTGTGTACGTGCATTGCGCGCTTGGGGTCTCGCGCAGCGCAGCCGCGGTTGCGGCGTACAGTGCGTCGTTGCAGAGCGAACTGCCAATGTCAGGAGGGCGGAAGATTAGCACTCGGTCAGCGTCGGTTTGAAATGTACTCCTCACGAATTGCACTTCGGCAAATCCCACCAACGCAGTTGGTGGATCGTTCATACTTAGCCTACAGCGAGGCTGCGAAGAACCAGGCTGAAATCCCACCAACGCAGTTGGTGGATCGTTCATACTTAGCCTACACAGCAACGCGGCCGGGGCCCGTTTGTAGGCCGAGTATGAACAATCCACCAACTGCGTTGGTGGGATTCGGGACATCGCGCGGGGGTCTTGCTTTGTAGGCCGAGTATGAACAATCCACCAACTGCGTTGGTGGGATTCGGGACAGCGCGCGGCGGGCTTGCTTT
>DATNBZ010000166.1:0-64822 GCA_035607285.1 Blastocatellia bacterium | reverse complement strand
CGAATATGTCATCCGTATCCTTGGCAGCGGCTAAGCGGACGGCTTGCGGTTACGACCTAAGATAGGAGCCGGATGCGGTAACTCCGCACGTCCGGATCTGTGGAGGGGGCGCGCAGCAATGCGCGTCCCTACTCCGACTTCGCAACATAGCGAACTCGCCACTATAGACATTCTACCCCTACGGGGTTCCAAGTGACGGTGTCGTGCCGAGACCACCCAACGGAGGTGGCACCAACCCCAACGGGGTTGCGGCGTGGCTCGCGAGGTAGATAACCGACGAATGCGGCGGCAGTGGGTGGTGATGCGATGGCAGGCCGCAACCCCTTCAGGGTTGGGCCAAACGAATTGGGTAGTCTCGGCACGACACCGTCACCCAGGGTAGCGGAGTACCGCAACCCTGGGCTTTGGGTCGCAACCACTTCGTGGTTGTGAATGTCCAAAAGCATGAGTCCTTGACGCCACCTTATTCACTAACCGCTTCGGCTTCTCTTGCGGCGCGACGTTCGGCGCGGCGCTCGACCCATTCGTAGACCATCGGCAGCACCACGATCTTAAGCGGCCGCGTCACCAGTCCACCAACAACTACAATCGCCAGCGGCTTTTCGATTTCTGCCCCGGTGCCCGAAGAAATAATGAACGGGATCAGGCTTATGCTGCCTATCAGAGCGCTTAGCAGCTCAGCCCGCAGACGAACGCTTGCGCCGGTGACCACCGCGTCGTGCAGGTCCATCCCCATACTGCGAAGCTTGTTGATGTAAGACACCATCACCATCCCGTTTTGCACCGCGATGCCAAACACTGCAATGAATCCCACTATCGCGGGTACGCTCAGCGGGAAGCCGGAGATCAGCAGGAACGTCGTGCTGCCGACCAGCGCGAGCGGAATATTGAAGATGATCGTCAAGGTGTTACGCAACGAATTGAAGCACGCGTATATCAGCACAAACACCAGCAGCAGCGAGATGGGTATGGCTATGAGCAGCCTGCGAACGGCTTGCTGTTCATTCTCGAACTGCCCGCCCCAGGTGATGAAGTATCCCGGCGGAGTCTGGACGTCGCCAGCGACCACGGCTTGCGCGTCGTGAACGAAGCCGCCGATGTCGCGCCCCTTGACGTTGCACATCACCACGATTCGGCGCAGAGAGTCTTCGCGGCTGACGACCGAGTCGCCGGTCGAGAGTTTGAACGTCGCCAACTGTCCAAGCGGGATTCGCCCGCCTACCGGCGCCGCAACCAGTATGTCGTTGAGCTTTTCGACCTGATCGCGGAAGTTCTGGCTCAGCCGCACGAATATGGCAAACCGCCGCTGTCCCTGAAGAACATCAGTCGGCGAGTCTCCGCCGATTGCGATCTTTGCTACGTCGAGCACGTCCTGGATATTCAGTCCGTAGCGGGCGAGCTTGTCGCGATCGAGCGCGATTTCCAGATGCTCTTCTCCCTCACTTTGTTCGACCGCGAGATCTTCGACTCCGCGAACCTTCGACATCGCGTCGCGAATCTCTTCGGCTACCTTGCGCAGCGCATCTTCATCTTCGCCAAAAATCTTGACGGCGATCTGCGCGTTGATCCCTGATATCAGCTCGTCGTTGCGCGTTTGAATGACTTGTGAAAAGTTGAACCTGACGCCCGGGAAGCCTTCCACTCTCTGGCGCATCGCATCGATCAGCTCATCTTTGGTTTTCGCGGTCGTCCATTGTTCCTTTCTTTTCAAGCGAACATACAGCTCATCGTTGCTGACGCTCTCCGGGTCGCCGCCCAGCTCGGCGCGTCCGATCTTGGCGACGACGGTCTCGACCTCGGGAAACTCGCGAATCGACTTCTCGATCTGAGAGGAGACCTCAATGGCTCGATTAAGGGAAATGCTTGCGGGCATCGTCGCGCGCACAAGCATGTTTCCTTCATCGATCGTGGGCAGGAATTCGCTCCCGAGGATGAAGCCTTCGGCGACGCTCCAGCCGATCAGCAATACGGCGATGAGAATGGTTATCAACCGATGTTCGATGGTCCACTCGAGCACCGGAACGTAGATGCCTTTGAAGAACCCGATGATTGGATTCGTGCGGACCTTGCCTTTCTTGAGCCGAAGCCACAACGCGCACAGCATCGGCGCTATGCACAGCGCCATTGCCATCGATCCGATCATAGAGAAGGTCACGGCGTACGCGAGAGGCTTGAAGAGTTTTCCTTCGATACCCTGGAGAGTGAAGACCGGGAGAAAGACCGCGATGATGATGAGTATCGCAAAGAACATCGGCCGCCCGATTTCCTGGGCGGCTACGAGTATCGCTTCTCGCGTGGAGTGTTCGCTGTGTTCTTCAAGATGGCGATAGATGTTCTCGACCATAACCACCGTCGCATCGACCATCATCCCGATGCTTATCGCAAGCCCTCCCAGCGACATCAGGTTCGCAGACAGGCCCGAGTACCACATCAGAATGAACGCGACCAGCATGCAAAAAGGAATCGCCGCGGCAGTGATAAACGAACTGCGAAAGTCGCCCAGGAGCAGCACCAGAATCAGCAGCACCAGCGCTTCGCCTTCGATCAGGGATTCGACTACGGTGTGAACGCTGTTGTCGACAAGCTCGGATTGATCGTAGTAATCGACGATGCTGACGCCTTCGGGCAGCGCCTTGTTGATCTGGACTACTTTTTCTTTTATCCGCTGGATTACCTGCTTGGTGTTTTCGTTGATCCGCTTCAGGACGATGCCGGTCACTACTTCACCGTTCCCGTCCTTGGTCACCGCGCCCTGGCGAATCTCATTTCCAATCTCGACCCTTGCTACATCGCTGACTCGAATCGGAGTTCCGCTGCGAGAATCGAGCACGATGTTCTTGATGTCTTCGACGTCTTTGACCAATCCCAACCCGCGAACTATGTACTGGTCATCACCATGTTCGATGAAATTCGCTCCGGTGTTTTGATTGTTCGCCTGAATCGTGTCGAAGAGAGTTTTCAGAGGTATGTTGTAGTTGACGAGTGCTTGTTGATCGACGATGACCTGGTACTGTTTGACATCGCCTCCAAAGCTCAACACGTCGGCGACGCCGGGCACGGTGCGAAGTTGCAGCTTCACTATCCAGTCCTGAATAGTGCGCAGTTCCTGATTGCTTTTGCCGGGCCCGACTACTTCATAGAGATAGATCTGCCCTGTTCCGGTGGTGATCGGTCCCATCGTCGGTTCAAAGCCCGCCGGGATTCGATCCTTTGCCAGTGAGAGCTGTTCGAACACCTGTTGGCGCGCGAAGTATATGTCGATGTCGTCGCGAAAATAGACAGTCACGACCGACAGGCCGAACTTGGAGATCGACAGCACTCGCACCACGCCCGAAAGTCCGTTCATAACGTTTTCGATCGGAAACGTTATGAGCTGTTCGACTTCCTGAGGCGCGAGGCCCTCGGCATCGGTGTCGATTTCGACCTGCACCGGGGTCACGTCGGGGAACGCATCGACGTTCAATCTGGCGAGGGCCAGGATACCGCCTGCCACGATGAGCATCGAGACGACCGCGACAAGCAATCGCTCTCGGTAGAAAAACGCTATGAAGTTATCGGTCATAATCGGACCATCGCCGTTCCGTAGCTGGCCTTGGGTAGCGGGTCATAGTGTGTTGCTCACTCTCGATCGCCTTACTCCTCCGCGTCCTCTGCGGTTGATCCCCACTGATTTAAGAAAACCGCAGAGGGCGCCGAGGACGCGGAGGACTGCCTTGCCTGCCAACACGCTAATCCGCTCCGTTATTGTTCCGGCTTGCCTTGTTGAAGCAGGAGATAGTTTCCCTTTGTCACGACTTTATCGCCGGCCTTCAGCCCGGCGGTGATTTCTATGCGGTCGTCGCTTTGAATCCCGGTGGTGACCGCGCGCTTCTCGAAGCCGTTGCCGGCCGCTACGAACACGACCGATTGCCCGCCGTCGTTCAGCAGAGCCGTTTGTGGAATCGATATGGAAGTCCGGTTCACATCGGTAATGATCTCCACATTGGCAAACATGTCGGGCTTGAGTCTCGCGTCGCGATTTGGAACTTCGGTTCGAACTTTGAGACTGCGTGTTTCGGGGTCCATCACCGTCGATACAAGAATTACCCTGCCGGTGAAAACGGTCCCCGGAAACGCGGTGACGGATACGTTGACCGGCTGTCCGAGCTTCACGCGCGCGACGTCTTTCTCAAACACGTTCGCATCGATCCAGACGCTCGAGATATCGACGATCTTAAATACATTTGCGTCGGAGCCCACGGTCGCGCCGACAGTCGCGTTGCGCTCGACCACAATGCCCGAGATGGGAGATGTGAGGGAAAACACCGCGGCGAAATCCGGCTTTGTTGCCAGCGCTTTTATGTCGCCTTCTGTCAGCCCGAGTATCAGCAGCCGGTGGCGAGCCGACGTGAGCGCCGCTTTCGTCGAGGCGATTGAACTATCGGCCGTCGCTCTGGCGACTTGCAGATCGTGCTCGGCAGACTGAAGCGCCTTGCCCGCGGCGATCGTCTTCTCGTACAGCATCTTCGTGCGATCGTAAGTCTGCTGTGCGAGCCTCAGCTCCGCTTCAGAAGTGCGGCGAGCGTTTTCGGAATCGGCGACGGCCTTCAGATAGTCGGCTTCGGCTTCGTCGAGATCCGCCGATTGAAGGTCCGCGAGCTTCTGCCCTTTCTTGACCACGCTGCCCTGGCCAGCGTAAAGCCGCACGAGCCGGCCTTCGTGAACTGGACCGATAGCGGCCACGCGGTCTTCGGAAACGAGTATCTTTCCAGTCGCCCGTACGGCGCCGGCAATCAATTGCGGCGTGACGACTTCGGTTTCTATCGCGCGGTTCTGCGAGACCTGCGAATTCGCATTTGCCTGACTCGCGGCAGCGGTTGTGCGAGTGTCCGGCGCCTTATTGCACGCGGCGCAAAAGATCATCGAGGCAATCGCGGCGCGCATCATCAGGTTCACGTTTCGTGTAAGCAACATATCCGGCATCCTTTCGCCAACGCGTCTACTTTTGAAGGGGCGTTGCGGTCGCAAGCTCGAGATCGAGCAGCGATGACTGATAGTCAAATAGCGTCTGGTAGTAGGAGGCGAGCGTTTCACGCCGAGTTCGAATCGCATCCAGCAAATCGAGCGTCGAGCTTTCGCCGGCCCTCAGCGAAAACTCGGTCAGGTTCAGAATGTCATCGACCTTTGTCAGCACGCCGGTGCGGTAAAGCTCGACGCGCTTTTTCTGAATCTCGAACGCAGTCAGGGCCTTGTCCACGTCGCTCAGCACCTGATTGGTCAGGAACTTTTGATCGTTCTGTGCCTTCTTCTTCTGAATCAGGGCCTTGACTCGCTCGCCCTGATTGCGGTCAAAGATGGGCAGCACGATGCCGATGCCGAAGGTGTAGGTGCTGATGTCGGAGGGCACCTGATTGACGCCGGCGCCGAGTGTGAGATCAGGAATGCGCTGCGCGTCCTGCAAGCGAATCGATTGATCGGCGGCCAGCTCGCTTAGTTGCGCGGCCTTGAGGTCGGGCCTCGCGGCGAGCGACTTGTCTTTAAGTTCGGCAAGCGAAAACTGGTAAGCCTGATAGTCGAGCGCGCCAACAACTTCGATATCCATCGCTCGATAATCGCCGCCGAGCGTCACTCGCAAGTCCCGCAGCGCGACCTCATAGTCTCTCTCGGAATTGGCGACGTCGGTGTCGAACTTTAGTTTTTCGACTTCGAGGCGGCGAAGATCCAGCCCTGAGATTTCACCCGCTTGAAAGAGTTCGGTGGTGTGATTGAGGGTCTCGGCAAAGGTCTTTTGATTCTCCTTCGCAAGCTTGTTCAACGAATCGGCAAGAACGACGGCGTAGAACTTCTTCTTCAGATCGTTGGTCATCTGCCACACGGTAGTCTGAAACTCGGCCCGCGCCACGTCCGCATTTGCGTTTGCAACATCGATCCGCTTGCGGCGCTTGCCGGCGAGCTCGAAGGTCTGAGACAGGCTGTAGGTGTATTGCTGCGCAGAAAAGAACGGCCCGGTGAGATTAAGTGAAAGCGTTTGAAGATCAATGCTGATCTCAGGATTCGGGCGTAGCTTCGCAGTGAGCTTTTCGGCATCAGCCGTGTCCACATCGTAGCGAGCCGCGACCAGTTGCAGATTTTGCTGGAGGAAGATCGACACCGCGTCGGAGATCGTGATCGATCTCCTGGCTGACGGAGTTTGTTGCCGATCGCGAATCATGTCGGCGACGGCAGCGTTGATTCCCTTCAACGGCCGCGGCGCTGACTTCTCCTGTGCATGAATCGCGGGCGTAACCGGTGCGGCCAGCAGCACCGCTGCGAGCCAGCTTGCGGCAAGGGCCTTGCGACGGGGCACTGGTCTTTCCAGCCAAATAATTTGATCGCGCCGTCGATCTGAACGGCGCAGATTGCTTTCAATCCTTGAAGACATCCGATCACCTTCGGCTTATGAATGTTTGAGGCAAGCAGTAAGCTCAATTACTGAACTGACTGGCTCGACAACCAACCGCCCCTGCGGGCCTTTGTTTTGCGAACGGCATAGCCGTGCGCAAAGAATCCGCAAGGTTCGGTATTCAGGCGTGGGCATCAGATGCGTCACGCCGTCAGATAAGCTTTAGGCGAAAGGTGGTGCGCGGCTGGAGAGAACGAGAACTACGCCGTTGGAGCTTGATTCCAGGACGAAGGCGTCCGCGGTCACAGGCTCGGGGCAAACATCCGGAGATATGGATATGGGATTGATGCTGTTGACGAAGTTGCGTTGCAGGCAGCAGGACGGACAGCAAGTATCGCGGTTGGTTCCAAGCGGTCCGTTTGAGCCGTCGCTCGGGCTCGCTTCAATGCTGCAGGCTGCAGGCATCGGAGCCGGTCGGGCGCCGGGATGATGATGTGTAGCGGTTACGAGACTGGCGTGGGCCACAAGACACAGCAGGAGGGCCGCTCGGGCGAACGGCTTTGTCTTTCCTACTGCGAAGTGGCTTGCAAATACTTTCAAAGACGGTTTCCTTGATTAGCCGCGTATTTCCACTGAAGGAGCGGCAAAAGCGAAATAGGCGCGTGGGGATTTGAACCCCAGACCCCTACCGTGTCAAGGTAGTGCTCTACCCCTGAGCTACGCGCCTAAAATCAACGATTCAACTTAGCAGAGCGTAATTATCAGCGTCAACCGAGCGTTCCGAAAGTGCCCCGAACACAAAAAGCAAAAGGCTGAGGATGAGTTTTGACTCGATCCCCAGCCTGGTAACAACCACGGCGCCCCGGTGATTGATCGGAGCTTATGGCGCGCGTGAACTCTCCCCTTTTCCCGCGCAGCCCCGCGTGAACTCTCCCGACTCGCGCGAGACTCGCCCAACTACACTCACACAGCAACGCCGTGGTATCTCGTAGATAGGTACTGGTTGGTTTAGAGCTCAAGCTTCAGCTTGCGCTTCAGTCTGCAGCCTAAAGGCTGAACTCTGAACTCTGAACTCTGAACTCTGAACTCTAAAGGCTGAACTCTGAACTCTGAACTCGGAACTCTGAACTCTAAAGGCTGAACTCTGAACTCAATCCTCAGTCGCCGCCGCCGGTTGATCGTTCGGCGGGCTTGCTCACTTCGCTGAATAGTATGTCGGTTAGATCGAGTCCGTCGCGCCGATCGATGTCCTGCTCGAGCGTCTTCAGCCGTAGCTGATGTTCCTGAATTCGCGTCGCGAGTTTCGCCAGATCAGCCGAGCGCATGTTCTGAAGCTGCGATTCGAGACCGAGCAGTTGAAGCTTGATTTCTTCCTTTTGCTGCCGCTCGCCGTCGGCGATCATCTGATTGACCAGGCTGCGAAGCTCGGTTCGAACCTGCTCGATGCCGCCTTCATTGAGAGCGGACTTCCTGCCCTCTGTCGCATTTGCGGATTCGACGGCGCGACCGCGGCGGAACAGATCCGCGTGAAAGGCAACACCGCCGCTACCAACGCTCACATCGGCGCCGATGATCGCCAGCAGCAGCATGGCCATCGCTGCCGCGCCGACCACCTTCGCCCATATCGGCGTGACGGATAACAGTTCCTTAAGCGTTGCAAGCATGCTGCGTTGATTCGCCGGCCGATCGGCAACTAAGCGCAAGACAGGCAGATCGTCTATCTGCCACTGCTGAAGCGTGGTGCGCACACGCTCGAACGCCCGCAGTTCCTGTTCGCACGAAACGCACCCGGTGATATGTGAGTTAACCAGGGCGCTCTCGTCCGGCGTTGCTTCATCATAGAGATATGCAATCAGGGCCTCGCGCATATCGCAGTTTGAGGTATTTTGTTTTTCGTTCATTTCTTCACCACTCATTTCTTACTTCCACTTTACTTGCACTGGCTCATATCGCCTCGCGCAGATGCTCGAGCCTTTTTCTCAACTCAGTCAGGCCGGTGTACATTCTCGTCTTGACCGTCGAAAGTGGTATGCCGAGCACATCGGCGATCTCGGCGAATTTCAGTCCTTCGTACTCCTTCATTATGATGACCTGCCTCATCTCGGAAGGCAGTCCCTGCAGCGCTCGTCGCACGTGGCGAGTAACCTGTTCTTGTTGGATACCGCTGCCTAGATCATCGGTATCTGCCGCAAGTTCAAAACCGCTCAGTTCACGCTGCTCGTCAAGCGAGATCGTGAACTTTGCCCGGCTTCTCAGCTTGGTGTTACAGATGTTGAGAGCGATTCTGTAAATCCAGGATGAGAACTTCGCTTCGCCGCGGAACTTCGACAGGTTGCGGTAGGCCGACAGGAAGGTCTCCTGCGTGGCATCCTTGGCCTCCTCATCGCGGCCGAGCATTCGAAGGGTGAGGCCATAGATCTGTCGCTCCCAACGGCGCACAAGTACGCCAAAAGCGTCGGGTTCACCGGCAAGCGTGCGTTCGATTATTTGGCTATCGCTCAGTTCCAAGTCGCTCTCGCGCTACCTATCCGATCAAAAACCCCCATCCGCTTCAATAGTATAGACTGAGTTTCGCTGCAAAAAGTTGGAAAATCAGAGTTTGAGGTTCAGAGTCCAAGCTTTAGCTTGCTCTTGAGCAAACGGCAAGCTAAAGCCTGAATTCAAAACCGCGCCTCGAACTGATGGACGGCTTCGCCTATAATCGCTGCGACCTTCAAGGCGAAAGGGAACCCCAGCGCGTGTCAATAGAATCAGTCCTCTCGGACCTTGTCTCTGATGTCGAAGGAGCCACCGGCGCGATTATCCTCGCGGCCGATGGGGAAGCAGTGCAATGGCACACCGCGGCAGACGCCGAGCAACTTAGGCTGCGGGGCGCTTACATCGCAGTAGCCGTTCAGACTTATCGTGAATCCATCGCTCGCAAGGAATTGGGAGCTATGAGAGAGCTGGTGCTCGAATACGATGGGTCGAGCTTTGTTGCACATGAGATAGACAACGATTGCTTCGTCGCTATAGAACTGGCCGCCTCAGCCAATATTGGTGAAGCAATGTTTCGACTTGGGCCCGCCGCGACCAGGCTCCGCAATGAGCTTATGTATTAACGCCTACGGTTTGAAAGTGTGTGAAAGTTCGTAGTCCGGCGTGAATGCAGATACGAACTTCCGCCTGAAGGCCGTACTACGAACTTTGCCGTTTTTGGGCAGTCTCGTGGAATTGGAATGGGAGTGGGCCGGGGTTTCAGCGCTGGAATACGTCTACGTTTATTCTGACGGGAACATTGAGTAGCGTTACCGGGCGGCCCTTGATGGTAGCAGGACGGAAAGTCGATCGTTGAAGCGCGGTAATGGCTGACTCGGTCATGAATGGAACTTCTCGAATAACTTCGATATCGGTTATCGTGCCGTTTTCCCGGAAGGTCGCTCTCAACCACACCTCGCCTTTCACCTTGTTGGCTTGTGCTTCGGAGGTGACCAGAGGAGTCGGCCGGTGGAGCCATACGACTCCCGTGCTGTTAGGAATACTACGGATCATGTTGTAAGGGACCGGACCGCTCCAGTCATCGCGACCAACCGGTGAACCAATGCGTCCCTTATCGCCGGTACCGCCCGGTCCTCCCTTCCCCGCGCCACCACCGTTGCCGGGCCCCGCGCCAGTGCCGTTCTTTCCGCCTAACCCACCTCCATCTCCCGGCCCCGGCGATGGAGCTTCCGCAATCGCGCCGGTGGGAATGCCAAGGGCAATTCCCGGTGGAGGAGGCGCACTATCGGGACCTACTATCGTGGGCGGCAGTTGAATCGTCGGCAGCTTCACGCTAGGCGTATTTGGCTTGACGACCTGGGGATCGGGAGACATTTTCGGCAGCGGGCCTTTTGTAGCCGGAAGCGAATTGTGATCTCCGCCTCCTCCGCCGCCATCGTCCCTTTTTCCGCGCGGCGCGTTTGACAGTGTGTCATTTGATTTGGGTTCAAATAAGGGAATCACTATCAAGTTCGGAATTCCCGCGTCATCGGCGTGCTTAACAAACATTGTCCGCCAGCCGACGACAGCTATAACGACCAGCAATGACACGTGCACTATCACTGCGATTGCGAGCCCGGTGTAGATTCGCTGTTGGCGCTTCGCGTCTTTCGTCCCGGGAGAAAACAGCTCTTTAAGAAATGCTCGGGGATCGCCGGCAAGCTCACGTACCGCGGCCTGGCCTTCTTCAACCAGGCGCGAGACTAGACTTTTCTGTTCGATTAACGAGAACGGCGGGGAGTCAGCGTGGCTCGAACTTCCAACAAACTGAGTTGTCATTACTGAAGCCATCTCGGAGTGAGCCACTCGACCGGAAGGACATACTCTTAGACGTGCGAAGGCCACGGTCGTCGATCGACCGTGGCCTCCATCAAAGTGTTATCTCAAGTTGAACTCGATCGCAACAGGCAGCCAATAAGAAACCGGTTGCCCGCTCTTCATAGCCGGCTTGAATCTCAACTGATACGCGGCCTGTATCGCCTGTTCATCCAATCCGTCGGGAAGCCCACGCATTATCTTGACCTGCTTCACCTGTCCGTCGGCGCCCACAAGCACGCGAGCACTGACGTTGCCCTGAATCTTGTTCTTGCGAGCTTCTTCCGTGTAGCGAGGCTGCGGGTTGTTCAAAGGAATTGGCTTCGTGTCGACGCTTGTTGCCGGTCCGCCGTTCCCGCCGCCGAGCCTCGGGTCGCCGCCGCCCATGTTGTACCCGTTACCTGGGCCTACGCCTCGCCCGTTGCCCGGCCCCATGCCGCCGCCTTCACCCGTACCCATTCCTCCGCCGGAACCAGGGCCCGCTGAGGGCGGACCGGGTACGCCGTTGGGCAAGCCGGTCATCGCGAGTTCATCGCGTTTAGGCTCGAGTCGCGGATCAACCTGAACAGTTTCAGGAACCGGCAATGAAGGAGGCCGCGGAGTCGGCTCGGGTCTTGGAGCGATGAGTGGAGGAGTAAGAGAGAACTTGGGCAACTGGCCTTTTGAAGCCGGCGTCGGAGTATTTCGACCGCCGCCGCCGCCGCCGCCAGCTTTTTCCTTGGCTTTCGGTTTCTCGATCTCAACCGGTTTGAAGTCCTCTGGATTCACCCAGTGAATCGCAAGTTCCCCCTGCGGATCACTCTTGGCCTTCGCGTGAATTGACCAGAGGATCAATATCGCGCCAAAGAAGCAGGCATAGACCACGATGCCAATTGCCAGACCGAATCTCAGAAGCATTTTGCGTCGATGCCCGCCGACGCCGTCACTCTTGAAGGCACTAACGACATATGATTTTGGGTTCTGGCGAAATTCCCTACTCGCTTCCAAACCCTCTTTGATAAGCCGAGTAGCGATAAATGGTTGATGAAGGAAGGTGTTTGCGAATAATGCTTTTTCTTGCATTTCCCTTTCTCCGAAAGCCCCGTGCTGCATCCGATTGGCGCCGCAACTAGCTCTGAGGTTACAAGAGGGAAACCCCTCTACACATCCTGTTCCTGCGCGCCATCTTCATTCAGCGGTTGGTTGAGACGGCTGCTATATTGTCCCTTGGCGCTCTAACCGATGTCAAGAACAAACATTTTTCCAGATTAGACGACATTAATTCGGCGCTGAGCACTTCAAAGACTACATTTGTAGAATGGCTCCAGCGGCGCCGACTTGCAGCTTTACTTCGACGGAGCGCCGCCTAATTCTTAGTGCTTCCATCGAGGAGCGAAGATGCCCGGCCGTACCGCAGACTTCAGTCTGTGCCCTATCAAACCGTAGCCAGTCAATCTTACGGACTGAAGTCTGTGCTACTTCGGCAACCCGCCGCTAGAACTCAGCAACAAAGCGCAAGACTTTAACGGCACGTTTTGATTCAATCCAATATCCACTACCGCAGTTCGGACGGGAACGCTTCAAAGAGCCGTTCAGAAAGAGGAGATTCTCAATGCCGATCAATAACCAGAAGACGCCAATTCCAATCGAGGACGCGAAAGGCAGACTGGGAGTGCTGCTGGTCGGACTCGGCGCGGTGAGCACAACGTTTATCGCCGGAGTCGAAGCCATCAAGCGAGGGATAGCCGAGCCGATCGGCTCGCTGACCCAGATGGGAACGGTTCGATTAGGCAAGCGAACTGATAACCGCACGCCGATGATTCGTGATTTCGTTCCGCTCGCTTCCATCGACGATCTAGTCTTCGGCGCGTGGGACATATTCGAAGAAGACGCCTATGAATCGTCGCTTCACGCGGGCGTGCTCGAGCGCGACCTGGTCAATCAGCTCAAAGCGGAGCTTCAGCGGATCAAGCCGATGAAAGCCGTCTTCGATCAGAAATACGTCAAACGGCTCAACGGCACGCACGTCAAACAGGGTGCGAACAAGATGGAGCTTGCGAAACAGTTGATGGAGGACATCGAGAGCTTCAAACGGACAAATGAGTGTGATCGACTCGTGATGGTCTGGTGCGCTTCAACAGAAATCTTCAAGAAGCCAAGCGAAGCACACGATGATTTGAAGTCATTCGAGACCGCCATGATTAACAACGATGACGCAATCGCGCCGTCGATGATCTACGGTTATGCGGCGCTGAAGTCAGGAGTGCCCTTCGCGAATGGCGCGCCCAACCTTACCGTCGATGTTCCGGCGCTGACAAAGCTCGCGGTCGATCAGGGACTTCCGGTTTGCGGCAAGGACTTCAAGACGGGTCAGACGCTCATGAAGACGATGATCGCGCCCGGTTTGAAGTCGCGCCTGCTGGGATTGCACGGCTGGTTCTCTACAAACATTCTCGGCAACCGCGACGGCGAAGTGCTCGACGACCCGGAGTCGTTCAAGACCAAGGAAGAGTCGAAGCTTTCGGTGCTCGAATACATCTTGCAGCCTGATGTATACCCGACGCTCTACAAAGACTTCAGTCACATCGTGCGGATTAACTACTATCCGCCGCGTGGGGACAACAAGGAAGGATGGGACAACATTGATATCTTCGGATGGCTCGGCTACCCGATGCAGATCAAGATTGATTTCCTTTGCCGTGATTCGATACTGGCGGCGCCCATCGTCCTCGATCTTGCTTTGTTCATGGATTTGGCCAAGCGCGCGGGCATGCGCGGCGTCCAGGAGTGGCTGTCATTTTATTTCAAGAGCCCGATGACCGCGCCCGGCCTGTACCCCGAGCACGACCTGTTCATTCAGTTGATGAAGCTCAAGAACACGTTGCGCCATATGAAAGGCGAGGAGCTGATCACACACCTTGGGCTTGAATATTACGACTGATTTTCAGCGATGAAAGAAAAACAAGTGGCCGCCGAGCCAGTGCGCACGGCGGCCACTCTTCGTTGGTCGATCAGCGCTAGGCTGCTTGCGAGGCAGTCTCTCGACGGCGTCGCGTTGCCAACATAGCGATTCCTCCAGCGAGTGATCCGCCGACAATCGTGAACGCAATCCAAAGGATCATCTGTGGCAGAACCGCGATCTGGATGAACTTCGACCAGAAACTGGGGAACTCGACTCCGGGAGGTCCCAGGCTGTAGTGCGTGTCCCAGTTTCCCTTGATCGAGAAGTACATAATGATAAGCACCGGTATGCGAGCCGCGTAGCCGTAGGCGAGCAGAACTTTTGCAAGAGCCGGCCAGGAGAAAAACGGGAGAACCGCGCCGCCCACCATCAAAACCAGGCCGGCGATCTCTTTACCAGGAAACCTGATGTTCGTAGCGTCGGCCGGCGCGATCAGAAACGCGCCTCCGAACATAACAACCAGCCCGAGTAGCGCAAAAACTATCGCGCGGCCCGCACTCGCCGGCGCTTCGCCCGCGGAAGCGAGCTTTAGTGCGAAGTAGGCGCCAAACACAAAAGCCAGCCACGTGATCCCGATGATCGCGCCGCCTCCCCCCGGTGACCTGCTGAACAGAACTGTTGGCCAATGTTGTAGCTCGCCGATCAAACGCAACAGCGTGATCGCCAAAGTTATCACGCTTGGAATGAGGATGAGCTGCGTAATGTTTATTCTGGAGTTTGTGCTGTCCGCCATTTTCGCTCCTTTGTTTGTGTTAGGGACTTTACAGACGCGTTATGTCTGGGCCTCTCGCCCAACCAATTCGCGCCGATGAACGATTGCTGTTGCTATGCTTCCGAAAAGTGCTCCCGCCCGGATATTAACCAGGGATCAGACGCGGTGCTCACGGATCCCTGAGAAGAAGCAGATTCAGCCATCGAGCCTCCTGCTTGTTCGATCATCTCCGGGTCGCTCCCGCCGATCCGAAACGACCTGATTGGCGCTCTTTCTAAAGAATCGCGTCGGGGCCTCAGACGCCTGGTCAAGTTCCGGAATACCGTATATCACAAGTGTCAGCGCCGGACAATTCGGTTCATTCTTCGACACACCGTGTGCCGGTGGCGGCTATCCTTGCATGCAAAAAGTTGCGGGTGCTACTATCGGGACTTCAATGAACAGGCCCCGGTTCTTGCTTCAGCTTTGGCGGCGGAATTGAGTGGAGGACTCGACGAACATGAAAGCTACCCGCAGGGCGAAGATAACAGCGCTCGGACGTTACGTCCCGCCGAAGGTCGTCACCAACTACGACCTTGCAAGCCGCATCGACACAAATCACGATTGGGTAGTTGAGCGTACCGGTATTGTCGAACGGCATTGGGTCGAGCCCGGAACGCCGACTTCAGAGCTCGCCGCGCAGGCGGTGGGTGACCTGCTCAAGAATCGTGGAATCGAAGCCAGCGAAGTCGAGCTGATCGTCGTCGCAACCGTCACGCCGGACATGTTTTTTCCGGCGACCGCCTGCATAGTCCAAAACAAAGTTCGAGCCACCAACGCATGGGGCTTTGATCTCTCGGCCGCCTGCTCGGGCTTCCTTTATGCGCTGACTGTGGGCGCCAAGTTCATAGAGTCGGGGGCGCACGACAAGGTTGTCGTAGTGGGCTCGGACGTGATGACCTCAATTACAAACCTGGAAGATCGCTCGACGTGCGTGTTGTTCGGCGATGCAGCGGGCGCAGTTCTTCTGGAGCCGAGCGACGAAGAAGAATTCGGCATCCTGGACTACATGCATGAGGTGGATGGTTCGGGAGGCGAATTTCTGTATATGCCCGCCGGGGGTAGTCTGAATCCTGCTTCGCATGAAACGGTAGACAAGAAGATGCATTACGTGCATCAAGAGGGCCAGCCGGTGTTCAAGTACGCTGTGCGCAAAATGGGCGAGATCAGCCGCGGCATCCTCGAGAAAAATGGATACGAAGGCAAGGATCTGGACTTGTTTATTGCGCATCAGGCAAATCTACGTATCGTGAACGCGGCGGCCGACAGGCTGGGACTCGAAGAGAACAAGGTAGTCAAGAACATTCATAAGTTCGGGAACACGACCGCCGCTACCATCCCGCTTGCGATCGGAGACGCGCTTGACGACGGGCGGCTCAAGAAGGGGAAACTGGTGGTGTTTGCGGCTGTGGGAGCGGGCTACACCGCAGGTTCTATGCTTATGCGCTGGGCCTACTGAGCGGCTTGGTCTTTCCAAAAGAGCGGGGCGGATTTCGATCGGTGTCGAAATCCGCCCCGCTTCTTTCATGAGCTGCGAGTCTAGAGAGAGCCAATCAGTAGCTGTGCGTTGAAGCGCCATCCGCAGAAACAGAGATGCCGCCGGCCTCCTGGATTATCTTCACCCCCACGCTCGCGCCGATCCGCGTAGCGCCGGCGTGGATCATCTCCTGGGCCTGTTTCAGGTCCTTGACTCCTCCTGAAGCTTTGACGCCCATCTGACCACCGACGACCCGTCGCATCAAAGCAACATCCGCTACCGTCGCTCCCCCCTTGGCGAATCCGGTCGAGGTCTTGACGAAATCGGCCCCGGCTTCTTTCGCAATCAGACACGCGCTGACTTTTTCATCATCCGTCAGCAGGGCTGTTTCAATTATCACTTTGCAGATGTAACCACTCTCGTGAGCGACGTCCACAACGCCTCGAATGTCGCGCGAGACCAGATCGTTATCGCCGGACTTGAGCGCGCCGACGTTGATCACCATGTCAAGCTCGCTCGCCCCGTCGAAGATTGAGCGCCGCGCTTCATACGCCTTGGTGTCCGGTGAATTCGCGCCAAGCGGAAACCCGATTACAGTGCATACCTTCACGCCGCTGCCTCGCAGGGCACACGCAGCCTCGCGCACCCAAATCGGATTTATGCAAACCGAGGCAAACCCGTAGCGCACGCCTTCCTCACAGATTTTCAATATCTCGTCGCGCGTCGCATCCGGTTTCAGCAATGTGTGATCGATGTGCCGGGCAACTTCGCGCGCCGCCTCGCTCTCTGCGCCCGTAAGGCCGAACCGCACACCGCCCTCGGCCATCAACGAATGCATGCGATCCGGACATTTCACAAAACACTCATCGTGCTGCAGGTGGCATTCACTCGCGGACGAACCGAGCCGCGCCAGAATCACGTCGGTGATTTGCGAAACTAAAGCTTCAATGTTTGATTCATCCTGCATAAGCATCCGCATCTTATGAATCGAGCGCTGTTGGCGCGAGCAAATGAATCACGCCCCGGCCGATTCGATTCCTTTTTCCCCCGGTTTCATTTCTCCGGCTATCGCGCGTGTCTTCAGCGCTTCAAGCAGGGCATAAGGCACCTCAAGATCGCCAAGACCGGTGACGAGATCAATGTCAGGCTTGTAGCTCCCGTGATAATCACTTCCTCCGGTTATTAACAACTCATGTCGCAGGGCAATCTCAGAATACCTTGAACGCTGGACGGGAGAATGCCGGCTATAGATTGCTTCTATCCCATCCAATCCAAACGCCGCCAGTTCGGCCACCAACTCGTCTGCGGCTTCATAAGAAGACAGCTTAAGTTGATAAGGATGCGCCAGCACCGCGACTCCGCCGGCTCCGTGGATCAGTTCTATCGCGTCGCGCGGCGACAGCCGGGCTTTTTCGACATACGCTGGTGCGCCTTTCTTCAAGAGCCTGTCGAAGGCCTCTTGAATGTTCCGCACATATCCCTTATTGACCAGCACGCTCGCAAAGTGCGGCCTGCCGATAACATTGTTTCCGGCCAACTGAGCTACTTCTTCATAGTTGATGTCGAAACCCAGCCGTTCCAATCGGCGGGCAATCTCCGGGTTTCTCTTCTCGCGGGCATTCTTCAACATTGCGAGCTGTTCCTTGAGCGCCGGCGACTCGCCGTCAATCAAGTAACCCAGGATGTGCATCGTGCCGGGAGAAAAGTCGGCGCTGATTTCGATCCCGGGAATAAACTCAATACCGAATCCATCGGCGGCGGCTCGCGCTTCCGCGAAACCATCGACCGTATCGTGATCGGTGATCGCAATCGACCGAGCGCCCTTCGAGCTCGCCTTCGCAATTAATTCTTTCGGACTCGCGCTGCCGTCTGAATGAGTGGTATGAGCGTGTAAGTCGATAACGCCGTCTGACATCGGCAACGATATTATCCGGCGGTCGCGAGCGCAGTCAATTGAATGAAATCAAGACGGTTGAGGACGCGAAAGATGCGACTGGAGCCGGTTTCGTGCCACTGGCACCAAACTGGCTCCCAGAGCCAGTTTCACGGCACCTGCCACACAAGCGGCTCTGGGAGCCTGTTACGTCGTTGCTATATTTTTCAACGAAGAGTAATGCTGCGTTCGTGGCGAACGCTTATGAAAATGCTTTCGCGCAAATACGCGCTCCGGGCTGGTGCCTTGAAAGTGGCTCTGGTAGCCGTTTTCAAGGATAGCGAGATCTACGTCTGTTCTATTTCCTTTCAATGCGAAAAAAAAAGTTGACAACAACGCACGATGCAAATTATATACAACAATATGTTGTATAACATTTACTCTAGTATACAAGAGTAGCAATGCTACAGTATCTTGTATGCGAGGTAAAACTTTAAGAAAGGAGAACACACAATATGGCAACTGCAAAGAAAGGCGGCGCAAAGAAGGCCGCGAAGGGCGGCGCGAAGAAGGGTGGTGCCAAGAAGGGCGCCAAGAAGCGATAGCAAAACGCCGCTACGCAAAACGGGGGTTCTCTTGTGAGAACGCGGGGATGGGTGACCATCCCCTTTTTCTTTCTACCCTTGCTCGAATCCTCGCCGCCGCATGAATGAATCTCCGGCATTGTTGTAAACTGATTCTCAATATGAGCATCGAACGAGATGAACGCCCATGGGGAATGTATGAAGTACTCGCCGAAGGCGAAGCGTACAAGGTAAAACGTATTGAAGTGCGGCCAGGTCATCGGCTCAGTCTGCAAATGCACCAAAGCCGCACCGAGCACTGGGTCATCGTCGCCGGAGAAGCTCTGGTTACACTCGGCGAACGCGAGATCCGCTTGCGCGCAAATGAAGAAACAATCATTCCCCGGCAGACCAAACACAGAGTAGCAAACCCCGCCTCAACGCCCCTGGTGTTTATCGAGGTTCAGTGCGGCTCTTATCTCGGTGAAGACGACATCACGCGATTTGAAGATGACTACGACAGGGGCTCCTCCGGCGGGAGTGCTTCAGATCCTGGATGAGCTGTGGATTGCGAGTGCGCTTAGACTTGCACTTGCAGATTCACCGACGAACTCCGTTCGGAGTTCTCCGGTTCGATCGCGTACAGATCCGGCTCGCCATCCGGGCGCGTCTGCCATCGCTTGTGCACCCACAGCCACTGTTCAGGGTAACGCCGGGCGTACTCTTCAATCACTTTCGTGAAGCGAGCGGTGTTCAACTTCACCTCTTCCTTGAAGTCACCGGTTCGTACCAACGGTATCTCGGGCTCGAACCGAAGCCGGTGTTTTCTCGCTCGTTCGTCCCATATCAAAAAGCCCGGAACGACCGGCGCGTCAGAACGCAGAGCAAAAACCGCGAGCCCTGTAGTCGAGCACGCTGGCATTCCGAAAAAGTCACAGAACACTCCTTGATCCGCCAACGTGTTGACATCTATCAACAAGCCAACGTCATCTCCCCGTTTCAGAACTTCGAGCACGGGTTTGACTGCCCTGTTCTTGTTTATCGTGCGATTGCCGGACAACTCGCGATAGCCGCTGATCATTCGATCCAACAAGGGATTGTCGAGAGGGCGAACCAAAAAACTCAGCGGGTGGCCGTAAACTCCCTGCGCAAACGCGCACAACTCCCAGGCGCCGACGTGCCCGGTAAGCATCAGCACACCGCGCCCGCGCTCGGACGCGCGCCGGTAGTTTTCGAAGCCGTCGTATTCCACAAGCTCTGTGATGTTGTCGGACGTTATCCTGGGAAACTGCGAGAACTCTCCCAGAAGCCTGCCGAGATTAATGAAGACGCCTTTGACTATTGCGCGTCGCTGGTCGATTGTGAGATCGGGCATGGCAAGGTCGAGATTTCTGTGGCCAACACGTCGTAGCCTTCCATGCAAATGGTAAGCTGCGCGGGCGATCAGCTTGCCCGACCAGATGGCCGCCGCGCGCGGAAGCAGTCCCAGGAACTTAAGCAAGATCCAGGCGGGAATGAATTCTAACGCATTGCGAAGGGTGCTTCTCTTTCCGGCAGGCACGCGGTCAAACTAGCACGCCCCAAAAAGGAGTGTCAAACATTGGCTAAGTCAAATGCCCGAATCGACTCCGCACCAGCCGTAGCCCGGAGGATGCGATTTGCGATCGAGCATACAATCAGGCCGGGACGGAGAGAGCCCGTTGAATGCCTCTTCAGACCAGTCAACAGGCCCCCAGGATAAGTCGAGGATTTTCAAACCGATGCGTAAGTTTGATCGGTTATTGCTTTCGCTTCGCGGTCCAGGTTCCTTCTCCCATTTCGCCAAAGCTTGCGCTGCCCTTCATGCTGTCCTTGCCATCAATCTTGCCGGTATAGTTGATGGTCAAGTCCTGGCCTTGCGCATTGACCTTGACGGTGAACTTAACGTCCGCGCCCTTGACGGTTCCGGTAAGGGGAGCCTCTCCGAACTGTCCCTTGTAGCTCCCGCTCAGATTCTCGCCGTCCTGTTTGAAAGTGAAGGTTGGGCTGCCGCTGCCCGCTTGTGTTTCAACCGCGAAGTTCCAAACGCCGCTGATGTTGGCAGCGCCGCCGCTTGAGGCTTGCGGAGCGGCTGCCGGTGCGGGCGCGGCGCCTTCCTTATGCGGCACGGCCGACCACGAGCCGGTTGCGAAACCGCCAAAGTCGGCATCGCCCTTCATCGAATCCTTCTCGACTTTCCCCTTGTACGTGAAGACCATATCCTGACCCTGAACATTCGCGGTCATCACGAAAGTAATATCGTTGCCCTCGACCTTGACGCTGTCGAGCGGCCGCTCGCCGCGCGGCGATTTCATCGCTCCCGTGAGCTTTCCGCCGTCCTGCTTGATGACAAGCATGGAATCGCGCTTGCCTTGCGGCGATTCGATGGTAATGTCCCAACTGCCGACAACGCTCGCGCTCTGAGCTGGGACGACGCTGCAAGTGACGACCAGCAGGACGAAAGCTGTGCTGAGAATTCTCTTCATGGGTTTCTCCTTGAGATGTAGTTTAGTGCTCCGTTCGGCTATGGAGAGTGCAAGTCAAAAGCATATATATTCTGGATACCGATGTCACGTAAAACCAAGACTGAATCGTCCGGGCCCAGACCCATCCAGGGTCCGAAAACTCCTGATGCCTGACGTAGATCCTTCAACGTCGCCCAACGTTCGAGCTTAGCGTCCTTGATTCGTACGCGGTAGACTGCAGGGTCGTCCTGATAAAGACTCCTAAAATAGACGTAGTTGCCGTCGCGCGACCACTTAGTGCTGCCTATGTTTATCCTGACTGACTCATTCGACTTTTGTATTCTCACCAAGTGAGTCCAATTTTGCTGATTCAGATCATAGAGCATTACACTCTCTGCATTACCAGAAATAGCGGTGATGAAGCCTCCTCTCGGCGACCAGCGTGGCGCAAACAAGCCTTCGGAACCTGGCAGCATGGAAACCTCTTGTGTTCTTAAAGAGAATAAGTAAATAGCTGATGTGCCGAGGGCTCTTTCTCCGCTCCAAAAGGCAAGCGTACTGCCATCTGGTGCCCAGGCAGGGCCATACTCATTTTCATCCCCTGATATGATTTGTTCCGAGCTGCCGCCGTCAGGCGAAACCAGATAAATCTTCATCTTTTGTTTTTCAGTTGACGTAGCAGTGAAGGCCACTTGACGACCATCTGGAGACCACTGAGTGCCGTAAGCTCGCATCGGTGGAAAACTGATTTGTCTACGGTCGCTGCCATCCGCCCTGCATATCCACAAGTTGCCCTCTGGATATGTCACATAAGTGATCCTTTCACCGTCACTCGAGTAGTCCAAATAATCAGCAGATATCCCGGGAAGATATCTAACCCACTGTTGCGTCATTGCATCATACCTGACGATTTCTCCGAGCCGTTGTTCACCGATTGCGAAGAGTTGATTACCGTCTTTACTTAGAACCGGGGACCGGAAGCTCATTGGGCCATCAGTCAACTGTATCGGCTCGCGACTTGCCCTTCCCAACATTCCCGCCTTTTCACTAATCGCCCAGATATTCGTCATCTGGTTACGGGTGGCCTGAAAGAGAAAGTACTTCCCGTCAGGGGTCCAGTCGCCGCAGCATTCCGCGGGAGGATTGCCCCATCCAGGAAGCAGCGGACGCACACCGGTTTCATTAGCCTCCATCTCCCACAGTGACGTCGAGCGATTTCTAAGATCGCGTACCTCGAAGCGCAGCAGCTTTCCATCCGGAGACCAACGCAGATTGTACGGTAACCCGGAATATACATTAACCAACTCCCGTGATCCGCTTCCATCGTTGTTGGCTAAGTACAATGTGGAGCCATTAGCGTAAACAATGTGCCTTCGATCTGGCGACCAGGCACCTGCGTGCCCGCGCAAATCACCCAGCGGGCGAGGTGAACCACCCGACACCTTCATAACCCAAAGGCGCATTTCAGTTTCTATGGTCGCCTCGTTTCCGAGGAGAAGTTCGGTGTGATCCGGAGAGATGTCGACTAGAACTGAATTAGCGAACGGCACGGGGATCTTCTCCATTTCGCCCCCGGTATTCACCATTTGAAAAAGTAATTTGTTCCCGTCTACCAATTCTGAAAAATAAAGTCGCAAGCCATCCGTGACAATCGGGTTGGTCTTCGCATGGCCATCGTTTGTAATTGGGAACGCATGCGAAACTCGAAGCGGCGGGAGTTGCTTCGAGCCATGGAGGATGAGATAGAAGATAACCGCCGCGAGCAATATGAGTACGACGGCTCGTATTATCCGCTTATGATTTCCAACGGTATCAATTAGACGCCTGCCCGTTGAAGCTGCGCTCCCCGAAATCCTGTCATCAACTCGAACATCTGAGGTCTTAGCAGCATCGGATGGTTCCGCCGCAATAGCCGGATCGGTTTGCGGCGGAACCCGCTCGGGAGCAACATTCTTCTCAGCAGTCACGGACGCTGGGGCTTGCTGCTCGAAAGGCGGGTCCCGGGCCTCATCCCATATCCTGCGAACCTCACAGTCAAAGAGATATCCTTGGCTTCCTATCGTTTTGATGCACTGGTGTCCGTAGCGGCTTTGGCCCAATATCTTTCTGATCTTTGACACGTGAACGTTGATATTATTAGGCGTGGTTACGATTCCATTCCAAACCTCTTTGCGGAGTTCCTCTATCGTAACAACGCGCGTACCGTTTTGAAGCAGAAGTAGCAGGATATCGGACACTTTTACGGTAAGGGGCACAACTTTTCTATCACGCAATAGCAGGCGTTTTTGTGGGTCGAAGCGGAACTCGTGAAATTCATATAAGACCTTTCGTTGGCGATCCATACCTGCCTCTGAAAGTGCGGGTGAACATTTATTAATAGTTATTACCAAACTTTCATAGGAGCTGCAACACATCCTTCCCTCTATGACTTAAGCCACACTCGACGCGAACTTCAGTTCAACAGATTGCACTTTCCGCACACGATTTGTTCAACCTGCGTTCTGTGGCTCAAGCGGACTCACTACGCAGATAGTCAGCTTTGAGCGCCGTCGGACCTGCTCCAACAATTCTTGCGGCAGGATAACCGAAACGTCGAGTTCAAATTCTTGGAGGTACGATCTATGTTTGGCAAAGCCTTGATGATTCTCGCAACGGTCTTGACCCTGTCGCAGGTTAGCTCGGCCACGGACTACTACGCGACACCCTCTGGTGCGGGCAACGGCAACGGATCGAGTTGGTCGAATGCACTTCCTCAATCACAACTCGAGACCGCTCTCGACGCCACAATGCAGCCGGGCGATGTGCTTCATTTAGGTAGCGGCACATATTCTCAACCAATCCATCTGGATTCAAGCGGAACGGCTTCTAATCCGAAGCGGATTATTGGGGAAAGTACAGGCGGCGGTCTGCCCCTGATGGATATGGGAGATTGGTCGCGCAGCAATCCGACAACCGGAACATGGTCGGCGATCGGCATCGCAAATGGTGCGAGTTTCTGGACTATAGAGAATCTGATCATCCAGGATGTTGTCTACGCAATCAGACCGAGCGACCCTTTCACAGGACGTCACATCGGCATTACGTTCCGAAATCTAACAATCCGAAACTGCGAGCATGCGATGTACATTTACGACGCAGCGAATTGGTTGATCGAAAACATCAATGCGAGAGAATATGCGAAACAGGGCGTCCGCTTCGACCACAACTGCAACGGCATAGTAGTGCGCAACTGCAGCGCTGATCTTAGCGGCGGTGACACGACTTGGTATGATGATGCGGAACAATATCCATTTGGATTCCTTGTAAATGATCCAGGCAACGATGCCGCTGGTCAACCCAGGCCGCCAAACTCAAACATCATCTTCGAGGACTGCCTTGCCCAACACAACCGGACGAACAAGCAGGGCGACACCTATTGGAACGGTGACGGCTTCGTCATCAACCAAGGGAACACGGGCGCTTTCAAGTTCGTCCGATGCCGAGCGCTGGACAATGAAGACGGCGGTTTTGATGTCAAGGCTGATGTAACGATGATTGATTGCATCGGTTTTCAGAACAAACGGAGTTTTCGATTCTGGAGCGGCAGTTCGTCTATGAGCAATTGTGTTTCCGGGTACCCGCAGAAACGAGGCGGTTGTTGTACCGTAGACGGTGTATGGGTGCATGATGCAATCCTCGCTATGAAGTTTTGCACGATCCACGGATCCGGAGATTACGGTGTGGAGGAAGATAGTGCCGGCCAGGTCACCCTATATGACAGCGTAGTATCCTTCACCGGAGCTTCCGGCACTTTTACGTCCGGCAACGTCACTGTTGCGAGCAGCTCAGTCACGTACCGGCCCGGCTCTGGTGTTGATCCCCAATTTGTAAATCCGCAGGCGAGTTGGAATGGAATCGGGAGCAATATGAACAGCAATACGTACGGCACTTCCAAAGGCTACCTCCAGGATTCGAATTCTAATCCTCAAATCTCGGATTACCAGATTGTGCACACTCTCAACGCGCCCACGATCGACGGTATTGTTGAACCAACTTGGGGCTCTGCCCTCAGTCGGGCTATAGGGAATATTGTTGTCGGCTCTGTGGCCGGCGACAATGACCTTTCGGGCAGCTTCCGCGCTTTCTGGGACGCCAACAATCTCTACGTGCTGATAGAAGTAAAGGACGAAGCTCAACAAAACGACTCCGGTGCTCAGACGTGGAACGACGACAGCGTTGAAGTCTACGTGGATGCGAATAACGATAAGCCAAGCACCTACGGGAGCAACGATTACCAGTACCGTTTTACCTGGACCGGCGGCTCGCTGGGGATCGAAGAGACCAAGCATGCCGCTACAACTGGCGTATCCGCCTCGCGTATGGTCACCGCGAACGGATATACCGTCGAGGTGAGGTTGCCTTGGAGTACGCTGGGTCAAGGCGCCGTTGCGAGCGGCGCTCTTCTGGGTCTGGACGTGCACGTTAACGATGATGATGATGGAGGCAGCCGGGACGGAAAGAGAGCGTGGTTTAACACCCTGGATACTTCCTGGCAGAATCCCAGCACGTTTGCTACGGCCAGACTCGTCGCCGTTCCGGCCGATCACGAAATTGTCCAGACGGATTTAGCGCCGTCCATCGATGGCAACGTAGAGGCGTCGTGGAGTTTTGCAAACAGACAGACTATTGCCAACGTTGTGGTCGGCTCTGTGACGAATGAAAGCGATCTGTCTGGGAGCTTCCGCACGCTCTGGGATAGCACTAACGTCTATGTCCTGGTTCAAGTGACTGATGACGCCCAACGGAATGATTCCGGCGCGCAAACCTGGAACGATGACAGCGTAGAAATCTACATAGATGCTAACAACGACAAGCAGAGCGTCTACGGGAGCAACGATTATCAGTACCGTTTCACCTGGACAGGCAGTTCCCTGAACATCGAAGAGACCAAGCATGGCGCCACCACCGGAGTCACCGCTTTGCGAGCTGCAACTGCCAATGGCTATACCATCGAGGTGAAGTTGCCCTGGAGTACGTTGGCTCAAAGCACCGTGGCTGTAGACGGGCTCCTGGGATTGGATGTGCATATCAACGATGATGACGACGGAGGTAGCCGAGACGGGAAGAAAGCCTGGTTTAATACCGTGGACACATCATGGCTGAATCCCAGCACGTTCGCGACCGCCAGGCTCGCCGGCGTTCGTTGATGGCATCCTATGGGGTCGCGAACGACGCGACTTCCGGCTGACGGGTGTATTAAGAAGCGCTGTCTTCGGAGTAATACTTCTGCATCTTCCGATAAAGAGTCTTGCGACCGATGCCCAGTATCTGAGCAGCGCGCGTTCGATCACCGCGAGTGTACGCGAGTGTCTGCATGATCATTCGCTTTTCAGCTTCATCGATGGTCGTGCCGACCTCGACCTCGATCGTCTTGCTGGGCTCGGCGCCGCGAACGGCGTGCGGCAGGTCATCCACCGCTATCATTCTGCCCTGGGCGATGATAACCGCGCGCTCCATTGCGTTCTCGAGCTCACGCACATTGCCCGGCCAGTCAAAGCGCCGGAGCCACTCGAGCGCTTTCTTGGTTATACCGGTGATGTTTTTGTTCGCGCGCTTCTTATAGATCTCGAGAAAATGCGTCGCAAGAAGCGGAATGTCTTCGACGCGTTCCCTGAGCGGCGGCAGTTTAATCGGATAGACGTTGAGGCGATAGAAGAGGTCGCGGCGGAAACGGCCGTCGCGAACGGCTTCCTCGAGGTCCACGTTAGACGCCGCGATAACGCGCACGTCCGTCTTGACCACCTCGTTCCCGCCAACGCGGGTGAACTCTCCGTTCTGCAGCACCCGAAGCAGTCTCACCTGCGCCGATAGCGACATCTCCGCGATTTCATCCAGGAACAACGTGCCATCGTTAGCCTCTTCGAACTTACCGATCCGGCGCGCGCGCGCATCGGTGAACGCGCCCTTCTCGTGCCCGAACAGTTCTGACTCGAGCAGCGTCTCGGGAATTGCGCCACAGTTTATTTTGATGTAGGGCTTTTCGGCTCGCGATGAGCGCGTCTGAATCAAGTCTGCCATCAACTCTTTGCCGGTGCCCGACTCGCCCTGGATCAGCACGGTGGTGTAGTTGTCTGCCACGTAAAGCGCCATCTGCATCGAGCGCATGAAGTTGTCGCTCTTACCGACAAGCCCGCTGCCCGAGTGCTGGCTGTTGGCATGCTCGAGTTCGCGTCGCAGTCTGAGCACTTCCGCCGAGAGCCGGGCCTTCGACAATGCGATGGCCAGTTGATCGGCGATGCCCAGCGCCAGGGCGGTCACCTCGTTCGCAAACGACTGCTGGGGCTCCGGCCACAACAACACCAGCGCGCCGAATATCTTGTCTTCGATCAGAATAGGCGCGATGATCGCCGCGCCCGCGCTAAACACCTCGGTCAGGAACGAACGCGCGTACTCGTGCTGAGCCGGGCTGAGAATCTTGAGCATCTGCCCGCGCCCGACCGTCTTTGGCATGAGATCGAGGATCGGAAACTTTAGTGATGGACGTTTCAGAATGTCATCCGCATTGCCGTTCGCCGTTCGCAGGTTAGTGAAATGAATTTCGCTGTTGTTTGCGTCGATGATCGCCAGGCAAGCGGCCTGAATTCGAAGCAGGTCAAGCGAGCGATCGAGTATGCGTTCGATGACCTCTGTAAAATCGGACCCGGTGTTGATGTCGTTGGCGATCTCCAGCAACGCTTTGTTTATTCGCGCCTCGCGTTCTTTCTCGGTGTAGATATGTGTATACCGGTAACCGATGGCGATATGCTGGGCCAGATTGCGAAGGAAATTTATTTCTTCGTCGTTCCAGTGATACGGTTCGCGGCAATGATGCAGCCCCATCATGCCGAGCAGTTGGAGATTAAACGTAATAGGAACTACCAGAATCGACTTGCTGCCAAAGCCTTCGATCAGCTTCTGAAGAACCGGAGCCACGTCGGGCGACGAGGTGTCTTCGATTGCTTGCGGATTGTAGAGATCAAAGCTTTCCTGCAGGCGTTCAAAGTCCACGCGCAGCTCCACGCCGAGCAGCGAAGGCAGTTCCGGGTTTCCCTCAGACCGATACTCGTGCGTTATGCGCAGATGGTTTTCAGGAGTCAGCGTTATCACGTCGCATCGGTCGACGCCCATCATTTTGCCGACCTCGGTGACCGTCGCTTGAAGAAAGTGGTCGAGGTTTATGACCGAAAAGGTCTCGGAGCCGATGCGGTTGAGAATCGCCTCGCGCGCTTCGTGCATCTTGAGCTTGCGCTCGAGCGAAAGCGTGTCCCTCATTTGATTACCGTGTGAGTGATAGAGCCTGGCTCTCGCCGCCATCCGGGTTGCGCACCTTGATTGGAACCGCTGTGCCTGATGGGAAGGCTTCCTTGGGCACGATCGCAAGGAGCGCCGTGCCGTCGTCGCTTCGCGGCTTACCGTGATAGACGGTCTTGCCTACAATAATCGATGCTCCGGTTTGCATCCCTGAGCCGTACACGATCAGCTTTCCGTTCTTGGCCTTGTAGGTGAATTCCGAAAGCGCTGGTGTGCTAATCGTCACGTTCGCTTTGAGCGCTCCAATCGCGCTCAATCGCCTGCCTCCAATAACATAGTTCCCCAGGTTCGCCCTGACTTCCGCGCCTGCCAGTATTCGCCGCTTCAGCACGATGCCGTTATCGGTTGGGTACTTGGATTTCAGGAGAGCTGCTACGCCCGAAACGAGCGCCGCCGATATTGAAGTGCCGTCCGCCCGCGTATACCAGTCTCGAGAATCGTTTGACTGCGTGCACAGGAAACAATTGCCACGCGCCCGCGTCGTAAGAACCGAGACGCCCGGCGCCGCCAAGTCCACGGTGCTGGGCCCGTATCCGCTTCTTATCGGAAAGGTGTTGAATCCGTCATGCCATATCTCATCATTAAAGTCAGACGCCGCAACCACAATCTGGTTCGGCAGTTTGTAAGACGACGGGTAGATCTGGCTGTAATCCAGGTCATAACCCTCGTTACCCGCTATGCAGACCAGCAAGGCGCCGGCGTCATTCGTGGCGTTTACCGCATCCTCCAACGCCTTAGCCTCATCTGAGTGCGTATCGTCAGAGGTGAGCTTTGTAGTCCAGCTCGCATTGATGATCGAAGCTCCGGCCGCAATCGAATACAGAAGGGATCGCGCGGCATCGGCGACCGTTGCGCTGTATTGAGTGGGATCAGGACCAGTTCGCTTGTAGAACCGTACCGGCATCACCTTTGACTGGCAGATGCCCGTGATGCCGATGTTGTTATTCATCTCCGCCGCAAGGACTCCGGCCATCTGTGTGCCGTGGCCGAACGCGTCTCCGACGTCGCCGTTTGAATCGGCTACATTGAAGCCGTGGACATCGTCTACAAATCCGTTGTGATCGTCGTCGACGCCATTGCCGGCAATCTCCCCCGGGTTGGTGTATATGTTAGCCGCCAGATCAGGGTGCGTGATGTCCACTCCCGTATCGGTCAACGCAACGACTACGTCGGGACTGCCTTTGGTTATCTCCCAGGCCTCGGAAGCCTTGATGTCAACGTTGGGGGTCGATGGGAAAAAGTCGACATTACCATCGTTGTTGGGATCCCACGGAATGCCGGCGCCGAGGTTGACCAATGACCACTGGTCGTAGAACGACGGATCGTCAGGTATCACTCCGCCGAGCTCTATCAGGTAGTTCGGCTCCGCATACTCAACCGCATCAAGCGCTCTGAGTTCGCTGACTATCGAACTGACGTCCGCGCTCGGATCGAATTTCAGGACGAACACGCGATCCAGGCCGCGGCCGGAAATTATGTCGCTGACGCGCTGCATAGCGGCGGTTCTCACAAGCGACTCAGCGGAGCGACTGGATGCGGCGCCGCCCGTGTCGCCTGCCAATCGAGCAACGCTCATGAGTCGTTCGTCTTGATCCGCGGATCGCAACTGACTTGCGCCAGGCTTCAGCTTGACGATGACCTCGCCGGGCGCGTAATTCGACGCTTGCCTGCCGGTCTTCGAAGCCGACACCGTCCTTGAACCGCGAATGCCGGAACAGACCAGAACGAGCGGTAGAATCAGAGCGATAATGAGGAACCGGGCTTTACGCATAGTGCTCAGACTTGCCTTGCTTGGAGAAAGTTGGGAGTTCTTGCTTATAACCTAAAGGGGGCGGTTTTTCAATCCAAATCGGGTTCGCGTGGCCGAGTCGTCGACGCAGGCCAGGGCGCTCATCTTCTTAGATGCTCGTGAAAAACAAATCTATCGGCACTAAGGCACTAAGGGGCACGAAGCCGAGAACATGATGTATGGACCGACTTGGCGCGGCTTCGAGTCTTTGTGTCTTAGTGGCGAGATCCTTGCGCGTCCTGCCAGTCAACTCTCCAAGCTCAAAGATGCGAGTTCCTGCTCAACTCTGCCTCGAGTTCGTTTTAGCTCGAGCAGATAAGGCGGCGCCACTCTGTCCTGACATTCCGCTTTTGTAAGCCGGCAGCGCTCACACGTGCCGTCGATGTCCAATCGAGTGATCGACGGGTCGCGGGTGAACCGAACCGCGCGTTCGAATTCGTCGTCACAGCGAAACCCGAGTGACACGGATGAAGTAGCCGAAGGATTCAGCGCCAGATGCCGCGCCATCGCGACACACAAATACCTGGCATTCGAATCCACGAATCGTGAAACCTGCGCATCGACAATCGGCTCCACAATCTTCTTTCGGCTTGCGCGCTCGCGCTCCAGGTTCTGCAGAATTCTGATCGCAAGCCATCTCCGGCAGTAGTGCTCCTGGACGCTCGTGCCGCCGGGCATCAGGACTTGCGACATGTTGAGGTGCTTCACCAACCGATACTCGGCTCGCTCGTGATTAAACCGAAGGAAGTGAAGCTTGATTCCGAAGTACTCAGGCAACACTTCCGTGAGACGGTACATGAAAATCTCCGGTGTTACTTCATACTTATCCAGATAATCGCGGAAGCGGCGCGGCTGCCAGCGCTCGAGCGCGAAGAATTCTTTCATGTCTGCAAGCACGCTCTGTCGATTGATCAACAACGCGCCGGCGAAATACGAAGCCTTGAAGTCGTTGAGCACTTGCTCGAATGAATCAACGCGCTCGGGCGCCGACGTCATCGCGCGCTCTTTGAGGCCGAGCACCTGGTAGCCTATCTCACGCGCGAGGATGAACTTCCTCTGGCGCTCTGATAACGCCGCGTTGATCAACAACAACGGTGGCTGTTTGTTCTTCGTCACCAGCACGGAACGAAACTGAAGAAGCTGAGGGCGCCGGCTTAGCTGCTTGTCGTCGAGCTGATAATTGAAGCGCTTTTCGATCAGACTCCGCAGATCCGGGAAGCCTGGCGTCGGATCGGATTCAATCTTCGCGGTTCGGACAAATTCATCCACCGCGGCTTCGATCTCGGGGAAATAATTATCGTGAAGCTCCTGGTAGGATCTCAGCGCCGAACGGTACAAGTGCTCGACACCAATGTTGTATTGCTCCGCTATGCCGATGAGCGCGTTGACCAGGGCGCTTGCTTCCAGAGGCTGGCGCGTCATCAGCTCGACTACCTGCGACGGAGAGATACCAAAAAGATGAAACGGGAAATTATGCAGCGCGGCCGAGCCTAGAAAATCAGAAAGAGGACTGAGCTGTTCATCAAGCCTGATCGAGACCAGATCATCGTAGCTTCGTCCGAGCGCTTCGGCCATGCGCGCGATCTTCTCGGCTTTGGGATATTTCTTACCGTGTTCGATCTCGGCAAGATAAGAGGTCGAGAGCTTCGTGCGCACGCCCAGATCGGTGAGAGAGATTCCGGCCTGTTCGCGAAACTTCCGAAGTTTCATGCCGAATATGACTTTGTGATTGAGACCCATAAGCTCGTGCCAAGTCTTCCTAACCGCTTACGCCTTGGAAGCTACGCCGCCGGTTCCAAGCGTCGCTCATTCTGAATCACGACGGTGCGATTGGCATTCGTCTCCGGGACGGGAAGGTGATGTTCCTGCAAGAGACCGACGTGTTCTTCCATTCCCCACTTAGCCTTGTAAAGGCAGTCTTCAAGAGAGTGTCCGACTCCGGTGAATCCTTCAAGATCAGTCGAGTAAAAGCCAAAATAGGTAGGATCCGTCGTAGCCTCGATGACCAGCGAGTACTTCAAATCAATCATGGTGTTTCAGTCCTATCTTGTCCTCTCTTATTCCGGCGCCTTAAGGATAGCATGACACGTTCCGATCGCCGCGCCCTGATGCGCTGGTGGTGGAGTGCGATGTGGCTCACTACGCTAAACCTAGATTCTCGCGGCGTCCCCTCTCACATTCTCAGGCGAGGGAAGAAAAGCGTTACCGCTTATAAAGGGTTTACCCAGGCAGTGAAAGAGCCGAAGCCCTCCGCTTTCTACACACCCAGTCTGAGAACCACTTGGAAAAGCAAAAAGTCCTTTGGCGTGAACCCCAGCGAATACTTTGGATTGCTCCATTTCCCCGCTGGGAAACACCCCAAAAGACTTTGCTGGTGGAGAATTACGCCGTAGGTTTCCTTACAGAGTAATTATGGCAAACTGGTGTTAGTGCAATAGGGGTGTTTATCCACAGGGGCAAATCAGCACCAGTGGTAAGGCGAGGTTGAATCGAGGCATTCGTTTGATTTAGTTCATCCAACAGCCACAGCGGTAGCTGTGAATGGCACCAAGTCCCAATTTAAAGACCCGGCCTGCTCGTAATTCCACCAACAACCATTTACAAACTTGGCTTCAGTATCACTGTCCCGACCCATAACCCATACAAATGAAGCCCAAATTCCGTTTGAAACGTTCTGAATATCGCCAGATAGATATTCTTGATTCGAGCCAAAGCAGACAAGGTTTAGAATGTGGTTGTCGTTTGGGGGGGGGCCGTAGTGTATACGCAACTCACAAGGCTCGTCAGCATCGTATTCGATGTGAACGACATCTTTGCCGGTGCCACCGACAATCAGCCATTGGCCGAGCCAGGGTGAAATTTTGATTGGAGGAACAGAGTTTGGTTGATCAGTCATTTTTATTACTCCTTTACTTTGGTTTATCTTACACAATACTACGTTATAAAGTCTGTTCAATATTGAACGTATTGAGTTTTTTGGGGGCGGCGCAAGGATACTCCCCGCCTTCGGGGAAGTCTGGGCCTTTATCTTGGCTCTGTTTGCTTTGGTTTCGCTCTCCAGAAGAGGCTGAAGCAAGATGTTCATTCGCTGGTCGTGGTTTAAATTACGCAGAATGAGATAGCAGTGCTTGACCCAAAACAAGGTGCGATAGCGCTTCTAACGGAGGACTTTGTTCAGATGTGGCCGTCGATGAAGAACCTGGCGATTGTGATTGCCCGCTCACCTTAGCCACAAGAAGGTGGTCACTTGGAAACCGTGATCTGAGATGAACGCGACTCTCTATGCTTTCGCGGCTTTGCCTTTGGTCTTTGGAGACTGCTGCTGCTCAGAAATAAGCGCCAGGAATGCTCGAGCTGCCTGCGATTGATGCCGGTCCTTGTTGTAGATCAATCCTAAATGACGCTTGAAACGGGCGTCGCGAATCGTGAGCGCCAGCAGGCTTCCTTCCTTGATTTCTTTCGCGATGCACAGCCGCGGCACGATTGAGATGCCCATTCCAATTGCTACGAATCGTTTGATTGTTTCGATCGACGCAAGCTCCATCGTGACCTTCATCTTTACCCCGCCATCGTTGAAGTGCTTGACCAGGCGCTCGCGAGTCGTGGTGCCGATCTTGTGAAGAATGAAGGGTTCGTTTTCAAGGTCGCTCATCTTAACCGAACGCTTCGTTGCCAATGCGTGTGTCGGGCTGACGATCAAAGCCATTTCGTCGCTGTGGATCGTTGACACTTCCAGCCGCGAGTTCTTGATCGGAAGCGTGACGATTCCGAAATCCAACGTCCCGTCGATGATCCGCTCGGTGATCGAGCGAGTGATCGCGCGGTGAATATCAACCTGAACCTGCGGATAAGCCTCCTTGAACGCCGCAAGCACTTCGGGGAGAACATACAGGCAGGTTGTTTCATTCGCGCCAAGGCGCAGCGTGCCTCGGCTGAGACCGCGCAGCTCGCCGACCGCTATCGTAGCCTCTTCTCTCAGCCTGAGCAGCCGCCTTGCGTACTCGGTCAGTACCTCACCCGCGCCCGTGAGCCTGACGGTCTTGCCCATTCGATCGAAGAGCGGTTCGCCCAGCTCGACTTCAAGAAGCTTGATCGCCGAGCTTATTGCCGGTTGGGTGCGGCCGAGCCGGTGACCGGCGCGCGAAAAACTCTTCTCTTCCGCGACCGCCGTGAATACCTCGAGCTGCCATAACTCCATAAGCCACCGCCTTTGCTCCCACTCTACAGGGATAAACAGACTTTATAGCTAGCATAAAAAGAATAGATTTTACAAATCCGAATTGTTGGAGTAAAAGAGTATGTGTCACGGCGGTCAGCTTACCAACTTTGAGTTGAGGTCTTTGGTTTGAAGCCCCCGCAATCAAACCCGAAACCTCATCCGGAAGTTGCTAAGCCGGCCGCCGCATGTTTTTTTCAGAGACGAAGTCCGACAAACTTCAGTTTGTCGAGACTCAGTTGCATAACGTAATGAACATTACGACAAACTGAAGTTTGTCGGACTAGTTTGTCGGACTTTTTCATGGAGGAACTATGAGCGCAGAAGCTGCACTGAAGTTTGCGGCCGAGCACGGAGTCGAATTCGTGGACGTTCGGTTCACAGACCTGCTCGGCCAGTGGCACCACCTCACAATCCCGATCGAGGAGTTTGGTCCGGATGCTTTTGAAAACGGCATCGGGTTTGACGCGTCGAGCCTGCGCGGCTGGGCGGCGATCAACGAATCGGACATGCTGCTCATCCCGGACACGTCCCGATATTGGGTTGATCCGTTTATGAAGCCCGCCACGCTCTGCCTGATATCGAGCGTCATCGATCCGATAACAAAAGACGGCTACTGGTTGGACCCGCGCGCGGTCGCCGAGCGGGCCCAGAATTATTTGAAATTTACCGGGGCCGGCGACACCGTTTACTTCGGCCCTGAAGCCGAATTCTTCATATTCGACAAAGTCTCATTCCACAATGAAGGTCACACGTCGGGATACTCAGTGGACTCGATGGAAGGCCCGTGGAACACGGCGTCTGAACGCGGAGGCTCGAACGGGCACGGCTATCACATCCGTCCGAAGGAAGGCTATGTGCCGTTGCCGCCGCTGGATTCGATTTCGGATCTGAGATCCGAGATCGCCACGCTGCTCAGGTCCGCGGGGATTCCGGTTGAATGCCATCATCATGAAGTTGCGAGCGGCGGCCAGTGCGAGATCGACTTTCGATATAACACACTGATGACGACCGCCGACAATCTGATGGTCTTCAAATACACGGTCAAGAACGCTGCGTTGCGCGCCGGAAAAGCCGCGACATTCATGCCAAAACCGATCTACGGCGACAACGGCAACGGCATGCACTGCCATCAATCGATTTGGAAAGACGGCAAGCCGCTGTTTGCCGGCGATGGATATGCGGGTCTGTCAGAGATGGCATTGCACTACGCCGGAGGTTTGCTCAAGCATGCACGAGCGATTGCCGCCTTCGCCGCGCCGACTACGAACAGCTACAAACGGCTTGTTCCCGGATTCGAAGCGCCGGTGAATCTGGCTTACTCGAGTCGCAATCGATCGGCAGCAGTCCGCATACCGATGTACTCACAGAGCCCGAAGGCTAAACGCCTCGAGTTCCGTCCACCCGATCCGTCCTGCAATGCTTATCTGGCGTTCTCGGCGATGCTGATGGCGGGGCTTGATGGGATTAAGAATCAGATCGATCCGGGCCCGCCGCTGGATAAAGATATCTACGATCTTTCCCGGGAGGAGTTGAAGAACGTTCCCTCGATGCCGGGCTCGCTGGATGAGAGCTTGCAGGCGCTCGAGAGCGATTACGACTTTTTGCTTGCGAACGGCGTGTTCAGCGAAGGACTGATTGAACGTTGGATCGATTACAAACGTGGCAACGAGATCAATCCGGTTCGCATGCGTCCGCACCCGATCGAGTTTTCCATGTACTTCGACGCATAAGTCAGTCGGCCGACTTTGCAGAGCCCGACTTTGCAGATATGGGCGGAGCAACCTTGCTTCGCCCTTTTCTATTTGCGGTGAAGGACAGGCCGCTCTCTACTATTGGACGAATGCTGAAGGCACGGGCGTATCTCCGTTAATGCCCCACGCAACCATGCTTGTCGATCCGTTCGAGCTGTTGATTATGAACCACGTTCCACTCGACGGACGCCAGACGGCGACATCCGTCCTCCCGTCTCCATCGTAGTCGCCCGGCACCGGAACATCTCCGCTGATCCCCCAGCCCTGAACTCTCGGGGAGCCGTCCACGCTGTTTATGATGAACCATACTCCTGTCGAAGGACGCCAGATCGCAATGTCCGTCTTGCCGTCTCCGTCATAATCCCCCGGTACGGCCTTGTCGCCCGGGACGCCCCATCCCTGAATCATGGTCGAGCCATTCGAGCTCTTGATGATGAACCATACTCCGGTTGAGGGCCGCCAGACGGCGACATCGGATTTGCCGTCTCCATCATAATCTCCGGCTACGGGCACATCGCCGTTAACGCCCCAGCCCACGATAGTCACGGAACCATTCGAGCTATTAATAATGAACCATGAGCCGTTGGACGGCCGCCACACTGCGGTGTCTGTTTTTCCATCTCCGTCATAATCGGCGGGCGCGGGCACGTCTGTGTTGACTCCCCACCCTACTGTTTTTGTCGAGCCATCCGAGCTGTTGATGATGAACCATGCGCCGGTTGAAGGCCGCCAGATTGCAGTGTCGGTCTTGCCGTCGCCATCGTAGTCGCCCGGCGCGAGCTTATCGCCGTTGATACCCCAGCCCACGCTGGTCGTGCTGCCATTCGAACTGTTTTTGATCAGCCAGACACCGGTTGAAGGACGCCACACAGACTGATCGGTCTTAGCGTCGCCGTCAAAGTTGAAAGATGTCCGTCCGCTCGAGCCGCCGGCCTCACTCTGCACGATGGTGAACAACTGCCCCGCGATGGTGATCGTGCCTGTGCGAACTGCGCCGCTGTTATTGGAGGCAACCGAATAGGTCACTATGCCGTTTCCGGTGCCGCTGCCTCCCGTGTTGATACTAACAAATGCGGTGGAGGGATCGACCGTAGCAATCCAGTTACAACCGGTTGGCACACTCACGCTTATCGTTCCGGTTCCCGGGCTTGCGCAGAACTGACGACTCGACGGAGAGATCGCTGAGAGAATAGGCAGCGTGAACAACGCCGATGTTTCCGCGGGCGTCATCGCGTTTGAGTGAAGGCTCTCGTTTTTGCTCGCCGGGTTCCCCTTGATTACAGTCATAGCCCACGAGTCGCGATAACAGTAGGCGTCAATCTGTACGGCGCCAAGCGAATGAAGCGCCGAATAGAGGTCGCCGACCCATGAAGCAGTCAGATGCGTGCAACTATCGAAGGCGGTCAAACCGGCATCATCTCCGACAGCAAGCATGACCAAAACCCCATTCGGCAGATTATTAAGAAAGTTAGTTAGAGCGGTCATTACAGCTTGTTGAGTAGAGCGCTCCCAGGTGTCGTAGGTCTGCGCGGTCAAGTCTCCGGTGCATGGATCGACCACGGCAACGTTGAATCCGCGACCGGCGACGCTTTCTCGGTCATACGCCAGCACGTTGCCCTTATAAAATCTTCCGAACCCCTGACCTGTGTTTGGAACGGCGAATCCGGCCGACGTCGCTCTGAATATCTGAGCTGGATTCACGGGGGGTTGGTACCCTGCGGCGAACGCGGTCGTCATTGTGTTGTAAGTAGCTCGAGGAACGCGCGTCGTATTCATCTGATCCAGCGCGACAATTCCGAAATACTCTTCATTGCAGAAATTGTCAGGGTGGCCGCCGCACACAGTACCGTCACCGCCATTTAGGTCTTGTTGCCCGGGCGGCGTTACCTTCCACCACTCGTCGTTCCATTCAAATAAGAAGCCTCCGATCGCGACCTTGCCCGGATGATTGGCGGAAAGATTCTTAGCCAGGTGATTCCACTCGGCCCGCTCCCACTGCGATTGCATCGTTTCGACAACGCTGCCATTGGGGGGATGATTTTGATTGTAGGTTAGAACCGCGTCTGTACCGAACTCTCCCAGCAGCATCGGCTTCCCGGTTATGGCTTTCCATTGATCGAACAAGGTTCCAAAGTCGCTGTTCCGAAAAATGTTCAGTGCCCACACATCGACGTTGGCGCATGTGCCGTTCACGTACGATTTTGTATCCGACAGACGTAGATCAGGGGCATTTATATCAATGTCTCCATAGCTCGTCATGACGGGATGATTCGAATCCAACCCCTTAACCAGATCGGCTGCATCGTGCATGCGCTGCGCCATGCCCGGAACAGAAATGGGCGGGTTTATGTTCCACTCGATGCCCAGATTCCATGCGAGAATCGCCGGATGATTCTTAAAGAAATTAACTGCCTGCATCGTGCGCGTTGTATCGGTACCTCCGTCGAAGACAGTCATCACAATCATCAGCCCGTTGTTGTATAGCTGATCGAGGACGTTCATTCCGGTTGAGTCCAGACCCGGATCCATATATGTGAAAACAGTGTTCGCGTTCATGTTCTTGATCATTGGGATGTCGCGCGCAGCCCAGATCCCGAACTGAATACGCCTGCCGTGAATCGGATCGTCGACGGCGCTGATCGTGTCAGTGCTGGCAGGAGACCAGTCCGTCCCTCGAATGGTGTAAGGCGAAGGAGCGGAAAGAGTGCCGTCTCCGTTTCGTTTCCTGACGATCAGTTGCCGTCCGTTTACCGAGACCAGGCTCGGACCTAAGCCACCCTGGCCTCTCATCGGGGTTAACGCTGAAGGTGTCAACCTTGTGCCAGCGCCGCCCGCGACCGTCGTCCGAGCGTTCGGATAACCCAGAAGCCCAATCATGAACATGAAAGCTACCAGAGTCATGCCAATAGATCTCTTCATCGTATGATCCTCCCACACCTGAAGGCCCCGGGTGGTTAACAAGTGCGCCTTCGTTGAAGCATTCGGCCCAAAACACAACCGTAGTGTGACCATTGTCGCTTTCGGTCGGTCTCAAGTCAACAAAGAGGTGTTCGAGAGTTGTGTTCCCCGACGAGGAAACCGGCGAGGCGTTTCTTTGGAGTGCGGCGCGGTCTGTGCGTACGCGCCGCTTTGGCTCTTGATGGCGATTCAAAGCAGTCAAAGCGGCGCGTAAGCACAGACCGCGCCGCACTCCAAAATACTGCGAAGGTCATCGGCCTTTCGTCACGGGCCGACAAACGCTGAAGGCACGGGTGTATCTCCGCTCACTCCCCACACAGGCGTGCTTGTCGATCCGTTCGAGCTGTTAATTATGAACCACGTTCCGCTCGTCGGACGCCAGACCGCGATATCCGTTATTCCGTCTCCATCGTAGTCGCCCGGCGCCGGAACATCCCCGGTCACTCCCCAGCCCTGAGACCTGGTGGAGCCGTCCATGCTGTTTATGATGAACCATACTCCTGACGAAGGACGCCAGATCGCGATGTCTGTCTTGCCGTCTCCGTCATAATCTCCCGGTGCGGCCTTGTCGCTCGGGACGCCCCATCCCTGACTCACAGCCGAGCCATTCGAGCTCTTGATGATGAACCATACTCCGGTTGAGGGCCGCCACACCGCTAGATCGGATTTGCCGTCTCCATCATAATCGCCGGCTACGGGCACATCCCCGCTAACACCCCAGTTCACGTTAGTCACGGAACCATTCGAGCTATTAATAATGAACCACGAGCCGTTGGACGGTCGCCACACTGCGATATCGGTCTTTCCATCTCCGTCGTAATCGGCGGGCGCGGGTACGTCTGCGTTGACTCCCCACGACACTGTTCTTATCGAGCCATCCGAGCTGTTGATGATGAACCATGCGCCGGTCGAGGGCCGCCAGATTGCAGTGTCGGTCTTGCCATCGCCGTCATAATCGCCCGGAACTATCTTGTCGCCCGCGACGCCCCAGCCTACACTGCTCGTGCCGCCATTCGAACTGTTTTTGATCATCCACACGCCGGTTGAAGGACGCCAAACAGACTGATCAGTCTTGCCGTCTCCGTCGAAATCAAACTCCGTGTTGCCACTATAAACCGCAGTCATGGTGTGATTGGCGTCCATCACGAAAGTGGCCAGCACCGATGCCGTGAAGTCAACGCCATCGCGCTGCCACTTCTGGAAGGTATGATTACCTGCCGTCGCCGGCGCGGTAAGACTTACATTGGTGTTGTTGTTATAGACTCGAGTGAACTGCGTAGCTCCGCTTCCCTGGCCGCTGTTGTCATTCGGAGTCACCGTAATGCTGACTCCGCTCGATGGATTCACGGAAGCTACGGTTAGAGTCCGGGTGGTAGTGGACACGTAGACTGCGGTCATCGTGTGGTTGCCATCCATCGTGATATTCGCGGTCAGCGACGTCGTGAAGTCCACGCTATCTTGCTGCCACTTCTGGAAGGTGTTGCCACCGGCGGTCGCCGTCGCCGTGAGACTCACATTGGTGTTGGTGTTATACACTCGAGTGAACTGCGTAACGCCGTTGCCCTGGCCGCTGTTGTCATTCGGACTCACCGTAATGCTCACGCCGCTGGCAGGGTTGGACGAGGCCACCGTGAGAGTGCTGGTCTGAGATGCCGCAATAGTGAAATTCGTATTTGAGATGTCGAAAAATACATTCCCCACCGCCTCTACTTTTATTCGAGCCGTTGTGGTCGAGACGTTAGGGACGGTGACTGTCTCCGTGCCGTCATTTGGAGTCGTGGCCGCGAGGGTGACAGGGAAGGTGGTTCCGCCATCCGTTGAAAGTGAGATTTTGACATTCGCGCAACTGACCGGCGCGAGGTTCGTGCTATTGACGCTCCAGGTAACAACCTGTGACGAGCCTCCCGGCCATGACACCGCAGTGTTTGGCTGGGTCACCGCAAAAGGCCCCGCCGAGGAAACCACACTCGCTTGCATAGGCGCGCTGGCCGAGCCGCCCCCCGCCGCGCGATTGTCACGCGCCGTAAAGCGAAAGTTCATCGTGCGCGTCGTCGAGGGCAAGAGTTCGCCAGTCAAACAGGTATTGCTCCCACAAGTGTAACTCGACGGCGGGACGTTGGCGTTGTTGAGAATGTATTGCAGTTTAGGGAAGGTGCGCGAAGTGCCCGAGACCGGAATAAATGAGCGAAGGATCGGCCGCGTGCCGTCATCAGTGTTGGGCGGTGAAGCGGCGCCCAAATCAAACTCTTCCCAATCGCCAGTGATCGCGTCGCCATTCGGATCTGTAACGGCGGCCGTCAGCGTGAAGGGTGTGTTTGCGGGAATGGTGAAGTTACTCAACGTCGAGATGACCGGTGCGTTATTGCCGGTTGCCGCCGTCGCTGCGCAATTACCGGAGCCTGCCGCATACGTGACAACCTGCTCCAAACTGCCCGTGTGAAAATACAAATCGGGAAGCGTTTGCAGGTTATCCGTGCCGCAAATGCTATAACCCATAATGGTGGAACCGCTGCCCGGTTCGTAAGCGCCCGCCGCGCTTCTCTGTCCCGAGCACCCGCTGGTGGTGCTGTTGAACGAGTGCGGTGCGCTGAGCTGGTGGGCCATCTCGTGCGTCGTTCCGCTGACGAATATGCTGTGCGGGAAAGATGAACTGGCGCCGCCCATCGTCGACACGCCGCGCGCTTTGTTACCGCTGGTGCAAACCACTCCGACATTAGCGACGCCTGAAAAAGATACAGAACCAGGACCGACGGTGATGCCGCCAAAGACATGGCCGATGTCGTAATTGGCCGTGCCGATTACCGCATCCAGCTTTGTTTGATTTTCAGCCAGCATCGTACTCGGCGAGCTGTTGGTATAACCGTCCGTCGCCGGGTCGGTGAAAATGATGCTCGTCTCATTTGCAATCAATTGAAATGTAATGGTTGCCTCTTTGCGATAAAGAGCATTGATCTGATTGACCAGCGTGGTGATCTGCGTGAGCGTGGTATTGACGTCACCGCCGCCATACTGCTGGGTGAATTCGGCGGTCGCCGCAACGGCCAGACGGTAGGTGCGCAGCGTGGTTCCGGTGGTGAAAGTAGAGGGCGCAGGCCCTTGATTCAACCGAACGCCGCGCCGTTCCGCATCCGCGATTTCGTCATCCGAAAGCAGGCACGAAAGCGATAAGTTCTCCGTTGAAACATCGTGGTTGAAATACGAAACATAGGTCGTCGTGTCAGATGATGAAACCGGCTCGATGAACGCCGTGCCCTCGCTCGAAAGCACAATCGCGTGAAGTCCTAATGGCGTCCAATCGAATCGCGTCATGGCCGTCCGGTCATCAATCCCCTGTCCGCTGTAGGTCTTGATCTCGGGATGCTGAGCGGCGAGCGCCGGCTCCATGATCGACGATTCTTCGACGCGAAATCGAGCGAGCTCTCCGTTCGGCATCGGCAAGGTCAACACGATCTGTTTGCTCGCCGCTTCATCAGTGAATTCCAACGGCGCTTGACCGAGCAGAGCTGTAAGCGCCTGCTGATCGAGGTGTACGGTCACATAAGTTTGAGGAGTTAAGATAAGCTCTTTCTGCTTCTCGATTAAGGACCGCTGATCTGTGAACCGCCATACGCCATCATCCAATGACCTTCGAGCCACAGAGAAAGCCGATGAAGAGAGCGAATACTTTGGATTTGGTTGCCTAGTTGAACCTGCTGAAAGAGAGTTACCGCTGATCGTCTTTGATAATGACGCATTAGTAACTGCGGCTCCGATAAAACAAACCGACAGTAGGATCAGACAAGATAAGACGGTTTTAAGTTGGCCCTGAGACGAGACCTGTCGCTTTTCCATATTCTTAATTCCTTTTGTGCTATTCATAACAACCCAAATCCGTTCCAGTTCAGAGTTCAAGCTTTAGCTTGCCGTTCTTTCAACCGAAAAGCTCGAGAGTAAGCTAAAGCTTGGACTCTGAACACCAACCCCAACTCGCTGGGTCCACATTCCGCTGGGTCCACATAAAAACAATGTCAATTGATTGGCTTGGCTTGCGGGTATGCCCGCTTCACATAGCCTTGATCACTTCGTTGAGCACCCGATTCTGTGAGGGCAAAGTGGGCCGTTCTACGCTCAAATCAAAAGCTGACGAAATTGTATCACCGATGGTAAGAACTGCAACAGTTTCCGTTTCTCGGTTGTGTTCGGATTCTTCGTTGCTTAATAAACTCTGCGTGCTTTGCGGTCCTTTGCGTCTTTGCGCTGAGTATCGGGTCTTGCTTCTTCAACACCCAATACTCAGCGCAAAGACGCAAAGGACCGCAAAGCACGCGAAGGACTGACCAGCCGTCACTAGCCAGCAACATGGCTTAAGTAGCAGCGCGTCGCCCGGCCAGTCTTGACGCCATCGCTATTCCAACGCTCAGCATCACGCACGCCGCAAGCTCCCACTGAAGGTAGATTGCAGTGTCGCGATTTCCGACAAGATGAATCCTTCCGAACCAGAGCTGATCCAGGTATCGGAAGATCTCGAACCAGGCGCACAATCCGAACGCGACCGCTGCTATCAGGAAACCCAGCAGATCTTTCGGCAATACCGAGAACAGGTTTATCCAGCTTACAGGAATAAGATTATCTCGTTGCCGTCGCTCCCTCAGTTTGAACAACCAGGCAAGCAAGGCTACAAACACGATGACCCCAAGGAAATCGTAGAACAGGTCGTTAGCGGTATCGTCCCATGTGTGTATGCGCTCGAAGTGGCTCCAGAAGTACTCATCCCACAGCTCGAGGATCTCGTACCAGCCGCAGTACGCGAAGGCAACCGAAGTCGCCAGAACTCCGAGCAGGCTGCTCGAGAGCTTATAGCCAAGCCGCCGTGTGCCCGCTCGCAGCAGCCAGAACGCGGCGACCGATGAAAACCCCGAACCCATGAAGTGAGCGAACTCATCGTAATCGCGAAGCGGGCCGAACGGGTGTCCGTAGAACCCGAACTTGTTGCCCAGGACATCTACGGCTACTGCGATTCCCAGCGATACGATAACGAGGACCGGCGCCCGCAAGCCTTGCCGAAATCTGAAGAAGCAATAGAAAAACAGGAGCAGAGAGCAGGTATAAACCGTGTTGATCGGCCATTCGCGATAAGGCAGCCCGATCAACAAAACAGACTTTGCAGTAAAACTGATGACGCAGAATGCATAAAACTCAATTGCTCTGAATAACTCGTTGTTCGCGCGAGCGACTGCAACGTCGGCCATGCCGTTAGTCCTCCGAGGAGAAATGGCTTCGTGTCGTGAGAGCATACCAAACCGATCTGAAACGCGCAGGGCTTTAGAGTGCGCGCACTCGGTTCCGGTTGCTTCGCGCAACACAACTGCGAACTTCCGCCTAAAGAAAGGCCGGACCACAAACGTGCGCGCACCCGCGCACACGGTTCCGGTTGCTTCGCCGCAACGGAGCAGTTTATCTTCAGTGCGGACGGACCTCAGTGAGAGACGAGCGAACTTCTCAATCGATATTTCCTCAATCGACATCTCCGGGCAATCAACATCTCGTGGCCGAGCTTCGCAGCTTCGCCACGATTGGAGATCTTCGGCAGTCGCATTTCTTCAAGCTACACGAAGCGGAGATCAGGCGATTGCTGGATGAGCCGCGCGTCTATCATTGCGAAAGCGCTCAACCCCGGCTGCGTTCGTTCCTGCGAGTCGTCGAGTGGAACATCGAACGCGGATCGCATCTCGGCGGCATACTCCGAGTCTTGACTGCTCATCCCGTGCTCAGCTTTGCCGATCTGCTGCTGATCAACGAGCTCGACGATGGAATGATCCGCTCGGGCAACCTGAACATCGCTCTCGAGCTTAGCAAGGCGCTGTCGGCTCACGCGGTCTTCGGCGTCGAGTACCTCGAGCTGACAAAAGGAGTGGGCGATGAGCTTGCGTTGGAAGGCGAGAACACGGCGGCGCTTCATGGCAACGCAATTCTTACCAGGCACTCGTTCTCGAATCCCCAGGTAATTCATCTGCCGCGCTGCCAAAACAACTTCGAGAGCAAAGAACGGCGGATCGGCGGGCGAATCGGCATCATCCTCGATCTTGAAATCGACCGCAAACGCTTCATCGCCGGCAACACCCATCTGGATGTAATCAACACTCCACGTTGCCGGGCTAAACAAATGCGCGCGATGCTGCAAGCGATGGACGCGCGGATGGGCAAGCACGCCGCAAGTCATCCAGCGATCGTCGGCGGCGATTTGAACACGCACACCTTCGCGCGCGGCAGCAGGCTGCGTGTGATGAAGAACACTGCAACTATTCTTGCCGGCAACCGCGATAGTCTGAATCGCAGGCTGAGTCATCCTGAGACGAGGGAACCCGCAATACGCGAGTTCGCAAGGTTCGGCTACGAGATCGATGGCTTCAACGATCGAAGCGCAACCAGCCGGACAATTGTTTCTAACCTGGATGACACGTCGCGCCTCCCACGCCCGATGAAATGGTGGGTAAGCCGGCGGATAGATCCCGAAGGTCTTTTGCTGGAGTTTCGCCTCGACTGGTTGGCGGCGCGAGGCTTGAGAGCGCTAGAGGGAGGGGAAGTCATCGACGAACAAACCGGGGTCTCGAGCGTCAACCCTCAAACATTTCCAGACCTGAAAGAGGGCGGCACGCCGCTTTCGGATCACGATCCGATCGTCGTGGATATCGCGAATATCAGCCACAGATAAACACGGATGAACACGGATTTACCGACACCTCTCTTATCCGTGTTAATCTGTGTTCATCTGTGGTTTCTTTCTCTTCCTCGATCAATTTGACCGAATCGAGCGGTTCACTCTGACCGACGAATTGCCCGCTACGACCAACTACATTTGCAGCCTTCGAATAACCGGCTGACAGGTCATCAATTAAGCTGCTCTGTCTGTTCGGCCGAGTGATGGCATCGAGCTTGTATGGTCACCGGTGAGAATAATCCATCTGACGAGCGCGCCTGTGAAGAAAGCTTCAACGCAGATCGCGCGCCGCGGTGGTAACCGAAAGCGAGGTGTAACGATGAAGCGTTCAGGAAATTGTCGCGGAGTAATCTGGGAAATCAGTTGTTAGCACGGCGGCGCGGTTCTAAATCAGTTGGGACGATCTATCCTCCTGCAATGTGAGCTGCCATTTTAGCTTCTGTCCGCGGTCCGATGATGGCGGGCAAGAGCTCTCATCGCTTTGGCATTTGACCTCCATTCGTAATTGTCATCTTGCACACCCTCTTAGCGTCCGGATTGTTACGACGCGGCTTCTGTCGTACTATGCTCGGGAGCCTGCATCCATGGTTGATATTCACAGCCACATACTGCCTCAGACAGACGATGGCTCGCACAGTCTTAATGAATCGATCGAGATGTGCCGAGCCTCAGCCGAGGACGGCGTTCGCGTGATGGTCGCGACCCCTCATGCCCACGACGGCAAACATACGACGCACGACCCGGAAATTCTCGCCCAAAGAGTTGCCGAACTAAACAATCAACTGCGCGGGAATCCAAAGATCGTATTAGGCTGCGAGCTTCGCTTCACGCATGAGATCGTAAAACAACTCTGCGAAACACACACCGCGCCTACGATCGCGGGAGGACCGTACGCGTTGATTGAGTTCCCGCACTCAATGGTTCCGCCGGGAAGCGAACGCCCGCTGTTTGAGCTGATGAGTAATGGGGTCACTCCGATCATCGCGCATCCGGAACGCAACGCGATGCTGATGAACGAGCCGCATCGATTCTACGAGCTGGTATCGAATGGAGTGCTCGGTCAGATGGACACCGGTTCAATAACGGGCCAGTTCGGAAAGAAGGTTCAGAAGGCCGCACGGGTGATGCTCGAGAACGGGCTCATACACTTTATCGCGAGTGACTGCCACAACACTCGCAACCGGCTGCCGGGAATGTCGGCTGCGGTTGCGGTAACGGCACAGTTTGCAGGCGAAGAATATGCTCGAGCGATGGCCTACGACAATCCGGCCGCGGTAGTCGAGGGACGGCCAATTCCCACGTACCCGAGTGCGGTGGTTCCGAAGAAAAGGAAGTGGTTTTTCTTTGGATGAGGGTGAAACCGCGAATTTCAAATTTCAAATTTGAGATTTGAGATTTGAGATTTGAGATCTGAGATTTGAGATCTGAGATTTGAGATCTGAAATTTGAGATCTGAGATTTGAGATCTGAAATTTGTAGATCTGAGATTTGAGATCTGAAATTTGAAATCTGAGATCATCTGAGATTTGAGGTTTGAAACTCGAAATCTGAGATTTAAGATTTGAAGTACACACGCGGCTGTAAGTCAAACCACATGCGACCGATTGGTGAACTCGATTAATAGGTTTAGCTTTTTCAGTGCCGCTCCGCTATCGATCGACTCGCCCGCAAGCTTTACTCCTTCCTGAAGGTCCGACACCCTGCTGCTTGCGAGAAAAGCCGCCGCAGCGTTCAGCAACACGACGTCGCGCCTGGGACCGCGGCTTCCCTGCAGCACTTCCAGAATAATCCCGCTGTTTTGTTTTGCGTCTCCACCCTGGATTTCTGAAAGCGTCGCTCGCGCAAGCCCGAAGTCCTCGGGCGCAATAAAATAAGTATTGAGCTCGCCGTCTCTCAACTCGGTAATCTTACTCTCCGCGGTTATCGTCAGCTCGTCGAGCCCGTCACTCCCGTGTACGATCAGCGCTCTGGTGCTTCCAAGCTGGGCAAGCACGCCCCCAAGCAATTCTGTCAGGTTAGCGGCATACACTCCGACGACCTGCGTGTTCGCGCCGGCCGGATTCGTCAGCGGCCCAAGCATGTTGAAGATCGTCCGAATGCCCATCTGCCGCCGCGCCAGCGCGACGTACTTCATCGCGTCGTGAAGAAGCGGCGCGTGTAGAAACCCGATTCCAACTTCATCAATGCAGGTAGCGATTCGACCCGGCACAAGGTCAATGTTGACGCCGAGCGCTTCGACGACGTCCGCGCTCCCGCATTGAGAGGAGACCGACCGATTTCCGTGTTTCGCGACTCTTACTCCGGCGCCGGCCACAACAAACGCGGTCGCGGTTGAGACGTTGAAGCTCCCGCTGACGTCACCGCCCGTGCCGCACGTGTCGATAAGCGCTTCACGTTCGGTCCCTCCGATTTCGGCGCTGACGATGGATAAGGGCCGAACTCGCGCGGCCTTTCGCCGCATCACTCTCGCAAAGCCGGCCAACTCGGCTACTGTTTCGCCCTTCATTCTGAGTGCGGTCAGCAGCGACGCGATCTGCGCATCGGTGCACTGACCGCTCATTATCTGTTCGAGCAGCGCCTCCGATTCGCCGGAGTCGAGGTCCACGCGATCGACAACTTTCTTGATGGCTTCGATGATCGTCATGCTTGTTTTCAGCCAGGCAAATGAAACAGAGAATCAAACACTCAGGAACGGATGACCAGCTCGGCGATGTCACTCGCGGAGAGCAGGCCTCGAATGTAAGCGGGCCTGGTCCGCTCTCCATATTCGCTCTCGAAAAGTTCGTCGCACAGCACATCAATCTCGCGCTGGAACTCTTCGTCTGTTGAGCGGAACCCATCAGGAGCGAGCGCCTGGGCTATCGGAAACCGCACGAGCAAATCGTAAGTTTTCATCCACGAACGGCAATACGACCCGAGAGCCTCGGCCTGCTCGCCCCTGTTTCCGTAACGCCTGACATAGTAAGCAAAGTTATCGAGCACCGAACGGTCGCACACCAGAACATTCGCTCGCGGAGACTTCTCGATTTCAAGCTGAACCTGTCGGGCGATGATCCACAAATAGGCTTCGCGGGTTGCCTGCTCGTTCAGAGGAAAAGGACATTCGCGTGCGATTTCGGTGAGCAATTCAACTGTTCGTCCTTTGCGCTTTAACGCTCCGGCAAGCTCATACGCGAGTGTGGTTTTGTTTACGCCGTGCGTCCCAACAAGAGCGACTTTGAACAATCCGGTTTCCTTTCGCGTTCAACGGGTCAACGGCCGAATCCTGCTCACCTCAATGCTATCCTTGGATCGCGCGCACGAGGCAGTTCGTACCAAATCTCGTCGCATTTCTCCAACTCTTCCTGATCCAGCTCCAACCGCGCGCCGCCGAGCGAATCGCGCAATTGCTCCGCGCTTGTCGCGCCTACGATCGCCGAAGTGACGGTCTTTTGCTTCAACACCCACGCTATCGAAGCATGCGTAAGCGATTTCCCTCGAGCTTCGAAGAACGATCGCAGCCGCTCCACCGCATCGAAGCTCGCATCGTTCCAGTAGCGATCGAGGTAGAGTTTGCCGGCAACCGCAAATCGAGTGTTGTCGGCCGGGGCTGCGTTCGCGCGATGCTTGGCCGTCAGAAACCCGCCCGCCAGAGGATTGTAGACTATCACGCCCACGCCTTCGGCTTCGCACAATGGCAATAACTCGTGCTCGATCTCTCGAAACAGAAGGTTGTACCTGGGTTGAACCGAATCGAACCTCGCCAATCGCAGGCGATCGCTAGTCCAGAGAGCCTTTGCGAGAAGCCAGGCTTGAAAGTTCGAGCAGCCGATGTAGCGAGCCTTTCCGCTTTGCACGATTGAATCGAGCGCGGCAAGGGTCTCGTCGATCGGCGTTTCGTCGTCCGGCGAATGGACCTGATAAAGGTCAACGTAATCGGTGCCCAACCTCTTGAGGCTTGCGTCGATCGCCGCCAACACGTGCTTGCGCGAGAGACCGACATCGTTGGGACCTGGTCCCATCTGCATTCGGCACTTCGTCGCGAGCACAAACTCATCCCGCCTGCCTTTCAACCATCGACCCACAATCTCTTCCGTCCTGCCCGCGGTTTCAAGGGACACTGGTATCGGATAAACATCCGCGGTGTCGATGAAGTTGATCCCGCCCTCGGCGGCCGCGTCCATGATGGCGAAGGACGTTTTCTCATCGCATTGATACCCAAACGTCATCGTGCCGAGGCAGACTTCCGTGACTTTCAATCCAGTGCGGCCCAATCGCTTGACCTTCACTTTGCGTTCTCCCTTGCAAGTCCGACAAGCTGCCGACTTGTCGTCGTCTTCGGATGCGACCTGTGGAGGAAGGCGCCGACAAGCTGGCAGCTTGTCGGACAACCAGGTTCGCTTCCAGGACGAGGTTACCATCGGCCTGGTATCCCACGCGAGGGCGTGCCCGGGAGCTTGAGCCATTGGCTCGGTTTGCTTAGAGCTAGAACTGTCGGGTGTGCTCACAAGTGGGACTTGGGACTTAGGTCACCAGCAACTCAGAGCGGGAATCGAGCGTTGCGCCGGCAACCCCGCAGGGGTGCGATGTTTATAGTTACGGACGTCGACGTGGACTTCCTGGCTCCTTTAGGAGCGCCATACAGTTGAGCGCAGGGACATTGCACGCCTACGGGGTTGGCAACATAGGGATCTCGCTACTATAGACATTCTACCCCTACGCGGTTCCACGGGATTCTCGGGACACTTCCTCGGGCGAAGAGTCGCGGGCGGTTCCCGACTCAAGTCCCGATTATTAATCACACCCAGAACTGTCAGCAGCGGAGTTGCTGCCTTGTGAAACGTCGAAGTCGCTGGGTATACTTTTTCCTTGCCTCGAAGTGTCACTGTATTTACCGGCGTAATATTTACCGGGTACCTGGGGACTGGGGCGAGCCTAAAGGTGCAAGGTTTCGCTCGATCCTGCTTCTATTCATGTCAGGCAGCGTTGGAAGAATATTGACGAAGGGATTCAACGCTCTTAGAGACGGGCCGGGCCCAAAATCAAAAAGTAGTTGTAACGAGGAGTAATTGAGTAATGCGTAAGGTAGTAGCGTATTCTTTGGCAGCAATTCTGGCTTCGTGGGTTTTCGTACCCAGCTTATCGAGACGCCTCGCGGTCCAGGCGCAGGACAGTGCGCCTTCGATTCGGCGTCTGCGTCCAGATATTATCACGTCCGGCACGCGGACATTTACAATGAGACTGGACGGCAATGGCTTCGCCGACGGCGCAAATATCCTGTTTGACGGAGTCGCTCTTCCGTCGCCTCGAATCAGCACCAAGCACCGAGTGCTTCTCGCTGAAGTTAATGCTTCTCTGATAGCAACGCCCGGCACTCATACGGTGCAGGCGATGAATCCCGATGCCACGACGAGTGCGACATTTACGCTGACCGTTCAAGCTCAGGACCCGGCGCTTCGGATCAGGCTCGACGGCAATGCCGCCCAGGAGGATTCCGGGCTTACATTTCTTCCGACGATCTTAACGGAATCATTCACCGCAAAGACGGACATCCTCGTCTGGGGCAGGGGAACAACCGCTACCGAGACCGGAGGCGGCGCCGACATAGAAATCTCCGCTGACCTGGTGAACGATCCGGCGGAAATACCGATAACGCTGCGCGACAAAGACGGGAATATTTCGAACACGGAAATCTTCTTCGTCGTGCCGCAACCGGCCGAAATCGCCGGCACGGATCCCGATACGCTCGAGGTCGGAACAGAGGATGTTCCCCTCATCGTAGCGGGCACCTTTAAGCCCGAAGCGGTCATTTTCGTAAACGACATGCCTTTGCCTACAACCGTCGGAAAGAATGACCGGCTCGAAACGGTTTTACCCGCCGCGCTTGTAAGCCAGCCTACTCAACTGGTTGTTCGCGTCGAGCAGGACGGCATTCAGTCTCAAGACCAGATCATCCCGGTCTCGCCGACCGATGCTCCTTTTATTTTCACAGTAGCTCCCGCCCTTCTGCGGGAGGGAGAGAACAAGCCGAGGATCCAGCTCGTCGGAGCAAACTTCACGAAGGGTGTTACGGCGCAACTCGATGGGCAGCCGGCTGAGATTCGCGGCTTTACTAAAAGGCAGCTCACACTGGCCGTACCTGTCGATCTGGCGCTGGGTCAGCACACCATTCAGGTCATGGATACGAGCGGCAACAGCACCAGCACGGTTTCATTCCAGGTTGTTCCCGACGTGACCGTAACGACGCTTGTCGGAACCGGGAAGGGCGGATTTGACACTGGATGTGTGAGCGGTGACCAGGCGACATTCCTCAGGCCGCGACGGATGGCCTTCGGCCCGGACGGCTTGCTGTATATCACCGATCAACAGAACAACGCGATCCGAACGGTCAACCTGACCACGCGTGAGACTTGCACCGTTGCGGGCGATGGTAACGAAGGGTACAACGACTCAGGTAACACCGCGGGTAAGCCGCCGTCCTTTTCCTTTCCAAACGGAGTGGCGGTCGACAGCAGCGGCATTATATATGTCAGCGAAAACGGCAACTGCGTCATTCGCAAGATTGAAAGATCAGGCACGAATATTACAGTCAGCACGTTCGCGGGCTCGTTCAGTCTCGTCACCAGCAAGGGCGAGCAAGATCGTTTCAACAGCACCCGGCAGGGGCTTGCAAGCTACAGGGACGCCGGCTTGCTTGACTCGGCTTTTAGACTTCCCGACGACCTGCTTATTGCGCCGGATGGATCGTTTTATGTAGCCGACGCCCAAAACCATGCAATACGGCGGATAACACAGAGCGGCGTTGAGACCATCGCAGGCAACGGAGTACCGGGATTTGCCGATGGCACGGCAGCCAATGCGCGGTTCAACACACCGACTGCCCTGGCTCTCTCCGCGGACGGCAACTTCCTTTTCGTGGCGGACACGTTTAACAATCGGGTGAGACGAATCGACCTGGTGAACCGTCGCGTGAGCACTGTGGCTGGCGGAGGCTCGGGTCTCACAATCGATGGGCCCGGAGGCGAAGCGGCTCTCTTTCAACCGATCGGCCTGGCGCTGGATTCCGACGGCACTCTCTATGTCTCGGAGTTAACAACGAGTGATGTTCGCCGTATCGATACGGCACGCAATGTCACCACGCTTGCCGGAGGAGGGGGCGCGAAACTCAGGGACGGCTCCGGCATCTTCGCCCGGTTCAATCAACCTCGAGGTCTCGCCATAGACCGCCAACGAGGCGTTCTCTACGTGGCAGACTATGAGAACTTCGTCATTCGAGCGATTGCACTGCGATAGCCCGACAAGCTGCAAGTTCGACAAACTTCAGTTTGTCGAGGGACGAGGGCTGTTATTTCGACAAACTAAAGTTTGTCGGACAGCTTTGTCGGACAGCCCTCCGACGTCGACAGATCATCCACCTCCCCGCTTGTGACTCAAAGAGAGAGCAGGCGGGGAGCCTTCACCGAAGCCAACCCACCTAATCTCCCCGAACGCGGACGCTTCTGAGCCACCCAAACGGATTACCCCGTAGGCTTCCTTGATTAAACTTGACAACATCAGGCTCATATTTTATGCTCCTTGTGCTTACAAATTTGGAATGGTTTTTTGCGTATAGTTGGTTGGCGAAAAGGCTCGGATGGCGGTGAAATTCAAGGACTATTACGAAGTGCTCGGCGTGAAGAGGGACGCGACGGAGCAGCAAATTCGTCAGGCTTACCGCAAGCTCGCCCGGAAACACCATCCGGACGTCAACCCCGGCGATAAGGTCGCCGAAGACAAATTCAAAGAACTAAATGAAGCCAATGAAGTGTTGTCCGATCCCGAGAAGCGGAAGCGGTATGATCAACTGGGAGCGAACTGGAAGGACGGCGCCGAGTTTACGCCGCCCCCCGGCTGGGGTCGCGTCAACGTTCAATATGATGACCTTGGCAGTATCTTCAGCGGCGGCGGTTTTAGCGACTTCTTTGAAACGCTGTTCGGGGGCGCTCGGTCGGCGGCTCAGGCAGAGCATCGACGCCGCGGCGTGCGGAACCAACCGGAACGCGGGCAGGATGCCGAAGCCGAAATGGAGATCACTCTCGAAGACGCTCATAAGGGTGGACGGCACAGGATCACGCTTCAAGGCACGCGCGCTTGCCCGACGTGCGGTGGGACCAGCCTGGTGTCTGGCGTTGTTTGCGCGACTTGCAGGGGAGCCGGTTACACGTCGAGTCCCAGGACAATCGATGTGAACATACCCGCGGCCGCTCGTGAGGGCTCGGTCATAAAACTGAAACATCAGGGGCAGCCGGGTCCGAAAGACAGCGAAGCCGGCGACTTGTATATCAAGCTCAAGATCAAGCCGCATTCGATCTTCGATGTATCAGGCGATGACATAACTGCCGAAGCTCCGGTCTCGCCTTCCGAAGCGGTACTCGGAGCGAACATCGAGGTGCCAACGCTCGAAGGAAAGGTAGAAGTGAAAATACCGCCGGGCGCTCAAGGCGGCCAGCGGTTGAGACTGAGAGGTCAGGGTCTTAATAAACGCGCCGGCGGGCGAGGCGATCAGTATGTCAAGCTGAAAGTCGTTGTGCCGTCTCACCCGACTGACCGCGAGCAACAGCTCTACAAAGAACTGGGTGAAGCCAGCCATTTCAACCCGAGAGCCGGCTGGGTAAAGGGAAATGATTAGTGATGCGTGAAACGTGATGCGTGATCCGTGAAACGTGATGCGTGATTCGTGATCTTTGCGGAAACAGATCACGGATCACGTTCCACGGATCACGCATCACGTTTCACGAATCACGTTAGGGTGCTAATAATGGACATAAATAAATTCACTGAAAAAGCGCAGGAAGCTGTCCGTGGAGCGCAAACACTTGCGACAAGATACGGCAATCAACAGATCGAAGTCGAACACCTGCTCTACGCGCTGCTGGATCAGCAGGGCGGGCTGGTGCCTTCGATATTGACAAGGGCCGGCGTCGCCGTCGATCCGTTTAGAGCGGCCATCGAGAACGAGATCAACAGGATGCCCAAAGTAAGCGGGCCCTCTGGTCCTGTCGATCAGGTCTACATAACCGCGCGGCTTAACAAGGTGTTCGTCGCCGCCGAAGACGAGGCGAAAAAACTCAAAGACGAATACGTGAGCGTCGAGCACCTGCTGCTGGCGATCATCGACGAAGGCGGCCCATCCTCGCGCGCTCTCAAGACGGCCGGGGGCACTCGCGACCGAATCGAAAAAGCGTTGATGGAAGTGCGCGGCAACCAGCGAGTCACTTCGCAAAACCCGGAAGCCACCTACGAAGCGCTCGAGCGTTATGGCCGCGACCTGACCAAAATGGCCGCCGCTGGAAAGCTCGATCCGGTGATCGGACGCGACGACGAAATACGGCGCGTGATCCAGGTGCTGTCGCGCCGGACCAAGAACAACCCGGTTCTGATCGGCGAGCCCGGCGTCGGCAAAACAGCCATCGTCGAAGGGCTCGCCCAGCGAATCGTTCGCGGAGATGTCCCCGAGACGCTGAAGAAAAAGCGAATCGTTGCGCTCGATATGGGAGCCCTGGTCGCGGGAGCGAAATACCGCGGCGAGTTTGAAGAGCGCCTCAAGGCGGTGCTGAAAGAGATTCAAGCTTCCGAAGGCGAGGTCATCCTGTTCATCGACGAGATGCACACGATTGTCGGCGCCGGCGCGGCCGAGGGCGCGGTCGATGCCTCGAACCTCCTCAAGCCGATGCTCGCCCGGGGTGAGCTTCATTGCATTGGCGCAACCACGCTCGATGAATACCGCAAACACGTCGAGAAGGATGCCGCGCTCGAACGGCGTTTTCAGCCGGTGCTTGTCGATCAGCCGACGGTCGAGGACACGATCTCGATCCTGCGAGGCCTGAAGGAACGCTACGAGGTTCATCACGGCGTGAGGATCAAAGACTCGGCGCTGGTGTCGGCCGCGGTGCTGTCGCATAGATACATCTCGGATCGGTTTCTGCCCGACAAGGCGATCGATCTTGTCGACGAAGCGGCGGCCAAACTACGCACCGAAATCGACTCGATGCCTGCTGAGCTGGATGAGAATCTTCGTCGAGTCATGCAGCTCGAGATCGAACGCGAAGCACTCAAGAAGGAAACCGACGCAGCCTCGCGCAGACGGCTCGAGAAACTCGAGAAGGAGCTTGCAGACCACCGGGCAAACGCGGATCAACTGAAGGCGCAATGGACGGCCGAAAAGGAAGCCGTTCAGAAGATTCGTTCGATTCGCGAAGAGATCGAGCAAACGAAGGTGGCGATCGAGCAGGCGCAGCGCGAGTACGACCTCAATCGCGCGGCTGAGCTTCAATACGGCAAGCTGACGCAACTGGAAAAACAACTGCGCGAATACGAATCCGAGCTTGACCGTCAACCCAATAAGACGAGGCTCCTCAAGGAAGAAGTCGACGAGGAAGACATCGCAGAGGTTGTCAGCCGCTGGACCGGGGTCCCGGTTTCAAAGCTGCTCGAGGGCGAGCTTCAAAAACTGCTTGCGCTTGAAGAACACTTGCACAAGCGCGTCGTCGGACAGGACGAAGCGGTCAGCTACGTTGCGGACGCCGTCCTTCGCGCGCGGTCGGGACTCAAGGACCCCAATCGGCCGATTGGTTCATTCATTTTTCTCGGCCCGACTGGCGTCGGCAAGACCGAACTCGCTCGGGCTCTTGCGGTGTTTCTATTCGACGACGAGCACGCGATGATTCGAATCGATATGTCCGAGTATCAGGAAAAGCACACGGTGGCCAGATTGATCGGCGCGCCCCCGGGCTACATAGGCTACGAGGAAGGCGGCCAGTTGTCGGAAGCGGTTCGGCGGCGGCCTTACTCAGTCGTGTTGTTCGACGAGATCGAGAAGGCTCATCACGATGTGTTCAACGTGCTGCTCCAGATACTCGACGACGGCCGGCTGACGGACGGTCAGGGCAGGGTCGTGAACTTCAAGAACACGATCGTCATAATGACCAGCAACATCGGCAGCCACTTGATTCTGGAATACCGCGGAAAGGTCGAGGGCGACCAGTACGAATCAATGAAGGGAGAGGTGCTTGACGCGCTGCGTCATCATTTCAGACCCGAGTTTCTGAATCGAGTAGACGAGATCGTCGTGTTCCACTCGCTGACCGAGGAGGACCTGAAGCAGATCGTCGACATACAACTCGACCGGCTGCGGACGCGGCTGGCGGAACGCAGGATTACGCTCGAGTTGACTGATGAGGCGAAGACGCATCTTGCACTGACGGGCTACGATCCGGTTTACGGCGCGCGGCCATTGAAGCGAGCCATACAGCGCGAAATCGAAACACCGCTGTCGAGACTGATCCTCAAAGGTGACATCAAGGACAACTCGGTCCTGCGTGTCGACGTAGCAGATGGCAAGATCGTGTTTTCACCGGTTCAACTGGCCGCCGAAGCGGACGCGACGCATTAAGACGATGTTGCTTAATAACCTTCGCGTGCTTTGCGGTCCTTTGCGCCTTTGCGTTGAGTATTGGGTATTGAAGGAGCGAGACCCAATACTCAACGCAAAGCCGCAAAGGACCGCAAAGCACGCGAAGGACTGACACGGCTCGGCGTTCGGGCGCGCCGGTTTCCGTGCTATCATGAACGCCATTGATCAGTTAATCAGCAGGCGCACCAGGAGGGCATCGAACAAGGAGGTGGGGGAATGATTTCGCACGATGACATACGCCAGTTGCAGCACTACTCATCCGGTCCAGACTCATTAATTCTGAGCCTCTACGTGAATGTAGATCAATCGAATGCCGCGAACCTGAATCGCGGATTCGAGACAAACGTCGAAGGCTTGTTTCGCCAGGCCGGAGACAACGCCGGCGAACACCACAACACCAGCGACGCCAACAGGCAGCGGTTCGATGCGGAATGCCGGCGAGTTCGAGAATTCTTGTCGGGGTACGTGCCTAAAGGAAAAGCGCTGGTTGTCTTCAGCGATTCGAAACAAGACTTCTGGTGGCAGCGCGATCTTCAAGTCGAACTGCCAACCGGCGCGCGATGGTCATCCCAGCCGTGGGTCAGACCCTTGCTCGAAGTGATCGAAGACACAGACCGCTTCGGTGTGGTGCTGATTGATAAGCACCGTGCAAGGATACTGGCGGCCGACGCCTCCGGGATTGAACAACAAGCCGAAATCGTTTCCGATGTTCCTAACAAACACGCGACCACCGGCACCGATCACATCTGGTCGCAAGGACAAATGGACCGCGATCACACGAAGCACGTGCTGTGGCATGCGAAGCGCGTCACGGACGAACTCACGCTGGTGGTCGATCGTCTCAAACTGAGCAGGATTGTAATTGGCGGGCCGGTGGAAGCAACATCAGTGTTTACGAGCGCGCTCCCGAAGCGCCTCCAGCAAATGATCATCGGCACGATTACTGCTCCCGTAGACGCCGGTCACGATCGGCTCGCAACTGAATTGCGAGTAGTCCAGGAGAGGGCGGAGCATGAGGACGAAGCGAATCTTGTTAACGCGATGATCACCGCTGCAATGAAGGGCGATCGGGCAGTACTCGGCGTACCCGGGACCTTAAGCGCAATCCAGGAAGGCCGGGTCTACAAAATGGTGGTCGCCCGGGACTTCAGAGTCGCCGGAAAGGAATGCAGCTCGTGCCACTTGTTAGTCTCTGAAGGAGACGAGAAGTGCGCGTTTTGTGACGGTAAACTCGAACCCGCGCCCGATCTGATCAATCGCGCTTCGCGTCGCGTGCTCGATAAGGGCGGCAAAGTGCAACTGGTTAACGGGGACGCGGCGGCAAAACTCGGAGACGCAGGCCTCGGTGCGGTGCTGCGATTTTGATTTAGTCCGTAGTCCGTAGTCCGTGGTCAGTAGCTCTTCCTAATGGCAGCAACTGACTACGGACCTCGGACCACGGACTACGGACTACTGACCAATGACGATGACCAACTATCTGATTCCGACCGTAGTAGAAACAACCGGCAGAGGAGAACGTCACTACGACATTTACTCCCGGCTGCTGAAAGAGCACATCATTTTTCTCGGCACCGAGATCTACGATTCCGTGGCGAACGTCGTGGTGGCGGAATTGTTGTATCTCGAATCCGAGGATCCCGATCGCGAGATTTCGATTTATATCAACAGCCCGGGAGGGTCGATCACCGCCGGGTTGGCGATCTACGACACGATGCAATTCATCAGGCCCGACATAATCACGATCTGTATGGGGCAGGCCGCTTCAATGGCGGCGCTGCTGCTCGCAGCGGGCACCAAAGGGAAACGATTCTCGCTTCCAAATTCCAGAATCCTGATTCACCAGCCCTCGGTGGAGGGCATCGCGGGTCAGGCGACCGATGTAAAAATCTACGCCGAAGAATTGCTGCGCACGCGCAACCTGCTGTCAAAACTCCTTTCGGACCTGACCGGGCAATCCTTCGAAAAAACGGATCGCGACGTCGAGCGGGACTTCATTCTCAGCCCTAACCAGGCCGTCGAATATGGAATCGTCGACAGCGTCTTAACCTCCCGCGAATTGGCGTCGAAGGTCGAAACTGCCGGGTTGCCGGGAGGCACCAGATAGTAATTTCAACTACCAGCGGAGTAAGGCTACGATGTCAAGAAGCAAGAGGGTATTCATCGAACGGCTGTCCACTGAGTACCGCCGCTCAAGCGGTCCGTTGTGGCAGCCGGCGGCCGACATATACCGGTGCCCAACCGGCTGGAAGATCAAGTTCGATCTGGCCGGGGTCAAACCGGAAGACGTCGAAGTGCTGATCGCCGACGACAGGCTGATCGTGCGCGGCGTTCGTCGGGACACCGTCATCACCGAAGGCTGGAGCTATCACCAGCTCGAGATAACCTACAGCCGCTTCGAGCGCATATTGAAAATCCCGTGCGAGTTATCCACCGCGGAGATTCAATGCGAGAGCAGGGACGGCTGGTTCATATTGCATTTGAATTGTGGTTGAGCACGCACCTGGAAGTACTCGTGTGCATGGTCAAATGAAAGGGCCAGGGAAGGGGCCGTTGAGGGCCGCTAGTAAACGGCCGGATCTTAGGGGAAAAAGATGAGCGAGAACAAAACTCTTGAGTTACCAATATTACCGCTTAGAAACATCGTGATCTTTCCATCCGGCATCACTCCGCTGACGGTCGGACGGCCGATGTCGCTCGCCGCGGCGGAAGCAGCGCTGGCAACTGAGGAAAAACTGCTCGGCGTGGTTGCCCAGCGTGAGGACGGCGAGAACGAACCAACGCCCGACAAGCTGCATACGGTCGGCACGATGGTTGTCATAAACCGGATGATGCGCTCTCCGGGGGCCGATGAAGCCCTGCATCTGATCGTGCAGGGTCAGGAGCGCTTTCGGATTATCGGCTTTACGGAACAGACGCCTTACTTGAAGGCTCGCGTCGAAATACTCCCTGAACCGATTCGCGAAAAAACTCCGGAGGTGGAAGCGCTTCAGAGAAACATCCAGGTGCTGGTCCAAAAGGCGCTCAGTCTGCTGCCGAATGTTCCGCCGGAAATCCGCAACATCATCGTTCAAGCGGACGACGCGATCCGGCTCGCTTACTTTCTCGGCTCGGTGCTCGACCTCGAGATCGCGCAGGAACAAGCGCTGCTCGAAGCAAACACCGAAAGCGAGCTGCTTCACCTCATGCACACCTATCTCGCTCGCGAGGTCGAGGTGCTGGAGATCAGAAGCAAGATCTCGAACCAGGCCCAGGAAGAACTCGGAAAGGCTCAGCGTGATTACATCCTGCGCGAGCAGATGAAGCAGATTCAGAAGGAGCTTGGCGAAACCGAACCCGAGCAAGCCGAAGCACAGCTCTTGCGCGAGAGAATCGAGAAGGCCGATCTGCCCGAGGAGGTTCGCACGGAAGCCGATCGTGAGATCAAGCGACTCGAGCGATTGCCGGCGGCGGCGCCCGACTATCATGTCATCCGAACTTATCTCGAATGGATTCTCGACCTGCCGTGGAGGAAGTCGACCGAAGAGGCCCTGGATCTTAATAAGGCTCAGGAAGTGCTCGACGAAGACCACTACGATCTGAAAGACATAAAGCAGCGGATACTCGAGCACCTTGCGGTGATCAAACTGAATCCGAAAACCAAGGCGCCGATCCTGTGCTTCGTCGGCCCGCCAGGCGTCGGCAAGACCAGCCTCGGCCAGTCGATCGCGAGGTCGATGGGGCGCAAGTTTGAGCGAATGTCACTTGGCGGCATGCGCGACGAAGCCGAGCTTCGCGGTCATCGGCGAACCTACATCGGCTCGATGCCTGGCCGCATCATTCAGGCGCTGCGCCGCGCAAACGTGAACAACCCGGTGATGATGCTGGACGAAGTCGACAAGCTCGGCATGGATTTCCGAGGCGATCCTGCTTCGGCTCTGCTGGAGATTCTGGACCCGGCTCAGAACTTTTCATTCAGAGATCATTACCTGGATCTTCCGTTCGACCTGTCGAAAGTCTTCTTCATCGCAACCGCGAACACGCTTGGGCCGATCCCGCCGGCGCTGCGTGACCGCATGGAAGTGATTACGCTTTCGGGCTACACCGAAGAGGAAAAGCTTCACATCGCGAAGCAGTATTTGATTCCGCGGCAGGTGAAAGAAGCCGGGTTGAGCGAAGAGCAGCTTCATTTCACCGACGAGGCGCTCCAGGGAATCATCAGCCGGTACACGCGCGAGGCCGGAGTGCGGCAGCTTGAACGAACGATCGGAAGCGTGGCGCGGAAGGTCGCGCTCAAGGTCGCTCAAGGCAAGGGCGATGTCTTCACCGTCACGCCCGCCGACCTCGAGGACTATCTCGGCCACGAAATGTTCTTTCACGAGATGGCTCGGCAAACGCTTCCACCGGGCGTCGCCACCGGATTGGCGGTTACAGAGATGGGCGGCGAGGTCTTGTTTATCGAGGCGACGCTGCTGCCCGGTTCCAAGGGGCTGACGCTGACCGGCCAGCTCGGAGAAGTGATGCAGGAATCGGCGAAGGCCGCATTGAGCTATCTGTGGTCACACTCGGGCGAGTTGGGATTGGACTGCGCCGACAAGTTCGGGAACAGCGGCGTTCACGTACATGTGCCCGCCGGCGCGACACCGAAGGATGGGCCTTCGGCAGGTGTAGCAATCGTTACCGCTCTTGCATCGCTGTGCTCGGGACGGCCGGTTCGCAACGACACCGCGATGACCGGAGAAATCACGCTCAGCGGACTTGTGCTTCCGGTAGGCGGCATTAAAGGGAAGGTGCTTGCGGCGCGCCGGTCGGGGATGAAACGAGTTGTCCTGCCGAAGAAGAATGAGCCTGACTTGAAGGACATTCCCGAAGAAGCTCTGAGCGATCTTGAAGTAATCTTCGTCGAGCGGATCGAAGAGCTCCTGCCGCATACGCTCACGTCCTCCGGCAATTCGCTCCCTACGACCACCGTGCCGCCCGGAGCCGAACAGGCAAACACCGGCGTGGAAGTGCGCGCAGAAAGCAGCAAGAGCGGGTCTTAGTTTTGCGGGGTCACACGACTGCTCTCTTGAGCCGACTTAAGAGCGCGAGGATGATACTTCCTCGCGCTCCTTATATTTAGCGAAACATGTATTTGACTCGCCGCCGTCCCAGGGTCCGGTTAGGAGTTGTGTATCCAACTCTTTAATAGGCAGCTCATTTTCTTGAGGGCTGCGCTTATATCTTCGAGCGTCAAGAACTCTCCCAGCCGGGATGCTTCCTTCTCTAACTCTGTTTTGAGCCTATGCATCTCTCGATTAACAACATTTCCGGCCCGACACTGCTTGTCTAGGTGCTGTAGGAACTCAATTAAAAAGTCGTCTGCCTGATCCCCTCGAAAATGATGAGATCGCGCTCTCAGGTCGGACAGAAAGCATGTGATCGGCGTATCCAAATGTCCGTTCGCAGTTAACGTGCTCATAATGTTTCCCCCAAAATCCAATCTTTTATCAAACTATTTATCGTGCGCTCACGGCAAAAAATTATCATCTGCGCCCCGGCTGAAGTCAATCGCATCACTTATGCGCCTTTGTTCGGCTTCTCTTCCCACAAGGCCCATGGCAGACCGGTGGCCGCGACCACCAATACCGGAACAGCAACATTGATTACCCCTGACTGACTTTTACGCTTGATTTCAGACCCCGACAGGTATAGGATCGCCGCCGACATTTCGGGTTCGCGCCGAACGCACAAAACAATGTCTCGGGCACAAACATAGGAACCAAGGGGAATGCGAGATGAAGAAAACAACGATTATTGCGATGGCTGTCGCCATCACATTCGCGTTAACATCTTTGGGTGTTTCCATCTCAGCTTCAGCACAGGGGCAGCTTAAGCGCGTGCGAGTTGTGGCAAAGGTGCAACACAAGCGCCTGCCTCCCGAACATGACGAACAGTTGGCCGGGCAGGCACGAACGCTGCTGCAGCAACTGCAGACTGCGCAAAGACTCGGCAAGAGCACGAAACAAACGCTACGCCAGATGAAAGAGATGGGAGCCGTCATCTCCAAGGTTCGTACCGAAAAGGGGATAGCTCTAATGATCAAATGGCCGAAAGCGGCGTGGAGTTTACCCGAACAAACCGGCACTGGCGAACAGACTGATACCGGCGAAGTCCAGTTGGAAGCGGACTTCTGCTACGATGGCTGGATGCTGGCGGACCAGCAGGACTACCTGGACGAGGGCGGCCACTCATGGTCCTTTTATACTTACCGGTGCTCGACGGGAGCAATCATGAATTGCACAACCTACGCAGGTCCTGAGGACTGTTGGGTCGTATACGACCCCTTCTTGAATTAAGCCAAGCTAGCGTGAAGTGATGACTGGATCTTCCAATCATCACTCGGTGCTCTCTGTAAAAACCACCGCCGTTCCCTTTGCATCAGCCCAGGCGTTTCACGACTGCGTCACTACGAACTTGACACAGTCGCGAAACGCCTGGGCTACGGAAAACTACCGAGGGCTCTCGCGGTTATCTGCTGAAACGAACCTCGGCGCGCTTGATTGCGAGCTCAAAGGTGCTCAAGCCCCGTAGACTCACAAACCGAAATGAGTGATCATTGAAACCCTGATCTCCATCACAGACGAGGGACCGACAATGATACTTGTGACCGGCGGCGCTGGTTACATTGGAAGCGTGACCGTCGAGTTGCTGCGTAAGCTCGGCGAAAAGGTAGCCGTGCTCGACAACTTGTCGCGAGGACACCGCGAGGCGGTTCCTCGCGACGTTCCTTTCTACGAGGGAAACATTGGCGATGTCGAGCTGGTCGCTCGAATCGCGCGCGAACACGATATCGAAGCGTGTATTCATTTTGCCGCTCTTGCTTATGTGGGCGAGTCCGTCGAACAACCCGGCCGTTACTTCGAAAACAACGTTACTCAAACGATTGCGCTGCTCAATGGATTGCTCAATTCCGGCCTCCGCCACGTTGTGTTTTCATCGACCTGCGCAACCTACGGTGAACCCCAACAGATTCCGATCTCCGAACAGCATCCGCAGGAGCCGACAAATCCTTACGGAGTGTCCAAGCTGACGGTTGAGAAGCTGCTGTCCGGCTACGAGCGCAACTTCGAGATGAGATTCGTTGCGCTTCGTTACTTCAATGCGGCGGGCGCAACCGAAACACTCGGCGAGGACCACGAGCCCGAAACTCATCTTATCCCAAACGTGCTGTCGGTCGCTCGAGGCCGAACGCCGTTTGTCTCAGTGTTCGGCAACAACTATTCGACTCCCGACGGCACTGCCATTCGAGATTATGTTCACGTCGCCGATCTCGGCAACGCACACATACTGGCGCTCGATCACCTTCGAGCAGGAGGCAAATCAGAGTTCATAAATCTTGGAAGCGGCCGAGGCAACTCAGTCCTCGAAGTCATCGAGGCCGCGCGCCAGGTGACACAGAAGCCGATCCCGATCAAGTTCGAGCCGCCGCGAGCCGGCGATCCGTCCCGGCTCGTGGCCGACGCTGAAAAAGCGCGCCGCGTCCTCGGCTGGCGGCCGGAACATGCCGAACTCGCGGCCATCCTTCGGAGCGACTGGGAATGGCGAACCAGGAATCCTCACGGGTATCGCCCGATCGACTGAGCGCCGTCACCAGGCGGCTAATTCCCTCCTCGGTAACCTGAGTGCCAGAAGTGAATACATAAGAGCTTGAACAGGGATGGACAGGATTCACAGGATAGGGAATGCGGCATTGATAGGCGAATTCGGGTCTGATCGTCTTCAAGCTCCTTGCGGCAACGCGCGCCCGCCGACGTGCGCCGTCACCAGGCGGCTAATTCCCTCCTCGGTAACCTGAGTGCCAGAAGTGAATACATAAGAGCTTGAACAGGGATGGACAGGATTCACAGGA
>DATNBZ010000163.1:0-40770 GCA_035607285.1 Blastocatellia bacterium | reverse complement strand
TTGCATCCTCGCGTGAAAATCCACGCCGCAATATACTGTTTCCGTCATAGCGCCTCCCCACAGCGGTCAACTGTCCGGCGCGCGTCTGAGTTTATCAGTCGCGCGCCGCGGGAGGCGCCCCGCTTCATAACATCACTACCGGCGCGTGACGTGGCCCGTCTTGTCAATTTAGAATAGGAACGGTGCTTCGGTCACTACCGGCGCGTGACGTGGCCCGTCTTGTCAATTTAGAATAGGAACGGTGCTTCGGTCATCCCGAGGCACATCCGATCATTCGAACAACGGAGAGGAGCGAAATATGAATAGGTCACCAAAACGCTGGGCGCTCTTGCTAGCGTGCGCAGTTGTTTTGTCTTTCATCGCTATCCTTGGCCGGACCGAGAGCGGGAAAGCTAACGCCAAGACTTCATGGGAATATAAAGTGTTAAAGGACACGGATATGGTGGAAGCCGAGCGCAGCTTGAATCAACTCGGAATGGACGGATGGGAGTTGGTGGACTTCAAGCGTACCGAACAGAGGGGACCGCTAGACGGCACTTGGATATTCAAACGGCCCAAGTAACCAATCGAGGCTTTGGCAATCAGCCTCAGACCGCTTTCGCCGTCCGGGGGGAATTACGAATATCGATCAGCCCTGCGTTACCGCTTCCGCGGCGGGCGCGAGTCCATCTGTAGCTTCGGTGTTGCTCTCACCCTGACTTCCGAAGCGTCCGGGCGATGCGGTGAAAATCTTTCTTCGAGCCACGCGAATAGCCGAGCCACTGCTACCACCGGGATCAACACAATTCGGGCGAACATCATCAACACGCGAGGCCAGACTGGCGGCACTTGAACAATCGGAAGCGATTCGATCTCTTTTCCAGGCTCGCTCTCTAGGCCAGGCGCGCGACGCTCGGTTCGAAGTGCGTGATCGCTGAGAATCTGCTTCGCACTCTCCAATGCGGCGGAGACTGCGCCTTCCATGCACGCCAAATCGATCGCGTTTCTTACGAAGTCTCCCGCCAGGTACAGGTTCTTGATCTTCGATGTCGGCCCTGGCCGGTTAGGCCAGGCTCCGATGGTGTTGATGAACAGCGGCACGTCGGTGTTAGGGTTCAGCTCCCAATCCTCGACATCGGCCGGCGTGATTGGAAGGTACTCACAGATCTCTTTCAACAGCAGGTTCTTTGCGCCTTCCTCGCTCACCTCGTTCAACGGACCGTAGTTACTCGATATGAAAGAAAGCTGCGGTTTGCCGTCCAACTCTTTCCAAAAGCGCCCTACATCGATGAGCGAAAGCGCGTACTGGCTACCGTGAAGAAACACGTGTTCGCGAGGAAGGTCCGGCAGCTCTCTCCGCAGGCGAAGGTGCAGCGCAGCCATAGGTTGAGCTTCCAGAAAATGCATGTTTCCGAGCTCGGGATCTGCTTCATAAAGCCTGTCATCAAGCCACGTCCGAGTGACTTCAAACGGAGTGCAAAGCGCATACACATCGGCAGACATCTCGGTTCCGTCGCGCAGTGCGACTGCAGCGACGACGCCTTCGTTCATAACCACACCTGTCACGTCGGAGTCATATCGAATCTCGACTCCCAGCTCTTCCAGCTCACGCACCTGCGGATCGATGTAAACCGTTTGAAGATCTCCCGGCAGTATCGACAGGAACGGACTCGCCTGCCGCACCCAGTAGCCGGCGATTCGTTTCGCGGTCATCGCGCTCAGGTCATAAAACGGAATGGCCGACGCTTTGAGAACGTTCTCCTGGCCAAGCTCCGCGACCGACTCGCTCGTATACCACTTCCCGCGTATCAGGCCGACCTGGCTCACACGGTCCAGGAAGCTCTTCTCGGAGAGCGGCCGCGAAATCATATCCAGCACCGAGTAGTTGTAAAGGACGTTGTGATACCACGGCAGGAGACCGTGAAAGGTGTTATGCCAAATCGCGGAAAGGCTCGAAGGCCCCCGCACCGTAATTTTTTGTGGATAAGCGCCAGGCAGCAGGAAATGGTAGCGATCGAAGTCGATCAGCCGCACGCCTATGCGATCGAGGATGGCTCGGACATTTGGATACCACTGGGGGAAAACATGATAACCGTGCTCCAGCAGCCGGCCGTTCTTCATATCGGAGCCGGCCTTACCACCGAGGCGCTTTGAACGTTCGAGAAGAATCACCCGCCAGCGTCGAAGCGCCAGCTCACGGGCAACGACCATCCCGGCGAGACCTCCACCGACGACAATAGCAGAAGGATTGCCAGAAGGATTACTCAATATGATTGCCTACTTTGGTCATATCGAAAATATTGTTTGACCGATTTGTGACGATTCCCACGATAGCTAAGAGGCCGCGCAACTGTACTACTCCATTGGCTAGTTTTTCAATGTGAAGTACAGCCCTTGTAACGTCTGGTCAGCCCTTCGCGTGCTTTGCGGTCCTTTGCGTCTTTGCGCTGAGTATTAACCCAATACTCAGCGCAAAGACGCAAAGGACCGCAAAGCACGCGAAGGTTATTAAGCAAGGCGGAATCCGAACACTACCTGATTTCGCAAGCTTTTCTTGTGTCCTCCGCGCTCGGTGTATATCATTGCGCGCTCAGGAGGGAGACTCGATGAAACGATTAGCTGTGTTATTAGGCTTGCTGACGGCCGGCGGCCTCTCAATGATTTCCGCGCAGCCGAAACCCCAGCAACGGCCGCCTGCTCTCGAGATTCAGAAGGTGAAAGACAATCTCTACGTCATCTTTGGCGGGGGCGGCAACACGGCAGCATTCATTACCGAGACGGGCGTCGTCATCGTGGACACAAAGATTCCGGGAATGGGACCGGCCATCCTCGAGAAAGTGAAATCCGTCACGACCAAACCGGTGACGATGGTCATCAATACTCACACGCACTTCGACCACGTCGGGAGCAACGTGGCGTTCTCTGGAGCGGTCGAGTTCGTCGCTCAAGAGAACTGCAAAGCAAGCATGGAAAAGATGCCCCAATTTCAAAGCGACGAAGGCAAGAAGTTTCTTCCCGGTAAGACCTACAAGGACAAGCTCAGCCTGCTGAAGGGCAATGACAAGATCGACCTGTACTACTTCGGACGAGGCCACACCAGCGGCGATACGTTCGTGGTGTTTCCCGCGCTGAAGGTCATGCACGCCGGAGATATGTTCGCATTCACAAGCGGGCTGCCGCTAATCGACGCAACCAGCGGCGGCAGCGGATTGGAGTTCCCCAGGTCTTTGAAGAAGGCCGCGGCGGGGATCAAAGGCGTCGATACGGTGATCCCCGGCCATAGCCCTGTGACTGACTGGTCCGCGTTCAAACAGTACGGCGAATTCATTCAAGCGTTTGTCGCGGCGGCCGAACAGGCGAAGAAGGACGGTAAGACCATCGAGCAGGCGGTGTCCGATCTGAAGCTGCCCGAAAGATACAAAGACTACAAACTCGGCGGCGCGAAAGCCGGGATCACCGCGATCTACAACGAACTCAAATAAGCGACTTGATCGTCGCCAGCAGGGCATTGCGATCGATGCCGTACGCGGCAAGCAATTCCTCTGACTTGCCGGATCGAGGCACCTCGCGCACGGCCAGTTGATGAACTCGAATTCCCGCGGACGACACTGCGCTCGCAACAGCATCACCGATTCCGCCCCACGCCGAGTGATCTTCCATCGTAACGATCAAATTATTAGTCTCGCTCCCCGAACTCCGCAGCGTACTTTCGTCGATCGGCTTTATGGAAAAGAGATCGACGACTCGAATCGCGATGCCCTCGGCTTTCAGTTCGTCGTAAGCAGCAAGCGCTTCAAACAACGTTACGCCGCTTGTGACTACCGTTACTTTGTCGTCGCTGCTTTGCCTGATGACCTTTGCGCGGCCTATTTCGAAGTGCTCATCACTCGAGTAGATCACCGGAGTCTTAGGCCGGCTGGTTCTTATGTAGACGATCCCTTTGTGTTCAGCCGCAAGTCGAACCGCATGCTCGGCAGAAACAGCATCCGACGGATACAACACAGTCGAGCCTTCGATCGCCCTCATCATCGCCAGGTCTTCAAGCGCCATCTGCGAAGGCCCGTCTTCGCCTATCGAAACGCCTGCATGTGAGCCGCACAGTTTCAGGTTGGCTTGCGAAACCGCAGCCATACGAATCTGATCGTAAGCGCGTGTCAGAAAGCAGGCGAACGTCGAAGCGAACGGGATCTTGCCCATCGAGCCCAGCCCCACAGCCGCGCCGACCATGTTTTGCTCGGCGATAAACAATTCAAAGAAGCGCCCGTCGTGGGCTTTGAGAAACTTCTCCGAATAGGTCGAGTTTTTTGTGTCGCCGTCCACTGCAACAACAAGCGGGTTCTCATCGCCAAGCCTCGCAAGCGCATCGCCGTATGCTTCACGAGTCGCAATCTGATCGCCCAGCTTGAAGTCGATCGCTTTACCCTTCGCTCCGCTATCAATAGTGATTGGATTTGCGGACCGTCCTTCGGGCGATTTCATGCTCATCGAAACCGCGCCTGCCACTTTCGGTTCCAGCTCGGCCAACGCGCGGTCGAGTTCTTCACCCTTCTTGATAGCCTTGCCGTGCCAGCCATCTTTGTCTTCGATGAACGAAACGCCCTTCCCTTTTTTCGTGGCCGCGACAATTGCCACCGGCTTGCCAGTCGTGGCCAGGGCTTCGTCGAGAGCGGCGATGATTTCAGCAATGTTATGACCATCGACACTAACGGCGTGCCAGCCGAACGCTTCGTAGCGCCGGCGATAGACTTCGGTGTCGTGGCCGTACATCGTCCGCTGGCTCTGACCAAGCCCATTCACATCGACGATCCCAATCAGATTATCGAGTTTGTAATACGACGCGATCTCCGCGGCTTCCCAAACTGAGCCTTCGGCGTTTTCGCCGTCACCCATCAACACAAACACATTGCTGCCGCTCTTATCCAGATACTTGCTGTTGAGCGCCATCCCGACTCCACAAGACAAACCTTGCCCAAGCGACCCGGTCGCGACTTCGACCCAGGGCAGGCGCGGGGTCGGATGGCCTTCAAGGTCACTGGTGAATTCACGAAGCGTCTTCAATCGCTCGGCGGGAAACGCGCCGGCTTCCGCCCATGCTGCGTAAAGCAGCGGCGCTGCATGGCCCTTCGATAAAACAAATCGATCGTTCACCGGATTCTTCGGATTCGCTACGTCATACCGCATCGCGTGGAAGAACACCGCCGCCGTCAGATCGGCCGCCGACATGCAGCTCGTCGGATGTCCCGAGCCGGCTTCAGAGGTCGCCACAATCGAATGAACGCGCAGCTTATTGCCCATCGTCTCGAGCGCTTGAATCAAATCCCTGTTAGTTCTGGCGGATTGTTCCATGTGTGGCTCCTTGGAATTGAAGGTTGGTAAAGCGTCTCACCGAAGCTTCGATGTTCTTCCGGCCGGCCTTTGAAGCACCGGAGTCGATGCGAAAACGAAATCTAACCGAGTCAAGTATCTGCTCGAGCAATCTCATTTTCGTGGCCGCTAAGTAAATCTCAATATACACAACGGGAATCGATGCTTCAATCTTGCTTGACACCATTTCGGACGCTGCCTACGCTCTCTGTGACATGCGAGACACGCAAGCCATTGGGAAGGTGAGCCTGACCGAAAAGCTCAGGTCATTTCAGGATCACCTGTATGGGCGGTCCTCCGTGGCCGCCCCTTAATGAGCAAGCGCTTCATCGAAGAGGGGCGGCCACGGGAGGACCGCCCATACAGGGCTACCGATCCACGCTGATATTACCGACGATGATCGAAGCAAGTCCGATCTATGCTGAAAGAGGGCAAGCGGATCCGGCCTCGGATTTGGCAATGCCGCTTTATAGATACCAACCGCGTCGCGGGTTGAGCATCCCGGCCATAACCGTGCTCGACGCCAATGGGCAGGTGATTGAGGAAGAACAACGCAGAGTGTTTCGCTATCTGGCGCAACGGGGACGCGGAGCTGATATTCTCTTCGGCGTGGGCACGACCGGTGAATGGAATCGCATCTCGAACGGCGAACGTCAGCGGTTGATTTGGATCGAGACCGATGAAGTTGCTCGCATCAACAAGGAAATCTCGCAACTCGAGCTTCAGCCGGTCGAGGCCTGGGTCGGCGTAACCGCAACTACACGCAGCGACACTCTTGCGAACATCGAATGCGCGATCGAAGCGCGCGCCGATGCCGCGGTGATAGCGCCGCTTTCAATCAACGACCTCGGCGACATAGTGTCTTTCTTTCAGCAAGAAGTCAGCAGTCTCTTCGATCATCGAGGGCGCTCGCTCCCCATCTTTCTATACGACAACGCGGACATTGCCGCCGACCCGAACGTCCCCCACATCAGGACGCGGGACGTGAAGCGATTGAGCCGGCTTCCTTTCATGTTCGGATTAAAAGTCTCGGCGCCGCGGCGCGTGCTGGGCAACTACACCAAAGGCGCCGCACATTTCAAGGACAAAGGCGAATTCGGAATCTACGTCGGCAATGCGATGCTGATGTTCCAGGTGTTCAAACTCGAAGACGGATTGCTCGGCCGCGCGCGCGAGTATTGGAATCGCTATTTGCTTCACAACGAGTTGCCGATCGGCGTCGTGTCGGGTCCGGCGAACGCAATGCCGCGTGAATGGCAGCGAGCCTGGCGTGCTTGCTACGCCGGCGACGAACGATTGATGTCTATCTACGAAAGCGCTTTTGAGCAGTTCAGCGCGGCGTGCAAATTCTCGCAAGGCGGAAAGCAAGTAAAGAAAAGCATCGCATGCCTGAAGCATGCTTTGAAGCTTGACGGGGTTATCGGCTCGGACCTTGTGGGGAACGGAACACGGGCGCTAGACTCCGCGGAACGCGTTGAGTTCGAAAAACGCTATCTCAGGATCAGGCAGAATCTCGCGGCGATAACTGATTCGGTGTGGCTTTCTAAAGCACAATAAGAGAACCACAGATGAACACGGATCAACACAGATCTTTGGCACGTTAAGTATCTGTGTCCATCTGTGTTCATCTGTGGTTGAGATGCGTGGAACAAGGGAGAGTGAGATGCGGTGTTTAGTTGTGATTATCTCGCTGTGGTTATCGATATGCGCGAGCGGGGTTACCTTCGCGCAGGACCGGGCCACGTTCAAAGTTGGCACGGCCACTGCGCAGCGCGGTCAAAAGGCCACCGGCTTCATCGAAGTGCCTGCTGGAATCGACGCCGGCACAAACATCGCCGTAGCCGTCATCCACGGCGCTAAACCAGGGCCGGTGCTGGCGGTGGTTTCGGGCGCGCACGGGACGGAATACGCTTCGATCATCGCGCTTGAAAAGTTGATTGCAGTGTTGAACCCGGCGGAGATCTCCGGGACTGTGATAATAGTTCCGCTTGTCAACGTCGCTTCTTTTGAACAGAAGGTCCCGCACGTCAACCCGGTCGACAACAAGAGCATGAACCGTTGGTACCCGGGCAAGATGGACGGCACCCAAACCGACCGCGCCTCATACCTGATCACCAAACAAGTCGTAGAGCAGTGCGATCATCTGATAGACCTTCACGGCGGCGACATCGATGAGAGCCTTCGGCCTTACAGTTACTGGACGAAAACCGGCAACGAGCCGCAAGATCGAATCTCGCGCGAGATGGTGCTGGCGTTTGGATTGGACCACATCATTATTTCCACTGAACGGCCAAAAGATCCGAACGCATCGCGATATCTCGAGAACACCGCGACCACGCGAGGCAAGCCTTCGATAACCGCCGAAGCCGGGCACGCGGGAACCGTCGAGCCCGACGATGTGGCGTCGCTCGTAAACGGATGCCTGGGTGTGATGCGCTACTTGAAGATGCTGCCGGGAACGCCTTCGGTGATCGAGCATCCGGTATGGATCGACAAGGTAATCACGATCGCAAGCGAGCAAACCGGGATCTTTTATGCTCTGGTTCGCCGTGGTACTTATGTCGAGCAGGGCATGAAAGTCGGCTACGTGACCGACTACATTGGAAAGACGATCTTCGACGCTCGCGCGCCGGCAGCAGGTGTGGTCCTCTATGTGTGCGCGGTTCCGTCGCTGACCAAAGGCGCGACGATCGCTAACATTGGCGTGGTGGCAGTCCAGAACAAATGAGACAGGGAGAATCTAATGAGCGCAAATGAAATTACCGGCGGGCATCATTGCATCGGCTTCCTCGAATCAAGCTCGATTGCGAAGGGCATCGAAGCTACAGACGTGATGATGAAGATGGCCGAAGTCGAGCTTCTGATGACTACGATCATTCCGCGGGGCAAGTATTTGATCATGATCGGCGGCAACGTAGCCGATGTTCAGGCTTCGCTGCGCGCCGGCATGCAAACAGCCGCCGGCGCCGTGCTCGATCATTTCATCATCAAGAACGTTCACCCGGAGCTTCCGCCGGCGATCAAAGGCAGGGTGAAACCCGATCACATCGAAGCAATCGGAATAATAGAAACCAAAGAAGTGGCCTCTGCGATTTATGCCGGAGACGCCGCGGTGAAATCCGCGAACATCCAACTGATCGAAGCCCGGAATCAACCGGGCGGAAAAGGTCTGGTCGTGATGACCGGAGAAGTCGGAGCCGTGAGAACCGCGGTAGCCGCGGGCGTTGCTTCAATTACCAAAGACGGAATGTTGATCGGCGAGGTCGTGATCCCGTACGCGCACGAGGCGCTCAGGAAAAGTCTCACCTCCTAGCGCTTTTCAAATCAATTGGGAGTCACGACTCGACCAAACACAAACTCGGTAACCCCTGCTCGGGCATCGCTCTATGTTTGTTAACCAAACGCGCGCGGGTTTGTGTCGGTCTCACACCGAACTGCGGACGAAGTCGCACGCAGCATAAATCACAAGACAATACGTGACACTTGTGATAAACAAGTAACCCTCAGGTCGTATTCGCATTACAAGAGGGATCAAAGTGTATACACTCGTCACATTCGCAACCCATTGGGGAAGCAAACACGGAGGCATAAACAGCTTCAACGCGGATTTTCTTGCCGCGTTCGGTATCGCTTATCACTTGGGCGCACAAGTCATTTGCATTGTTGCTAGCGATACCTCAGACGAAAAAACAGAAGCTGCCAAAGCCCATGTTCAGTTGGTCCCACTGCCCTATACACCTGAGGCGAAAGCCTTCGGCCCAGAGCATGGTCAAGCAGGCGTTGAGCAGCTCAGGCAACGAAATATCAGCTTCGACCCAGACAAGACAGTATGCCTTGGGCATGATCGCATAACGGGTGCAGCTGCGGTTGCCGCAGCAAAGCTCGCTGGTGGCCGCTCCGCTGTGATTCATCACATGAGTTATGACCACTACGAGTCTTATGCCGAGAACTCCGCATCCGCTCAGAAGAAGACTCATGAGCAAACGACCATACTCCAAGGCGCCGATCTCGTTTTAGCGGTCGGGCCGCTACTTCGCGATGCGGCGGGAGATCGCCTAAGCAAATCGAAGCCCGTTCATATGTTGATACCAGGCCTTGCAGAAATTGATGCAAGGCAAGCACCTGCGACTTTCGTCGCCTTCCTAAGTGGGCGCTTGAGCGATGACGCGGCCCGCATAAAGCAGGGGCACCTTGGCGTCGCTGCTTTCGCTACCGCACAGCGAAATGCTCTTGAAAGCGGCATGCCAGAACCTTTGCTTAAGCAGCCCAAACTGCTTTTGCGTGGAGTTGATTTCGAGGGCCAAGTCACAGGTTCTTCCTCACACGTTCAACAACACCCGGAAGCCGAGCTGAAACGATTCGCCGAAGAGTACGCTCAGGCGGTGGTCAATCTTCACGCTCTGCCGTACACCGAGGACAGACAACTGCTCTACTCCGAACTTAGTGGCGCTAGCGTGGCCCTGATGCCTTCCTGGCACGAGGGCTTTGGCTTGGTGGCGTGGGAAGCGATTGCCGCCGGCGTACCATTGATCATCAGTAGGAATAGCGGCGTGTATCGCCTGCTGGAGGAAAAACACCCTGGCGCTGAAATCGGATATTTGCATGGGCTGGACATCCGAGGCGCTGGGACCTTCCCGTTCTTTCACGAAGAAGACTTAAAAGCAACGGTAACTGCCCTGAATAAAATTGCCAACAATCCCGGCCGGGCTCGCCAGCAAGCAGCGATGCTGAAGAACATGCTTGACGGCCACACATGGGTTGCCTGCGCCGAACGGACGGTAGAGGCCTTTGAATGGGGTATTGAAAAAGGAAGCGTTCCTGCCACTCGAGTCGACACTCTTTCCCAAACGCCAGGACCCATCGTTCAAGCTCCCACTGATCGCGACCAAGGGCCACTCCGAATACCGGTTGGGCAATGGCGCGCCGGTGCTGGGATGGCTGAGAGTCAGTTGCTTCGTGCGGAGGAAGCATTGCTGCCCTTTGATCCGGCTCGCCAGTCCGATGTTGAAGACCTAAAAGAATGGCTTGATGACACACAGTGGCCAATATCTGTGAGATTGATCACGGGTGCTGGCGGGCAAGGCAAGACGCGGTTGGCTCTGGAGCTCTGTCAGCAGCGCGTAGCCTTAGGTTGGTCTGCTGGCTTCCTTGACAGCAACCTTGAAGCGAACCGAATGACCGCCACGTGGAAAGCTGTGCGCAACCTCGATCGGTCGCTCTTAATTGTCATAGATTATGCGGAAACTCGCCAATTACCCTTTCTCTCGCTGCTCGAGGCCGCGCTCCAGAACTCCTCGAACCAACCTGTTCGAATTCTGTTGCTCGCGCGAGACGGTGGAGAGTGGTGGGACAACCTTCCCAGCAAGAATACTCAATGCGAAGCATTGCTGAGCGGTTACGCGACGACCGGACCGTTTCGGCTGAAAGCGCTATACCCGGCAGAGCCTGATCGTCGGGAAGCCTATAGTAGAGCGCTCAATGCGTTTGCTCATACTCTTGGAGTGAGCGTGCCAGAGGTTCTTCCAGATTTGCTCGGTGAGCATTTTGAACGCCCGTTGTATGTTCAAATTGCTGCACTACTGGCTCTCTATGGCGAGCGGCCAACCTCGGCGCAAGGTTTAACGAAGTCGCTCTTGAATCATGAGCGTCGTTACTGGCTTGGGGTCCTCGCTCACCTTGACTGGCCGGAGCCCGAACGGCGGGCTGAGACTTTGCTTGCACTGACGACACTCGCAGGCGGCTTTGCCATCGCCAAGGCTGCCGAGACTTACTGGTTCAATGCAAAAGGGAAAGTTCTCGGCACGGCAGAATTCAATTCCATGTTTCGCAACCTGGCGACGCTTTACCCAGGCACGCAGGGCTTACAAGCGCTGCGTCCGGATCTACTCGGTGAAGCTCTGGTGGCGCAGGCCCTGCTTCGCCCAGAAGCCGGCGCACTTCTGGATGCTGTGCTGTCAAACACCTCAACGCAGTCGGTCCGCCGGAATGCCCTCACTGTTCTTGCACGCCTATCCACTCAGCGCCCAGACTTGCAAGAAACATTAGTAGATGCTCTGTCGCGTCACTTTCACCATTGTTGCAGGGATATTGTTGCTGTGGGTACCGAGACAACCGGTCGTTTGCCCGAGCTTGCAGAGTTGGCATTTTCGCGGCTCTCATCGGCCGGTAGGAGCCAGACGGCTGGATTGTTAAGTCCATTATTCGAAGAGGACTCAGTGCAACTCGCTGGGTTGGCTTACTTGGTCTGTGGGTATCTAACGGAGAAGTTGCGAGAGAGATTTGAAAAGAAACCGGGTGATCTGAATCGGATGTCTGAATTTGCCAGAGCATTGCTCAACTATGCGGTTATTCTATCTCGCCTCGGTCGTTACGACCTAGCTTGTGCCGCTGATCGGAACGCGTTGGAGCTTTATCGCCGTTTAGTTGTCCGATCTCCCAGAGGAGTTGAGCCCCTGTATGCGCAGTCGCTCGACAACTACGCAATACATTTAAGCAACGCGGGCAAGGACGAAGAGGCTCTTGAGTATTCTCGGGAGGCTTTGGAGATTCAAAGACGACTGGCGCAGGTAGACCCGGATCGTTTCGAACCCGGATATGCACGATCACTGGGTAACTACGCGATACATTTGGGCAATGTGGGCAAAGGTGAGGAGGCCCTTGACCACGCCCGCAAATCTCTGGCTGTTCAAGAGCGATTGACGCAGAAGAACACCGACCTGTTCGAGCCCGACTATGCGTTTTCATTGAGCGTCTATGCTGATCGTTTGTCGGATGTGGGCAAGCACCGAGAGGCCCTTGAGCACGAAAACCATGCCCTGGCGATTTTCAATCGACTTGTGCAGAAGAACCCCGACCGCTTCGAGCGCAGGTATGCATCTTCGTTGATCAGCCACGCGATCCATCTGAGTAATGTAGGCCAGAGCGGAGAGGCTCTTCGCGCTGCCCGCGAGGCATTGGAGATTCATAAACGACTAGCACAGAAATACCCCGACCGATTTGCGATCAGCCTTTTCAGTAGCATATGCTCCGAGCAGTTCCTAGCCTGGCTGTGCGACCAGAGCGCAGGCAACGAGCAACCCCATCTAAACCAATTGATGATGTTCATAGTCCCAAATCGGCGCTATGTAGCGATGCTTTTCTCGGCTTTCGTGAATGCCTGTGTGTCGGAAGACCGCACCGTTCGCAAGGATGCTTTTCGGCAAGTGTTTTCGCACTGGACCAACTTATCAATGGCAGAAAAGATGGGCAGCGAGCCGTACTGGTTATGCGCCGCTGCTTGGTGTGCCACATTCGAGGCACCGGCTTTGGTGGAAACGGATTGGGAAATTAGCTGGCGACAATTTGTAAAACAACGAAGTGGCTCCTTACCGCGATGGATGCTGGAGGTAGCGCGACGCCTGGGGTTCCAGTGGCCCGAATGAAAAGACTCACCACAACCAAGCTCACTTCCTCTTCGATCTTTTCTTTCCCGGGCGGAGCAAGTCTCTCGGGATTACCTTCGTCAGCTTGCGAATATATGTCGGTGTCACGCCAAGTATCGACGCCGCGTCGCGAGCGTTACCCTTAGCCTTGTGAAGCGCCCGCGCCCACAGCCACTTCAACAGTGAGATCTTCGCGTCGGCCAGCAGCGGAATTTTTCCATCTGAGAGAATGAAATACTGCTCCTGACTCAGCGAGTTGATTCGCCTTCTCGCGGCGATCGCTTCCCTCTTGAGATCCACAAGCGGACGCGTGCCCAGAGCCGTTTCGACGTCGCTCAGCAGCTTGCAAGCTTCCAATGGGTTGGTTTCACAAAGCGCTTGCGCCAGCAGCGCCTTTATCTCGAGCTCCAACAGCGATGCGCGCAAGTCGCGCGCGATGTCCAGAGCCTCCCACAACACTGCAGCCGCGTCTTCATCGCGCTCTTGCGACAAATAATACTTACCGAGCGTTCGTCGCGCGTCGGCCGTCTGCGAAGGGCTGTTAGCTTGTTCGGCGATCTCGCAGGCGACAACGAGCGCTTTCCAGCACTTATCCCCTTCCCGCCTTGCAAGATGCACGCGAGCCTTGACCTCGTAGGTCGACGCGATCTGGGTGCTCCGCACCCTCGCCCCCAATTCGAGCGCGCGCTCGACATAAGCCTCCGCCCGGTCATACTCCTTCAGCCAGACAAGCGTCGCCGCGATGCTGTTCAGCGTAAGGTAGGTGTACTGCGCGTGCCCCATTTGTTCAAAGGTCTCATATGCAAACATCAAATACTTCTGCGCAGTGTCATGCTCGCCCAATACATTCAGCGCCTGGGCGACGTTCACTCGTCCGACCGCAAGGCTGTAGTCGTCGTTACTCTTTAGAAGAATCTTTATTCCGCGCTCCAGCGTAGAGCGCGCCTCTTCGACCGCTCCCATTCGATTACGCACCGCGCCCAGGCACAGATACGCGAGACCGACCCGATACGACCGCGAGCTCCCTGCATACAGTTCAATCGCAGTCTGAAAGCATTGGGCTGCTTCTTCCCACCGCTCGAGCGACCACAGCGCCTGACCCTGGAGCTGAACCGCTTCGCCTCTGGTGAACTCGTCGTCTCGAACCGCGGCGACCGTCTCCGCCAGCGACGCCAGGCGCAAGGCCTCGCTTGGTTCGTTTCGCCGGTAGTGATACAGCGCGATCGTCAACAAGACTCGCGGCGCCAAACCAAAAGGGACCCGATCAACGTTGTCCAGGTACGGAGCGAGCGCCGCTTCCATCTCCTCGATTTCATTGTTTCGGCCCGCCAGCTCCGCGGCCAACAGTCTCAGTCGAACTGTCTCATCATCCAATTCAGCCGCGCTTCGCCAACTGTTATCCAGCAGTCTCGCAATCTTCTGGTAATCACCTGTTTCGCGCAGAGCTTCAATAGCACCAGCGTCCGTGTAAGTGTGAGGCATATAACTTTCCTTTTGAACCGGAACTTTTCGAGCGATATCGCATTCTCAGGCAGGCGCGCGCACCTGTCAAGAAAAACTATGCAATATTTCCTACTAAGTTTACCCGGGGCCCGAATTCTTCTTCACAACGAGGCGGATTCTACATCTTCTTTCGCTTTCGGCCAAGCATTGGCGCGGCCAGAAACAAAGCCACCAGGCAGGTCGAACCCAGCGTAACCAGCCTGCAAGCGCGACGACGGGGCGTGTCCATGAAATCAAGCGTCACAAGATGCGCACCTGCCTGCAGCTCGATTTCCATGTCGCCCAGCTCTTCAGATGTCTTGATCGGCGCCGGCTGGCCGTCTACGCGAGCCGTCCATCCGGGAAAATTAAAAGTGCCGACCTGCAACAGGTCGTCTGCTGTCAGCTCCGCCCGAATGACTCGATGCTGCGGTTTCCATTCCTCAACCCGGACCACTCCGTTGTCTTCGGCCAGCTCTGCCTGCGGCAAATCATTCGGGAGTTCCTCCGGATCCGGCGCCGTCACCGGAAGCGTAGCCCAATTCATATGCTCGGCTTCCGGCTCAAACACGGGCATTTTGCTGCTCGGAAGGGCCACCGCGAAAACGCTCATTCCCATACCCACCATCAGTATCAGCGCGGCAATCGATCCGAACAACAGCCGTTCGTTTCGCGAGCCCCGGCGCGCGGCATCGACTGCCGCCTGCACAAACGCTCCCGTCAACAAGGCAACTATCAATGTTGTAATCGCAAGCATCCGCCACGTGAACACTCCGATATCGATCTTTGGAATGAGTCTTCCAATCGGCATGGAAAGCCTGGTCATCATGAAGCTCGCCAGGCCGCCCATGATCACCCATACGAACACTCGCTGCTTTAATGCAGGGGCCGAGCTCAGGACTTTCCGCTTCAGCCAGAGCAGGGTAATTGCCGCCCCTGCGATCGTCGCCGTGCCGGTAATCCAGATCCAGTTGATGAGCGTGAAGAAGCCGCTGTGCATGTCAGAGTTGTACAAGTCGTGCACAAAAACGTAGGTCTTGTGATAAGGCCACGTCTCCGCGATGAATTCTTTGTGGATAAGATTCTGCTCGATCGCCGCCGATATCAAATAAGCCGCGGAGAGCCCGAGGCCAATGGTCATCGCCACGCCTACCACTATCAATCCTTTCCACTCTCGGCGGATCAGGCTCAAGATCAAAATGTACGCGCTGAACGCCAGCGTGAATTGATACGCGGTCGGCGGATGCGACCACAGGAAAGCTCCGTAGCTCACCGCCAAACCGGCGATGCTGAGCGCAGTCGATCGCTTCTTTTCTTCATTCGCTGATGAAGTCGCCTTCATCAGGCGTTCGCCGAACAACAGCATCAACGGCATCCACACAAACACGAGCAGCTCGGCTATCGCGCCGCGCTGATACTGATCCGCCAGATGGTAAGGCAGGAAGATATACGCGGCCATCGCGACCACCGCCGCCCGTCGTCCCATCGCTTGCCTCGCATAGATGTAAAAGGCGGCGGCCGCTGCGATCATCATTAACAAGTGCGCGTCCAACAGGGCTCGCACCCAGTCTCCCGCGATCACATAACAGAGAGACGTGACATAGTAGACGCCGGGCGGATAGTAGCCGGTCGTCGGCGCGCCAAAACCTCGATTCGTATCTGCCTCCCAGCGAGGATATATCTCACCGGCGGCCAGTCCGTTGTAAAAGGACTTCATCTGGTCCCACTGGAGAAACATGTCGTGAGTAGTCGGCATCCGCAGTTGGAAAGCGCCTCCGCCGGTTTCGGACTGTCCCATGAAAAAGAAGGGCACTACGGCAATCGCCGACAATCCGATGCAGGACAGCGCCACGAGCATCCTCGTGCGGCGCTCTTTATCGGCTAGCGCTTTATCGGCTAGCGCTTTCTGATCGATCTCGGCGGGTTTGGTGTCGGGTTTCGCTGAGGACTTTGTGTTCATTATTCCAGGAAGGCTATTGCACAAAACGCGCTTACGAGTTTCGAGTAATCTTCAGTCCTGTTTGGAGAGGGCGCGAGCAATGCTAACACACGGGGCGGTTTCATCAGAAATTGATGAGCAAGGTTAGTACTTAAGGGTAACTACATCACAGCGGCCACGCGATGTCGATACGAAAAGACAGAGCCTCACTGGTTGGTCAGAACTATCGTCTCTGGATCATTGCCACCATTCGCGATCTTCTGTCTCCGAACTCTCCGCCTCGAGCGACTCCTCCACATGAATCTCTTCCCACGTCTCATTTTGGTGAAGCCTGATTTCGTCCGCATTTCGTGTGATGAACTCATCTGGATCCATTCCGTCGATCAGCGGCTCTCGGCGCACTCGCTTCTGTTTTCCATTCACAAACACAGTCATGGACTCTGCGTTGCGACGGGCCTTCTCCGCCTTCTCGGCCCGACTCAGCTTCCGTTTTCGCTTTGCCATTCGATAAACTCCGCGGCGAGGGGTCAGGCTTCACTTTGTTGACATTTGAACTGTAGCCAGTTGAAATCCAGCAGCTTCGATAGTCGCCAGGATCGAAAGACTGTCGAAAGTGAATGATGTCAAGCCTGACCCCTCTCACGCTTTATTAAGACCGACGCTCATCACCGAGGACGACCGAAAAACAAGAGATAGCCGTCGGAGTCCTTTCGATAAACTCCGCGGCAAAGGGGTCAGGCTTCACTTTGTTGACATTTGAACTGTAGCCAGTTGAAATCCAGCAGCTTCGATAGTCGCCAGGATCGAAAGACTGTCGAAAGTGAACGATGTCAAGCCTGACCCCCTCCCTACGCTTTAATTCGACATTTGTCAGAAACACCCGCTCGGCGAAGCGGCGAAGGGGTCAGGCTTCACTTCGTTGACATTTGAACTGTAGCCAGTTGAAATCCAGCAGCTTCGATAGTCGCCAGGATCGAAAGACTGTCGAAAGTGAATGATGTCAAGCCTGACCCCTCTCACGCTTTACTTAGACCGACGCTCATCACCGAGGACGACCGAAAAACAAAAGATAGCCGTCGGAGTCCTTGAGCTCGAAGCCACGCAAACCGTCTTCGGTGTCTTTCAGTGGCTCGAAAAACTCGACATTGCGCGAAGCAAATTCGGCCGCCAGTGCGTCAGGATCCGGAACGATGACGAATGCGTCCCAGCGGGCGATTCCTTTTTTGATGTCTCGCGTGTAGTTCGGCACTGGAGCCACGCCAACGGCTTTCATCAGGATCTGCGCACCGCCCCTGCGAACGATGCCGAAGAAGATGTCGTCAGGAGTAGGCCCCTGGAAGGTGATCTCAAATCCCAGCCGGTCTCGGTAAAACGAAAGCGATGACGGTACGTGGCTGACGATAAAAAAGGGTGAGATGCCGGAAATCTCTGCTTGTGTCATATGAACTCCTCTGTTTTACGCCCAACCTGAAATCATCGTACTAAGAGCGGCGGAATATTACCGCCCATTAGTACACCTGTTCAAGATGCACTCTTCTCCATAAACAACGTTGACAGATATTTCCGAAGCAGGCCGTCCGAAGTATGCTAACGCCAACATCAAGTCCCTTCTCTTGTTGCTTGACTCTAGTACCGATTGAGCTAAGGTTTTAGCAATATGTTCCGAAGCAAGTGGACAATGGCGGCGAGTCGAGCGCGGGTGCTTGCGATCGTCGTCTCGGTAGTTTTTCTCGCTTCGGGACCACTAGAGACGATTTCGGCCGGGCAAGCATCAAAGCCGCAACCGTCAAAGCCGCAACCGTCAAAGCCGCAAGCGCCTAACCAGCATGCACAACAGCAACAAGCACCAAAGCTGGACTATCTCGTCTATGTCGTTTGTGAGTCCGCCGACAAAATCGCTTTGATTCGATTTGGTCCGAAGGGCGCCAAAGTCGAACAGCTCATCGAGACCGGCTCGATGCCCAGCGATATAGACGGGCCTCACGGAATAGTCGTCTCGCCTGATAAGCAGTTCTATTACGTCTCTCTCGGTCACGGGCGTCCGTTCGGTTCGGTGTGGAAGTACTCGACTAAAGACAACAGCGTGCTCGGCACGGTTACGCTCGGGTTCTTTCCGGCGACGATGGATATTTCGCAAGACGGCGGGCTCCTCTACGTGGTGAACTTCAACCTTCACGGCGATATGGTTCCGTCTTCGGTTTCGGTTGTTGCTACGGAACCGATGATCGAAGTAGCTCGGGTTCCGACTTGTGTTATGCCTCACGGATCGAGGATCAATCCTCAGGGGACGAAGCAATACTCGGCATGCATGATGAATGATTTGTTGGTTGAGATCGATACGAACAGCCTGACGGTCTCTCGTCACTTTGTCGTGACCAAAGGCAAAGAGATGGGAATGAATGGATCGCCCGCGTCACACGCGATGAACATGGATTCTTCTCACGACACGGGAGGTCACGGGATTGAGCCGCCTAAACCCGGTGATACTTCGTGTTCGCCTACGTGGGCCCAGCCTTCGGCGGACGGGAAGTTCGTTTACGTTGCTTGTAACAAATCTGACGAGATAGTCGAAGTGGATGCGGGAAGCTGGAAGGTTATGAGAAGGATCGCGGCGCGAGCGGGCGTTTACAATCTGGCGGTGACTAAAGATGGCAAGCTGATCTCGACCAATAAGCGAGACCAATCGGTATCGATTTACGATTTGAAGTCTGGACGCGAGCTGGCACGCATACCAACAATGCGGCGAGTGATTCACGGCGCGGTGGTGTCGCCCGACAATCGCTACGCCTTCATTTCAGTTGAAGGAGTGGGCTCGGAACCGGGAACGGTCGAGGTGATAGACCTGGATGCTCTGAAGACGGTTGCTACGGTGGATCTGCCTGAGCAGGCAGCGGGCATTGATTTTTTCAAGATGGAAGCAGCCAGATAAACATGTAGGGGCGGCCCTCTGTGGCCGCCCCAGATTCAAACAACCAAAGAGTAATACTCAACGCAAAGACGCAAAGGACCGCAAAGCTCGCAAAGGGTTCGCACGGATTAATCGCCCGGCGCCGTGGTTGACCCTTTCTGCTTAGGCTTTCCGACTTTTACAATCCACAGTCCGGAGTTGATGTCGTTGAAGTAGATCAAATCGCCGACGGGCTGCGCGCCCCAACAAAACGGTAGATTTGCGCGAAAGCCCGCCGGGTCGCCCGTCCACAGCCTCCCGATCTCGCGGCCTTGCCTGTAGAGGTCGCCTCTCAATTCACCCGACACGTCGACCACGCGAGCGCCGCCGGAGTAGTAACCCATACTCAACACGTCGTCCTTTACCCAAATGTTATGAGCACCACCTTCGGGCACGGTGTAGTTGGCGACCTCTTTTGGATGGTTGATATCGGCTACGTCGATGACGTGAACGATTCCGCGAACAGGGATCCGCTTCTTCGACATTATGTCGAACATCCCGGGAAAGACTTCGTCTCCCACAAAAACATAGTTCTTGTAGCGGAAGACCGCATGCGCGCCCGCTAGCCAACCCTCGCCATAAAGCTCGTGATAGTTCATTCGAAACTGGCTCACCAACTGCGGCTTCTCGGGGCTGCCGCCCTTCATGCCGTTGCCTACGTCGAGAATGATCAGCCCGTCTCTCCAGTAAGCCAGATAAGCGAGCCCATCCTTCACCTGAACGTCGTGAAGATATCGACCAACCGTCGCCTCTTCTCCGCCGGGCTCGGTAACGGTTCGTACGATAGGACTCTCGACTTGCCAACGCGCGACCTGCTTTGGATTTTTCACGTCATGGAAGTCGATGACTCTCATCGAGCCCGTAGCGTCATCGGTCAGATAAACGTAGTGACTGTCGATGAACGCGCTGTGCACGCCGCCGGTCACAGTGGCGGTGAATTCTGAAATTACTTTTGGGTGACCCGGATCGGACGTGTCCAGGAAGACGATTCCGTTCTTGCGACTCGACGAACCTTCGCGCGTGAGCACCGCGATCTTGCCATCAGGTGTTGTGCTGATGTCATTAGTCGTACGCGCATCGACCTTGACAGTGTCTGTCAGCTTAGGCTGTTTCGGATCGGTAACATCGTACACAAACAGCTTGTCGGATATTGTCGAGACATAAGCGAAGTTACCGATGATCCATTGCTCGGCAGCCTGGGTGTCTTTGGGCAGCGCGCGGCCGACTACTTCGAGTTCGCGCTCCGCGTTTCGAGGCGTCACTACCACTGAAGCTAACGTTTGGCGATCGCCAATCGAGGCGGTGACAACAAACGAGCCGGGCTGTTCCGCTACGAAAGCGCCGTCGGGCTCGATCATCGCGCCCTCACCTGCCACGGACCAGCGCACCGAGAGGTCGTCGATAGCTGCGCCGCCGTTCGGACGCGCTGAGAAACGGACGACGTCGCCGGTTCGCACGCTGGCGGACTTCGGCTCAATCGCGAGCGACTTGATCGGGTTCGCGATAACTTCGACCACCATCGAGCCGGCGCCTTGCTCACACGCGGCCTTGATCTTTGCCTTTCCCGGCTTGAGGCCGACTACGAGACCGGCGGCGTCAACTGAAGCAATAGACTGATCGTCTGATGACCACGACATCGCAACATCAGCGCGAGGAGAGCCCAAAGAAGTGCGAGCTATTGCGTTAGGCCTGAGCGCTCCGCCTACGACGATTTGCGCTTTAGCGGGCAGGTCGATGCTGGTCACCGGAGCCGGTTTGACTTTGATTCGAGCAAAGCCGACCTTTCCTCCTACCACTGCGCCAACCTGAGCCTCGCCGGGGTTGAAGAACGAAACGGTTCCGGAGTTGTCGGCGCTCGCGACGTCAAACGGAGCAGCGAACCAGGCCGCCGGCTTAACGTTTACGATGTTGCCTGATTCATCTTTAGCCACCGCGGTCAGCTTCAACTGCTGACCTACTTCGGCCTCCATTACGGCGGACGTGACCTCAACGGTTTTAACGGGCTTGACGGGGGTGGGCTCCTGCCGGGCCAACACCGTTGTTCCGAGTATCGCAATCGCAAACAGGACCTTTAGTCTCAACGCGCACCTCCGGGAGATTTATCGAGTTGGGCATTCTATTCTCAGCGAAGGACGCGGCGCAATGCAGTCCTCCGCGGGCTCTGCGGTTGCGAAGGCTATCGTTGATTGAGAATATAGGAGCGCAAAATACGTTTGGGGAAATACTTTGGGAAATGAGTTTGAGAAAATACGTTTGGCGAAATGCTTTGGGAAATGAGTTTGAGAAAATACGTTTAACGCAAAGACGCAAAGGACCGCAAAGCTCGCAAAGAACGACATGAAAGTATCGCTGTTCATAACGTGCCTCGTAGATCAATTCTTCCCCGAAGTCGGGATCAGCGCCGTGAGCGTTCTGCGCAAGCTTGGCGTTGACGTGGACTTCCCTGAAGACCAGACCTGCTGCGGACAGCCCGCGTTCAACAGCGGCTTCACCTCTGAAACGCGCGAACTTGCAAAACGGTTCATCGCGATCTTCGAGAACAGTGAATGCGTCGTTGCGCCGTCCGGCTCGTGCACGAGTATGGTCAGGGTGTTTTATCCTGAGCTTCTCAAAGACGAGCCCGACTGGCATAAACGCGCCGAGTCGCTGGCCTCTCGAACGTATGAATTCACCGAGTTCCTTGTCAAAGTTCTCGGCGTCGAGGACGTGGGCGCTTGCTCACATGGCAAAGTTGCGCTTCATCAGTCGTGTCATTTGCTCCGCGAGCTGAATGTGAGGACTGAACCTCAGCAGTTGTTGAAGACGGTCAAAGGAATCGAGCTGGTCGAATTGGAACGGTCGGATTCCTGCTGCGGTTTCGGCGGGCTGTTTGCGGTCAAGTACCCGCACATCTCGGGCAGCATACTTCAGGAAAAAATCGATTGCATCAAGAGAAGCGGCAGCGATGTCGTCGTGGCTTGCGACGTAGGTTGCCTGATGCACATAGGCGGCGGCTTGAGCAGGCAAGGTGAGACAATTCGGACAATGCACATCGCGGAACTATTGGCGGCAGAATGATAGGTTCAGGGTTCAATGTTCAGTATTGGTCCGTAGTCCGTAGTCCGTAGTCCGTAGTCAGTGGTCCGTAGCAAGTGACTCGGCGAAAGAGCTACGGACTACGGACTACTGACTACGGACTATTTTCTCATGCACATAACAACCGAAACATTCATTCGAGACTCGTCGGTCGCGGTTCAGAACAAGACTCTCCAATCGAGACTGCGAGTCCTTACCACCTTCACCATCAAACGCAACGCGGCGTTCGCAAGCCTCGAGGACGGCGAAGCGCTGCGCGATCAGGCTCGCTCGATCAAAGAAAGCACGATCGCAAACCTCGGACACTATCTGATGCAGCTCGAGGAGAATGTTGTCCGGCTTGGCGGCAACGTTCATTGGGCCCGAACCGGCGAAGAAGCGCGCGCGATAGTTCTCGACCTCGCCCGTAGGAACAACGTCAAACGCATCGTCAAGGGCAAGTCGATGGCCACCGAGGAGATCGAGCTTAACGAGGCGTTGCAAGACGCGGGAATTGAATCAGTCGAAACCGATCTCGGCGAATACATAGTCCAGCTTGCCAATGAGAAGCCTTCGCATATTCTCGCGCCGGCGGTCCACAAATCGAAGGAAGACGTCTCCGAGCTGTTCGCCGAAAAACTCGGCGCGCTGAACCTGAAACACGCCGAAGAGATGACCGCGGTCGCTCGCAAGCGCCTGCGAGAAAAGTTCTGCGCCGCGGACATGGGTATCACCGGCGCTAACTTTGCGATTGCGGAAACGGGCACGATTGTTCTGCTCGAGAACGAAGGCAACATCAGGCTCAGCACTACGCTTCCGCGAATACACGTTGCGCTGATGGGGCTTGAAAAGCTGGTCCCCACTCTCGCCGACCTGGCGGTCTTCCTGAAAGTCCTCGCGCGCAGCGCAAGCGGACAGAAGATGTCGAGCTACGTGTCTTTGATCACCGGCCCTCGCCGGACAGGTGAGACCGACGGAGCCGAGGAATTTCATCTGATCATCCTCGATAACGGACGCACGCGCCTGTTGGCTGATGAGGAAATGCGCGAGTCGCTTTACTGCCTGCGCTGCGGCGCGTGTTTGAATGTGTGTCCGGTGTATCAGAAGATCGGCGGGCACGCTTATGGGACGGTTTATTCGGGGCCGATCGGCTCGATCCTGACGCCGGCGTTTGCCGGGCTCGAGAAGAGCAAAGACCTGCCGTTCGCATCAACGCTGTGCGGAGCATGCCGCGAAATCTGTCCCGTAAGAATCGACATACCGAGAATGCTTTTGAAGCTTCGAAGCGAATGGTCCGAGGGTGACTCGACTAAAAGTGCGGGCGGGAGGCTTACGGAACGGCTTGCGATCAAGGCGTGGGCTTTTGTCATGCGCAGGCGTTCTCTGTATAACCTCGCGTTCCGGGCCGCCGCTTTTTTTCAGGGCCCTATGCTCGAAGACGGCAAGCTCAAACATTTGCCGTTAGCGTTTGGCGCCTGGACAGAGAATCGCGACTTCCCTGCTCTCGCAAGGAAATCGTTTCGCGAAATGTGGCGCGACAAAGAGTCGCAATGAGGTGATTGTTGTCCGGCACAAGTGCAAGAGAAGAAATACTCGGCCAGATAACGCGGGCTCTTAAGTCGGGGGCCGAATCTGACCCCGTGTTGGAGACTACATTGAGGTCGGGGCGTGGAGCCGGCGCTAACGCATCGAGTGACGAGGCAAGGGCTACGCTTGAGATCGGGAGCCGATGCGAACGTGACCGCGCCCGTTTGCTGGCGCAATTCGAATCCGAGCTCTTGACGATTGGAGTGCAAGTCCACCACGCAAGTTCGATCGCTTCCGCCGCCGAATACATTGAGCGCATCGCCGTGGAGAGAAAAGCAAAAACAGTGGTTGCGGCCGATGCTGAAGTCGTTGAAAGGATCGATCTGCAGAACAGACTTCGCTCAGCGGGAATCAGATATGTGACCGAAGCGAGCGCTGCAGACCTTCGTTCGATCGCCATCGACGCAGGCATCGGTGTATCAGGGGTCGATTACGCGCTGGCCGACACCGGCACGCTGGTGTTGCTTGCACGCGAGGGACAACCTCGATCGATTTCATTAGTCCCGCCGGTACACATCGCCATCGTTAAAGCCGATCAAGTCGTGCATGGCCTGGACGACCTCTTTGGGCTTCTGCGCTCTGAGAAAGGAGTGCGCGATCTTGGGAGCGCGGTTACCTTCATCACAGGAGCGAGTCGAACGGCGGATATCGAGCTGACACTCGTCGTAGGAGTGCATGGCCCGCAAGAGCTCCACGTTGTGATAGTGCCGAATTGATTATTAATCACGATTAAGGTCAGGTGCTATTTTCGGATCCTGCATGCTTAATGCCTTCGCGTGCTTTGCGGTCCTTTGCGCCTTTGCGCTGCGTATTGAAGGACCCAATACTCAGCGTCATTAGACGCCGATAATCCCACCAACTGCGAGTCCGTCTGAAATCATTCGGAGCGGGCGTTCAGAGTACCGAACCTCTTCACACGGTCTCGCAGTTGGTGGGTCTGTAGGGCTAGCCGCGCGGGCGAACGATGCCCAGTTTGCGAAGGCGATTGTTTAGCGTCGTGCGATTCATGCCTAGCCGCGCGGCGGCGCCGTTTGGGCCGCCGATTACCCAATTCGTTTCGCCTAAGACTCGCAAGATGTGCTCGCGTTCGACTGACTCAAGCGTAGATGCAGTCGACGCAGATGAACTTGCCAATGACGTGTTCGCAGTTGTTGTGCTCAATTGATCTGCGACTGATTGAGCGCCTTGCTTTAACTCTGATAAAGGAATCTGAAGCACTGTGCCGCGCGTTAAGATTACTGCTCGCTCGATCAGGTTCTGGAGTTCCCGTATGTTCCCCGGCCAGTTGTATTCCGTTAGCACTTGCATTGTCTCGACCGGGATTCGATCTATTGTCTTCTTCATCTGCTGAGCAAACTTGTTGGCGAAGAAACTTACAAGCAAGGGGATGTCTTCACGGCGTTCGCGCAATGGTGGCAAGGCGATGGGAATCACATTCAGCCGGTAAAAGAGATCGCTTCGAAACTTCTTCTCTGTTACCCATTGTTGAAGATCGATGTTGGTGGCCGCTACCACTCTAACGTCTACGCGAATTACTTTAGAGCTGCCGAGACGCTCGAATTCATGCTCCTGCAACACTCGAAGAAGCTTTGGTTGCAACTCGAGCGGGATGTCTTCGACTTCATCGAGAAAGATCGTGCCGCGGTCGGCGAGTTCGAAACGGCCTATGCGGCGTTCGATCGCGCCGGTGAAGGCGCCGCGTTCGTGTCCGAACATTTCACTCTCGAGCAGACCGGTGGGGATCGCCGCGCAGTTGACTCGAACAAGCGTGCGATGCCGCCGCTGACTCAGATTGTGAATCGCGCGCGCGATCAGCTCCTTGCCCGTGCCCGTCTCTCCGTAGATCAACACGGTTGAGTCGGTGTCGGCTACAGTTTCAACTTCCTTTAACACCAGCTTCAGAGCGGCGCTGTTGCCGATGATCTCTTCGAAGTTGTACTCGGTTTGAATTTCCTGTTCGAGATAGAGCTTCTCTTCGGCGAGCTTGTCTTTCAGCGCATCAATCTGCCGGAAAGCCAGGGCGTTCTCGACGGCGATCGCTACTTGCCGAGCGACCTGACCGAGCAGCTCCGCGTCTTCCTCGGTGAAGGCGTCGTTTTTCAGGCTGGCTACGGTTAAGACTCCGAGTGCGCGGTCGTGAGAAATAACCGGAGCGCTGCAAGCGGATTTCACGCCGGCTTCCGCGAATCGCCTGGCCGACGGGAGCCTGGTGAAATCGTGATTGTTGCTGAGCACGGTTTGGCGCGTGGTGAAAGCCAGGCCCGACAACGTGCCTTCGAGCGGAATCAATTCGTTTTCGATGAACAGGTCTTCGTTGTCCGGAAACTCCAGCGCGGAAGCACGAAGCTTGTTGCTCTCGGCATCGTAGAGAGCCAGCCCGGCTACGTCGTGAGGGATCACCTTGCGAAGACAAGCCGAGATCTCCGCCAGCAGTTCTCTAAGGTTGAGATTCGAGACCAACGTGTTGTTGATCTCCAACAGCAATTGCGAGCGATCACGTTCGTGCGTGAGTTGGTCACGATAGCGCTGGGCTTCCATGGCTACGGCTATCTGGGCGGCGACCAACTGAGCAAACTCCAAATCCAGATGATCGTAGACGCCGGGCTTGTCGCTGGTGAAGCTCAACACTCCGAGCCGCTGATGAGCGGTGGTCAACGGAAGATTGCAAATCGACTTGATCGAGAAGTCGCGCGCCAGCTTCAGTGTAACGAACCGGGATTCCTGTTGAGCGTCGCCGGAAACGAACGGCTGTTGATGAGACCAAACCCATCCCGCCATCGAGCCTTCGACGGGGACTTCGGTTGGAAACGCGAGCATCGCCGGCCCGGTCGAGTCGAGCGTGTGCATACGCATCACGTTCCGGCGTTCGTCGAAGAGCATCACGCCCAGATTGTCAAAGTCGAACAGCTTGTGCAGCCGCGCGGCCAGATCGTGTAAGAGATTTGTGAGATCCCGGTGAGAAGCGATGGCTTTAGAAAGCTCGAGAAGGATCAGGTATTGCTGGTGAGGCAATCCGGTTACCTTCTGAGCCGTTTCGTTGGTCGAACTCATGTCTTTTTCAGTCCCAACTCAAGAGTGACAACGCGCTAAATTCTAGTCAAGCTCCGTTACCAAAGAGTTCAGCATCACCGGGCGTTCAGAGTACCGACTTTAGTCGGGCAGTGCTTAGCGAAACATATGGCATCGACGGCGCGAGGCACTGCCCGACCAAAGTCGGTACTCTGAACGCTCGGATGCTTTGAACGCTCGGGGCTTTGAACGCTCGGGGCTTTGAACGTTCGGGGCTTTGAACGCTCGCTTGCCCTGAACGTCTGGCGAGGGATGACAGGAGAATAACCGCGGGTGTTCCTGGATAATGAAGGAATGGCGCGGGCACCAAGCGGAGCCCGCGCCGGCTTATCCCACTTCAGAAACGCTTATCCCACTTCAGAAACAGTCGTAGTATTCTACGGTGAAGTATGCAGTCTGACACCCATCGCGGTATGTCTCACCGCAATAGCACGGGATTATCTTAGTTCCACATACGACAGAGTAACTGCCATCTGTGTAGTAGGTAATCTCAGTTTGTTGGGGAGGGCAGGCATTTGCTCTTGGGGCGAATGCAAATGTGAGCGAACCCCAGACCAGGACGACCGCCGTGACGGTCAATACGACGCGGTTCTTGAGAAAACTCTCTATCTGTCTCATCGTCGCATCCCTCCTTCTCCAGTCTTAGGCGTCCACATCACTTTCATCGTATGACAACCGAAAGTGTATTTCAACCGGAACTGAGATTAGGCTTACACTCGCCAGCAAACGCAGCCGGACAATTACGAAGTAACCGGGCGTTCAGAGTACCGACTTTAGTCGGGCAGTGCCTAGCGAAAAAGACGTATCGACGAGACGAGGCACTGCCCGACTAGAGTCGGTACTCTGAACGCACGTTTGCCCTGAATGTCCGACAAACTTCAGTTTGTCGAAATAGGATCAGGGCAGCGACAACCTGAAGTTTGTCGGACCTGAAGTTTGTCGGACGCGTGACCATAATCCGTCACGTGACCACATCCGGTCACTACCTATCGGCGCAAATGTCACGTTTCTGCGGCTATTTATCAGAAGTCCGTGGCCGACCAGTTGCACCGCCCATCCTGAATTCCGCATCCGCGCGAAATCAGAGGCACAAGCCGAATGCTAAGAATCAACAGTCGCGATGAGAATGAGCTCACCACCCTGACCATCGAAGGAAAACTCGCCGGGCGATGGGTGAAAGAGCTCGAGCAGTGTTGGGAGACTGCTGCCTCCTCCGAGCCCCGTCGCGCCATCCGCGTCAATCTATCCTCCGTGGGCTTCATCGACACAGAAGGCAAGGAACTTCTAACCCGGATGCGCAAACAAGGCGTCGTGCTGGTGCCAACAGGATGCTTCATGAAAGTGATCGTAGACGAGATCGAATCCGAGGTGGCCAAAGGATGACTAAACGCAACGTGCTGATTGGAGTGGCAGTTGTTTTGGTAGCGGTAGTGCTGGTGTTTGTCTTCAGCCGCTCGAAGAGCAAGGCGACGGCTCAGGCCGCGGCGCCCGTGGAAGTCGAAGTCGCACAGGTCGAGCAGAAGGATGTGCCGATCTATAGCGAGTGGATCGGGACTCTCGACGGATTGGTGAACGCGGAAATCAAGTCGCAGGTGACGGGCTACCTGCTGAGTAAGAATTATACCGAAGGCTCGTTTGTTAAGAAGGGCCAGTTGCTCTTCGAGATCGATCCGCGACCGTTTCAAGCGGCGCTCGATCAGGCGAAGGGCGAGCTGGCGAAGTCTAACGGGCAGCTTGCGCAGGCAACCAGCCAGCTCTTGCAGGCGAAGGCACAGCTCGTTCAAGCCGAGGCGAATCAGGCTAAGACCCAAAATGATGTCGATCGTTACACGCCGCTCGCGAAACAGCAGGCGGTCACTCAACAGGATCTCGATAACGCGGTGCATGCGAACCAGGCTGCCCTGGCGCAGGTAAAAGCGGCGGAGGCCGCGGTCGAAACTGCGAAGGCATCCATCGTGGCCGCCAAAGCTACAGTGCAATCTTCTGAAGCGACAGTGCGGACGAACGAGCTCAACGTGGGATTCACAAAGATCACTTCGCTTATCGACGGCGTTGCCGGCGTAGCTACGGTACAGGTCGGCAATCTCGTGAGTAGTTCCAACGGCCCGCCTCTGACAATCGTCTCGACCGTCGATCCGATCAGGGTATGGTTCAACGTAACCGAACAGGAGTACCTCAACAACATCGAGCACAATCCGACACATCCACAGAGCGCTGAGAAAAACCTTCAACTGGATCTGGTGCTTGCCGACGGGACGACTTATCAACACAAAGGCCGCTTCTATATCGCCGACCGCAACATGGATCTCAAGACGGGCTCGATCAAACTGGCCGGCGTGTTTCCGAATCCGGGAAATCTCCTGCGACCGGGTCAATACGGAAGGGTCCGCGCGGTTACGAGCTTGAAATCAAATGCGTTGCTTGTGCCCCAGCGAGCCGTCAGCGAACTGCAGGGAAGCTACCGCGTAGCAGTCGTCGGCAACGATAACAAGGTCAGCATTCGGCCGGTCAAAGTCGGCGAAAAAGTCGATTCGATGTGGATCATCGAGGACGGACTGAAGCCCGGTGAAAGCGTGGTCGCGGAGGGAATCCAACGGATTAGACCGGACCAGGTCGTGAGTCCTAAACCTTATCAGGGGGGAGCGAATGGGCAGAGTTGAGGGAGAAACCAATTGCAAATTGCAAATTGCAAATTAGAAATTGGAAATTAGAAATTAGAAATTAGAAATTGGAAATTAGAAATTGGAGATTGGAAATTGGAAATTGGAAATTGGAGATTGACCGGGACACTCGAGAGCTTTGAGGTTCGAAGCACGCGGACGAGAGCCAATCATGAATTCTCAATTTCAAAATTCTCAATTTCAAATTCTCAATTTCAAATTCTCAATTTCAAATTCTCAATTTCAATATTCTCAATTTCAAAATTTCCAATTTCAAATTTCCAATTTCCAATTTCCAATTTCAAATTTCCAATTTCCAATTTCTCAATTTCAAATTTCCAATTTCTCAATTTCAAATTTGCAACTTGCAATTTGCAATTCCCGAATAACGACTTAGCCAGATTTAACAAATGATCTCCAAATTCTTCATCAACCGGCCGATCGTTGCGATGGTCATCGCAATCATCACCGTCATCCTTGGACTGGTGGCCATGCGCGGACTGCCGCTTGCCCAGTTCCCTGCCATCGTTCCGCCTCAGATCATTGCGTCGACCGTCTATACCGGCGCCGACGCGGTCACAATCGAGCAATCGGTTGCTACGCCCATTGAGCAGCAAATGAACGGCGTAGACAACATGCTTTACATGCAGTCGACCAACGCAAACGACGGAACGATGCAGTTGACGGTGACCTTCGACATTGCGACCGATCCAAACGTCGATCAGGTCAACGTCCAAAATCGGCTGGCGCAAGCGCAACCGAATCTGCCGGCGGACGTCAATCAATTTGGAACCAGTCTTCGCAAGTCCACCGGGCTTCCGATGCTGGTCATCTCGCTGTTCTCGCCAAACAAAACTTACAATTCACTTTTTCTCGCGAACTACGCAAACATAAACATCAACGACGCGCTCTACCGAGTGCCGGGCGTGGGCGAGGTCAGGCTCTTCGGCGCGAGCGACTACGCTATGCGCATCTGGGTGAAGCCGGACTTGCTCGCCAAACTTGGGCTGACGGTTCCCGACATCACTCGCGCGGTTCAGCAGCAGAGCACGGTGAATCCGGCCGGCCAGGTTGGCGCTGAACCGGCGCCAAAGGGAAAGGAAAAGACCTACACGGTTCGCGCTCAGGGACGGCTTCAATCACCGGAAGAGTTCGGCCAGATCGTCGTGCGTTCAAACCCGGATGGCTCGGTCGTGCGATTGAAGGACATAGCTCGCACAGAGCTGGGCGCGCAGAATTACCAGCAGATCGCGAGGGTAAACGGACAGCCCGGTTGCATAGTCGCGATCTTCCAGGCGCCGGGCTCAAATGCGATTGCCGTGGCCGACGGTGTGAAGAGTTCGATCGCGGATTTGAAAAGCCGGTTTCCGGCGGACCTCGACTACGCGATCACGCTGGACACTACGCTGCCGGTCACCGAAGGCATTCGCGACATCATAAGGACGCTGGCAATCGCGGTAGTGCTGGTCATCCTTGTTGTCTACATCTTTCTGCAGAACTGGCGAGCGACGCTGATCCCGATGATCGCCGTGCCTGTGTCGCTGATCGGCACGTTCGCCGTTTTTCCGCTGCTCGGGTTTTCGATCAACACGCTGTCCCTCTTCGGATTGGTGTTGGCTATTGGTCTGGTTGTAGACGATGCAATCGTAGTAGTCGAAGCGGTCGAACATCACATCGAAGAAGGAATGGCTCCACGTGAGGCCACGATTCTGGCGATGCAGGAAGTATCGGGGCCGGTAATCGCAATCGCATTGATCCTGTCTTCCGTATTTCTTCCGATCGCGTTTGTCGGAGGAATTCAGGGCCGCTTGAACAATCAATTCGCGGTGACGATTGCGATCTCCGTTCTCATTTCTGCGTTCAATGCACTGACTCTTTCCCCGGCGCTGGCGGCGCTGCTGCTCAAGCCGCGAAAGAAGACTCGCGGGCCGCTTGGCCGATTCTTCGATGGCTTCAATCGATGGTTCACCAAAGGAACGAACAGCTACATCGGCTTGAGTCATAGCTTGATTCGCAAAGCGCTCGTCGCGCTTCTGATCATCGGGGCTTTTGCGGGACTGGATGCAGTCCTGGGCCTGCGGCTTCCGACGAGCTTCCTTCCCGATGAAGACTATGGCTACCTGCTGCTGAACGTGCAGCTCCCGCCGGCGGCTTCGCTTGAAAGAACCGATGTTGTTCTGAAAAAGGTCGAGGCGATCCTCGACAGAACGGATGGTATTCAGGCCTACAATACGATTGGCGGGTTCAGTCTGCTGACTCGAGTATCGGCCAGCTACAATGGGTTCTTCTTTGTGATCCTTAAACCGTGGAATGAGCGCTCATCGACCGACCTTTCGGCGCAGGGAATTTCTCGAAAATTGAACGGCGCGATGACTGCCGAGATTCCCGAAGCGATCCCCATCGCGCTTCTGCCTCCATCAATTCCAGGACTTGGAGCTGCGGGCGGCTTCTCTCTCTGGATCCAGGACAGAAGCGGCGGCACCGTAGACTTTCTCGATCAGAATCTTCAGAAATTCCTCGAAGCGTGTCGAAAGCGTCCTGAACTTACCGCCGTCAACTCCGGCTTTTCCGCGGCCGTTCCGCAGATCTATGCCGACGTCGACCGGGATAAAGTCTTAAAGCAAGGAGTCGCGATCGGAGACGTTTATCAAACGATGCAGGCTTATCTCGGAGGACTGTTTTTGAACCAGTTCAATCGCTTCGGCCGGCAATGGAGAGTCTTTCTTCAAGCCGAAGGGCAAGAGCGGATGACCGACACTGACATCCGCCAGTATTACGTGCGGAGCAACGACGGCACGATGGTGCCGCTGTCGTCGCTGGTGACTACGCGAAAGATAAACGGGCCCGAGTATACGAACCGCTTCAACGTGTATCGCGCAGCCCAGGTGATCGGCGCGGCGGCGCCGGGCTACAGCTCGGGGCAGGCAAATGCCGCGCTCGAAGAAGTGGCGAAAGAAGTTTTTCCGCCAGAGATCAGTTACGACTGGGCGGATCTCTCCTATCAGGAACGAAAAGCCTCGGGCGCTGCCGCCGCCGGGTTTGCGCTATCGCTCGTTTTCGTATTCTTGATCCTGGCCGCCCTGTACGAGAGCTGGTCGCTTCCGTTTTCGGTTTTGTTGACTGTGCCGATTGCGGTCTTTGGCGCTTTCATCGGGCTCTTGTTGCGAGGGCTCGATCTCGACGTGTACGCGCAAATCGGATTGATCGTGTTGATCGGTCTCTCGGCAAAGAACGCAATATTGATCGTCGAGTTCGCGAAGGCTGAATTCGAAAAGGGACGCGATCTCGCCGAGGCTGCGCTCGCGGGCGCCAGGCTTCGATTGCGTCCGATCCTCATGACATCGTTTGCATTCATCCTCGGCTGCGTTCCGCTGTGGATGGCTTCGGGCTCCGGAGCCGCAGGGAGAAGAATCCTGGGGACGGTTGTAATCGTGGGGATGCTCGCGGCTACGGGGATTGCGATCTTCATCATACCGGCGACTTTTTATGTCGTTGAGAAATACTCGGGCGCGAAGAGGCGCGTTGCGGAAGCGCTGCCGGACTCGCCCGAACCGGCAGCCGGCGATTGAGCTGCAGGCGTTCAGAGTACCGACTTTAGTCGGGCAGTGCTTTGTGCTTTCGACGCCCTTACTTTGAGATGCGGGCGTTCAGAGTACCGACTTTAGTCGGCCAGTGCATCGCGAAACAAAAGCTCCAAAAGCACAAGGCACTGCCCGACTAAAGTCGGTACTCTGAACGCCCGCAGCGGAGACTGAGGATTTTCCAGTTGTCATTTGACATCCTTCATTTGTCATCGAGTGACCAGCGACGCGCGATGAGAAATGTCAAATCTCAAATCTCAAATCTCAAATGGAAAATCTTCTGATGGCAATGAAATGGAAAATCTCTTCTGATGAACAAGACTACGATTAACCGAATCACCATCCTCGCTTTAGTCCTGGCTCTCCTGACCGGCTGCACCGTCGGCCCGAAGTATCATCGGCCGTCGGTCACGACCCCGGATGTGTTTCGCGGAAGTGCCGATCCTAGCGCGCCGCCCGATGCTCACTCACTCGCCGATCTGAAGTGGTTCGAGGTCTTCAAAGACACTCAGCTCCAGGGTCTGATCAACACCGCTTTCACACAGAACCACGATCTTCGCGAGGCAGTCGCGCGAGTTAGCGCCGCTCGAGCGCAACTCGGAATCACCCGTGCCGGCCAGTTCCCTGAGATCACCGGCACGGCTGACATCACCAAGCAACGCAACTCTACGAGAGGGTCTTTTCCACTTCCGCCCGGCGTCTCGCGGGACCGAACCTTCGGAACGATTCTGCTGAATTTGCTGTCTTTTGAAATCGACGTATGGGGCCGGTTGCGAAAGCAAACCGAAGCCGCGCGCGCTCAGTTGCAAGCGAGTGAAGAAGATCGCAGAACTGTGTTGACTACACTTGTAAGCGATGTCGCAACTTCTTACTTCACCTTGCTCGAGTTGGATCTCGAACTCGACATCGCCAGAAGGACCCTTGCTACGCGACAGAATTCGCTGCAACTGATAAAGGTTCGCCAGCAAGGCGGAGTGGCAACGATGCTCGAAGTGCGCCAGGCCGAACAACTGGTCTACAGCGCGGCTGAGGAAGTGCCCGACGCCGAACGTCAAATCGAGCAAACCGAAAACCGGATCAGTTTGTTGATCGGAAAGAATCCGGCCTCAGTTGCACGCGGCCGAGCCCTGGGCGATCAGGAGCAGCCACCGTCCGTGCCGCCGGGTTTGCCGTCCGCGTTGCTCGAGCGCCGGCCGGATATCAGAGCAGCCGAGCAGAATCTGATTGCCGCCAACGCCGACATCGGCGTGGCGAAGGCCGCTTACTTTCCGACCATCAGCCTGACGGGGTTCCTGGGCACTCAGAGTAACCAGCTCGCGAGTCTGTTCACCAACCCGGCCAGCACCTGGTCATTTGTGCCGCGGATTACACAGCCGATCTTCACCGCGGGCAGAATCAAATCGAGTGTAAAGCTCGCAAAGGCGCAACAGGAGATAGCGCTGATCGAGTATGAGCGGGCGATTCAGAACTCTTTTCGTGAGGTCTCGGACGCGCTGGTTCAGTATCGAAAGGTTCGGGAGATACGAGTTCAACAGGATCTGCTGGTGGCTACGTTGGAGGACCGATCGCGGCTTGCGTACTTGCGCTATCGGGGCGGGGTGGACACGTTGCTCAACGCGCTGGATGCGGACCGGGATCTCTTCAATGCGCAGTTGAGCCTTTCACAGACAAAGCGAAACGAGTTGCTATCGCTGGTGCAGCTCTACAAGGCGCTCGGCGGCGGATGGCAGTAAGCTTTGCGGTCCTTTGCGGTCCTTTGCGGTCCTTGATCTTAGGTCATGGAACGCGCGTAGCTGGCTCGGAGGACATGCTCCCCGGCAGAAGTGAATGAAAAAGGCGCTATCAGGCGCGCGGCCCCGCTGAATCATTAGCTTTGAGAGACGAAGCGGCAACGGAGACAAGCGTACGCATAAGTTCCTGGTGTCTGCGGGCTATCCCGTTATCCGCATACACGAACAGCTCCAGTTCGGGACCACCGAGCCATCCATTGGATTCCAGAAATGTTCGCGCCGCATCAAGATAGTCCTCATAACATATGAAAACCAGCTTGCCCGTCGTCTGGTAGAACCTTGCCTCATCGAGTTCCCACCTTAGCCCTTCACCAGCATGAGAGAGATCGACTACGATCAACTGCGCGGTATTAATAAGGTGTTGGACGGTGCGTTTCCAAGTCTGCACCGTACATGAGATCTTAAAAAGCTTATCCCAAGATAGTACCCATGCTATGTTGCGAGCAAATCTTCCGTTAATAAACTCTTTGAGTCCTGTCACATCTTCATCCGTCTTAACCTTATAGTAAGGACGAAATGCGCGATACAGCCATAGTGAGGAGAGCACTAACAAAACTTGAACACTCTCGAGGAACAGTGGGCGCGGCTTAACTTCCGGATCGGACAGCGTGTATGTGTGACCCAAGTACCGCAGATACTCTCTTGCGAACCGCCTCGTACGTTGTTGACTTTTAGGGAACTCGAAGGGGCGCAGTAACAAAATCTGCAGGGGAGTTCGCCAAAAAAGAATACTATGAAGCAAGGGACGAATAAAGCATAAGTACCACAACGGTAAACACCAAAAGATCAGAAAGAAAGCGCCGCCCAGATCAAGCGTCCGCCGTGCTTTGTATATACCAAAACTGCTAAGCGTGATGAACAGCCAGAAGATTAGCCGGGTCACAAACCGGCGACGTTTGGACATCTGTCTTAGGGCGGATGCCGACTTGCCGTAGGCCCAGGGTTTAGCAGTAAACTCTGCGGTTGGATCTCGCCACTCCTCAACTTTTCCTGGCGGCGATCGGCGCCTGAGGAGCACCGCCTTTGCTAGTCGCTGAGCCTCAGGTCGGTAGTCCTCCGAGTGAGCGATCGCAAGGAGTTCATCATCGTCCTTGCGCATAAAGCTAGATTCAAGGTTGGTTGGCATAGCGCCTGTTACTCAGCCCCGCAGGGGCGAGATGTTTATAGCCCAAGACGTCAGCGACTGTGCCAAAACCTGTGGAAGGCCCGCATAGCGGGCGCCTCTCGATAGAACGGTGCGCAGGATTATCGTGGGCCGCGTAGCGGCCACCTATTCCGACGAACACCGGCAATGAGGAAGCCGTTACGCGGCCACGGAAGGATTTAGTACACATCTTCTATCGAGAGGTGCCCGCAATGCGGGCCCCCACACTTTCTGACATAGTCTCGTCAGCCTTATGATAGGCCGCCGCCTGATACGCCTCTCATAAGTGCAGCAACACAGATTAGGACAGCACTAACGTGATGAGCCGGAATCGCTGGTTCGATCTCGGGCATCCAGCTTCGACGACGCTCTTCGTTGAATCGCTCCTGTCAGCATAACGATCACTACTCTACACTCACCGGCGTGCAAGTCACCCGATCGCCTCTCAGGCTCACGTCATCAATGTACCAACCGAGCCCCCGGCCATTGACGTCGCTACCTATGCGAAATCTGATCGTCACCGTCTTGCCGGCGTAGCTGCTCAAATCGACGACTACCTGCTGAAAGGTCCCAAGCCGCCCATCGACCCATCCGGGCCGGTTGGCTAGCGGGTTGTCGGTGACCCTGTAGAGAGTGCCCGTGTAGCCGCCCGTCAGGATCTTTGAACCAAGGTCTTCGAAGTCACCACCGGCCGATATCTCGAGCACCGCCCCGTCAAACGTCCCGCGCTCGAACTCGAACGTATGGTAAAACACCAGTTGCAGGTTGCGCAGGTCAGTTGGAAGCTGAAGCGGTAGCGTGTCCAGGTGCGCGTCGATAACCTTGTCTCCGGGATCCGGCGAAAACCATGCCTTGGTTCCCGAATGAACCCGCTTGCCCGACTGCGTCCAGGTATCCACTCGAAACTTCTTCTTCTTGATACCGCTCTCGTGAGTCCACTTTGACTCTCCCGACTCGACGTCATCCGAAAACACGTCTATCGATTGCGCCTTGCCGACTCGCACCGTAAGCGGGATTCGCGACACCGAACCCTGACTTGTAATTTCCAGTACGAAGTTCAGCGTAGCACCGCACGCGACGGTCCTGTCTACGGAGAAGCCAAACGGTGTTGCGCCAGCGGCGTTCTGCCCCGGACCGATGTTTGGAAAATCAGCGCCGCTCGTCGTCACAGTCACGCCGCTCGTTGTTGTCGACAGGGTCCCGTGCGCAGCCGTAAGAGCGATTGATGAGAGATCTCCTACAGTCACACCCATCGAAACGCCTTCACCCGGGTCGACAACATTGTCAGGACCCGCGGACAGCGTGAAGCTTGTCAGCGTCGCAACCGGCACATCTTTCTTTTCGCCGTTGTAGACCACCAGCGCGAAGTCCTGATCCGTAGCGTCGGCGTTACCGGGCACTCCGTCGCCGGCGATGTTGCCGGCGCGCACTCGAACGATAAAGGAGCCGATCGTTCCCGCCGGGAGCCATACGCCTTCGACGTTGTTCTTTGTGTCCGCGACTCCGCCGGGTTGCGAATCCTGACCGAGAAAATTATTTCCGCGATAAACCTGGCCGTTGATCGTCACTTCGAGATCAAGGTTATTCACCCACGGCGCGGCTCCGGAAAAGCCGGGCGCGTCAGACCAGGCAAGTGTTACGCGAAAAGGCTGGGTCGGGTCCTTCACCTCTCCGGTAAACACGAACTCCTGGCCGCTGTCGGTAAATGTATTTGTCTGGTTGACGAAAATTTTCGGCGTTGCGTCAAACGCGCGATCCAGGTTCAACAGTCCCCAGCCCTGCTGCGCTTGCGGCAGGTTGCCCGCCGCGCGAGCCCCGGTCATGTAAGTCGTCGTATTGAGCATCAGCGCTTTTATGAGCGCCGCATTTGGCTGTTCGCCCCTGTTAATCAGGAACTGGCGAACCAGCGCGGCGCCACCCGCCACCTGCGGCGTCGAATGACTGGTGCCCGAGGACCACGTGTATAGTGTCTGTCCCGTGGGAAAGAATGGATTGTCCAGGTTCTGCCCGCAAATCCCCGATCCGTCAAAGTCAGGATTCTGTGAGGCTGCGCCTTCAATGTGAGTGCCCGGCGCCGTTATGTCGGGCTTAATCCGTCCATCCTCGAGCGGCCCTCCCGAAGAGAAGAAAGCGATGTCCATTGCGCTGTCGGCGTCGGTGTCTCTTACATTACAGCCGTCGGTTCCGTCTTTGCGCGAGCTTTCGCCTGCGGCAACCGAGATTACATTCTTGCCGCTGCCTGGTTCGCCGATGGCCTTGGCGGCCCCGACGTTTCCGGCGGCGAAGCAGATCGAGATCTCCTGATTGCCGGGTTGATCCGGCGCCGCGTCCCGCACTCGGAGATCGTATTCCGCAGAATCAATCGAATAAAAATTGGAGGGCGAACCCCAACTGTTCGAGCACACTCGAGCGCCGTCGCGATACGCGTCTGAGACAAGCTTTGTATAAGGTTCGATGAGATCAAAATTCTGGTTTGACTGAAAAATCTTGGACGCGCCCAGCATTGCGAACGGGGCAACACCCAACCCGTAATTGTAGCCCGCTGAGTCTCGCGCGCCGGTTGCCGACGAAGTGTTGCCTCCCGCCGCAATCGACATGTTGATCGTCCCGTGGCCCGGGATATCACCGGGATCAAGCTCCGATGTGTAGTCCCGGGCATACAAAACGCGACTCTGTTTATTCGAATCCAGGAAGTCAGGATGAAGCTTGTCGGCGGTGATCAGTCCGCGGTCGACGCCCGTGTCCGCGACGTCGATTGCAAAGGTGGAGTTCGACGAAAAACCATGCGCTGTAAGCCATGCAACATAGCCCGGGCCGCGCGGCGCGGTATGGTCGGCGGTCAACTGCCCCGCGACGATTTGCGAAGAGCGTTCGTCGAACAATTGAGGCGGGGTCCAGGGCTCGACGTTAACAACGTCCGGCAGAGCGACGAGATCGGCCACCCGGCTTGCATCAATCCTGATTCGCAGCGTTGTGAAGTTTGCCACACTATACGCATCGACCATCACCGACGAAGCAATTCTTCTCGCCTGCCTGACCTCGGCATTATTTCGAGCGTCACGTTCGGCGCTCCCCAACGCAAGCTGGACCGCGATGGTTATCTCACCCGCGTCAGCTCCTACGGCAGCCAGTCGAGGATGAAGCTTGTAGCCGTTAAGGAACGGACCCTGCCATTGAACGAACCCTTCCCTGCGAGCCTCGGCGCTCTGGTTGCGCGCCGTCAGCCGAGCCAGCGCGTTCTGATCACCGCGGACCAGGTACGCATTGTTGGGAACATAAGCCACAAGCTCGAGTCCGCTCGCCTGTAGCTGCTCGATCCACGCACGCTTTACCGGACCAACAAATTGAATGAGCCTTAACTGTGAAGCCCGATCACTCGAGGGGCTCGACGAGGCAAGCGAGTGCAGACCAAAGGACTCGGCTGACCGGCCCATCCCGACAAACGAGCCTGCCGTTTCCGTGTCCGTCGTATCAATCGCGCCGGAGCGCAGCAATAGCAAATTGAAGTCGTCCCGAACTGATGGTCTTGCGGTCGCCGGGTCAGCAGTCAGCCCCGAGCGCTCTTCGCTCGTGAGTGCCTCGGTCCTCTGAAGCGCGCCGTCTTCAATAGCAAACAGTGTGAATGAGCCATAATCAGAAACCTTGACCGCCCCCTCTGCTCGCGCTTGTTCGAGCGCTTCGCGATTGTCGTTCGACACGACAAGCTTGTGAAGCTTCCCCGGACTTCTGTAGGACGGTGAAGCGATCGCCGCGCCGGCGTATGCAGTCGTGGGTTTGCCTGACGGAGTTGGGTTGACGCTTGATGCGCGGCTTGCAATACCCACTGATCCAACTGAGGACCTGACGTTGGATCCAACCGTAGAAATGGACGCAAGCACAACAACGGCGATGAAACACAAACAAAACCGCAATCCCATGGAACCTCCTGAGGTAGCGTAGACAACTGTCCGCGCAAACTACTAATCGGGGCCATTTTCAAATCAATCCACAAACGACGACCGCGAGACCCGGCCCCGGTACGTCACTGCCGGCGCGGTTTGAAAGCAAAACCGAGCAGCTTCCACTCTCCGCTTTCGTCTTGAAAGTTCAGAGTGACTTCGCCCGACATCTGCTCGAATATCACTTTGTAAACCGGGGACACTACGCGGTCGTTTCCCTGTCCTTCAACCGGCATGCCCGTTCGCTGAAAGTCCAGTGTCTTCCCATTTGAGGCAAGCTGCCCGAGGTTCTCGAGTATTGTTTGCTTTGGTTTGTTGGTTTTGAACCGCTTGGAGCAATCGTCATAGATGGCGTTGAAGTCCTGGTTGTCCAGTCGCTGAAAGAAAAGACCCGCGGCCTTATCAACATCCTCGGTGGGCGCCTTGTGAGACAGCACCGAGCAGCCTCCAATCGCGAGCGCGACCGTCAATACGATCAAAAATAATCGAGTTCTCAAAATAAGAATCCTCTCGTTTGGGGGTTCAACCTGCGCGTGGCCGAGTGGAAACAATAGCAGTGTATAGAAGCAGCGGGCAACGGACGAGCCAGAGGTCAGAAGTCAGAGGTCAGAGGTCAGAGGTCAGAAGTCAGAGGTCAGAGGTCAGAGGTCAGAGGTCAGAGGTCAGAGGTCAGAGGTCAGAGGTCAGAAGCCAGAGGTCAGAGGTCAGAGGTCAGAAGTCAGAGGTCAGAGGTCAGAAGTCAGATCTCGGAAGCGTTCAGGTGACCAGCGTTCAGAGTACCGACTTTAGTCGGGTAGTACCTTGCAATCGACAAG